>JAAZBL010000305.1 GCA_012513825.1 Limnobacter sp. | reverse complement strand
GGGCAGGATGTTGAAGCCCATCGCGGCGGCCCAGAAGCCGCAACTGGCCGAGTCGACCATCAGGTTGCGATGCTCGCCCTCGTAAGGCGACGGGCTCGCGATCGCCCAGCGGAACGCCAGATGCGGCCACAGCAGCGCGTGCGCCAGCAGCAGGCCGAACTGCCAGCCGGGTGCGCCGACCTGCTGCAACGCGGCGGCCACGCACAGCGCACCGCAGGCCAGCCCCAGGATGCGCGGAACGTAGAAGCGCTTGACGAGGCCGAATCCGCGCCGCCGCGGCGCCAATGCCGGTTCGACGACATCCCCGGCCGGGATGCCTTCGGGAGCAGGGCTGGGAGGAGCGTTCATCGGCCGGCGCGTCGTCTCGTTCCGTTTCGCTGTGCCGGCCTCAGCGCAGGCTCCCGGCAGACGCGCTGGCTTCGCGCTTGCAGGCCGCCCTCAGCATCGCCAGCCCGGCCACGCCCGGCAGGACGGCGAGCGCCAGGTAGGCCGCGCCGTAGCTGCCGCCATGCCGGATGATCTCCGCGTAAACGACGGGTCCGCTCATGCTGCCGCAGAACGTGAAGAATTGCGAGGCGCCGGCCAGCGCCGCCATCTCCGAGCGGCCCGCCTTGCGCGCGAGCTCGGCGAAGAACACGCCGTTCCAGCCCATCGCAGTGGCCGCGCAGACGGCGGCCGTCGCCACGACCACTGCGGTGGCCGCACCGGTTCCGAGCAGGCCCAGCCCGGCACAGGCGGCTGCCATGCCCAGCCCGAGCAGCCCGAGCAGGAAGGCCGGATCGATCCAGCGGTCGCCGACATGGCCCCATCCGATCCGCGCCACCGTACTGACCGCCTGCGAGCCGGCCAGGATCGCTGCCGCGGTCGCCAGCGACAGGCTCAGCTCGAGGTTCAAGTACGAGACGAGGAAGGTCACGAAGCATAGTTGCGTGAAGGCGAACGCGAACGAGGTCAGGCTCAGCCGGCGCAAGTCCGGGTCGCGCAGAACCGTGGCCAGTCCGGCGGTCGGTGCAACCTCGGAAGGCTGCTCCGGCGGTGCGTCGCTGTCGACCGGCGGCGGTTTCGGCGGTTCCAGCGTCGCGACCAGCGGTCTGAGCGCCAGCGCGGTCGCTGCGCACAGCAGCGCGGCAGCGAAGATCGACGGCCGCCATCCGAACGCCCGCAGCCCCAGCGGCAGCAGCAGGCCGGCCAGCGCGACGCCGAGCGGCACCCCGGTCTGCTTGATCGAGAAGAACAAGCCCCGCCGCGCGAGCGGCGCATGCCGGGCCAGCAGGCTCGAGGCTGCCGGATTGATGACCCCGTAGCCGATGCCGATCATCGGTGCCGCGAGCGCCAGCAGCAGGAGCTCGCCGGACGCTGCGATCGTCGCACCGAGCGCGCAGGCGACCATCGCGACCTGGCTCAGGCGCACGGCGCCGATCCGCGCGACCCAGTAACCGCTGGCCAGCCCCGACAGCATCGCCGCCAGGTAGGCGGCGCCGACGAACAGGCCGACCCGGTCGGCGCCGAATCCGAGGGTCGGCGCGACCACCGGCGCCAGGACCGGCGGGGCCGTCAACACCAGGCTGGCAAGCGTCTGGACCAGCAGCGTGCTGATCAGCGCCGGTCCCGGCCGCGTCACGGTCGGCTCAGCTCAGTACAGGATTCGGCACCGGATCGTGCCCTCGATGCCGCAGAGCTCGTCGAGGGCGACCTGGCTGGCGTTCGCGTCGATGTCGATGACGACGTAACCGACCAGCGCGTTGGTCTGCAGGTACTGGGCCGAGATGTTGATGCCGGCGCGCGAGAACCGGTCGTTGATGTTCGCGATGATGCCCGGCACGTTGCGGTGCACGTGGAGCAGCCGCGACTTGCCGGTGTGCTCGGGCAGCGAGACTTCGGGGAAGTTGACGGCCGTGACCGTGGAGCCGTTGTTGCTGTAGCGCAGCAGCTTGGATGCGACCTCGTCGCCGATGTTGGCCTGCGCCTCGGACGTCGACCCGCCGATGTGCGGCGTCAGGATCACGTTGTCGAAGCGGGCCAGCGGCGATTCGAAGACGCCGTCGTTGCCCTTCGGCTCCTCGGGGAACACGTCGATCGCGGCGCCGCGCAGATGTTCGCGGCCGAGCGCGTCGGCCAGCGCATCGATGTCGACGACGGTGCCTCGCGACGCGTTGATCAGGTGGCTGCCGGTCTTCATTCGCGCCAGTTGCGGCGCGGCGATCATGTAGCGGGTCGCCGGCGTTTCGGGCACGTGCAGCGTGACGACGTCGGCGGTGGCGAGCAGTTCGTCGAGCGAACCCGCCTGGCGGGCGTTGCCCAGCGGCAGCTTCTTCTCGATGTCGTGGAAGATCACGGTCATCCCGAGCTGCTCGGCCAAGATGCCGATCTGCGTGCCGATATGGCCGTAACCGACGACGCCGAGGATCTTGCCGCGCACCTCGAAGGCGCCGGCCGCGCTCTTTTCCCAGGTGCCCGCGTGCATCTTCGCGTTCTTGGCCGGGATGTTGCGCATCAGCATGATGATCTCGCCGAGCACGAGCTCGGCCACGCTGCGCGTGTTCGAGAACGGCGCGTTGAACACCGGAATGCCGCGCCGGGCCGCTGCGTCGAGGTCGATCTGGTTGGTTCCGATGCAGAACGCGCCGATCGCGCTGAGCTTCGGCGCCTGCGACAGCACCTGCTCGGTCAGCTGCGTGCGCGAGCGGATGCCGAGGAAATGTGCGCCTTCGATCGCCCGGACCAGCGGCTCGCCGGACAGCGCCCCCTTGTGCCTTTCGATGTTCGTGTAGCCGTCGTGTCGGAGTACCTGCTCGGCGCTGTCGTGGATGCCTTCGAGCAGTACGAACTTCAGTTTCTCCTTCGGGACGGACAGGCGAGGGGCGGCGGTATTCATCGGAAATGTCGTGCGAGGCAATCCGGAATGATACCCAGCGCGCGCGCAGGCCGATTCCTTTGTCCTGCCCGCCAGTCACGGTTCTCTTTCCCCGGGGTTCAGGTCATCGGCGTTCGGGGTATAGAATCCCCCGCGGCAGCTCGCCGCCTCGGCGTCGCGAGTGCGAATTCAATCCGTACAGAGGAGACAAGCATGAAGCGGGTCATTCCGATGATCGCGGGCGCCATCGCCCTGTCGTTCTCGGTAGCAGCGCAAGCGCAGGCGCCGATCACGATCAAGTTCAGTCACGTGGTGGCCGAGGCCACGCCGAAGGGCCAGGGCGCTTTGAAGTTCAAGGAGGCGGCGGAGCGGCTGCTGCCCGGCAAGGTCCAGGTGCAGGTATTCCCGAGCTCGAGCCTGTTCGGCGATGCCAAGGAACTCGAGGCGCTGCTGCTGGGCGACGTCCAGCTCATCGCGCCTTCGCTGTCGAAGTTCGACCGCTACACGAAGAAGGTCCAGCTTTTCGACCTGCCGTTCCTGTTCGACGACCTCGACGCCGTCGACCGCTTCCAGCAGGGCCCGGAGGGCAAGTCGCTGCTCGATTCGATGCAGAAGCGCGGGCTCCAGGGGCTGGCCTACTGGCACAACGGGATGAAGCAGCTGTCGACGAACCGCGACAAGCTCGAGCGTCCCGAGGACGTCAAGGGCCTGAAGTTCCGCATCCAGGCGTCCGACGTGCTCGAGGCTCAGTTCCGGGCGCTGGGCGCGAATCCGCAGAAGATGGCCTTTGCCGAGGTCTACCAGGCGCTGCAGACCGGCGTCGTCGACGGGCAGGAGAACACCTGGTCGAACATCTACTCTCAGAAGTTCCACGAAGTCCAGAAGACGATCGCCAACACGAACCACGGCGTCATCGACTACATGGTCGTGACCAATGCGAAGTGGTGGAACGGTCTGCCCGAGGACATCCGTTCCGGTCTGCAGAAGGCACTCGACGAAGCGACCGCCCATGCGAACAAGCTGGCCGAGGAGCTCAACGAGCGCGATCGCAAGCTGATCGCCGAAGCGGGGCGGGCAAAGATCCAGACGCTGACGAAGGAGGACATCGCCGAGTGGCGCAAGGCGATGGAGCCGGTCTGGAAGAAGTTCGAACGTGACATCGGCCAGGACCTGATCCAGGCGGCTCTGGAAAGCAACAACAAATAAGAACTCGTCGCCCGCAGGAGGTCGTGATGAGCGATGGACACGCCGGGCACACTTCGAGGCGTCCCGACTGGACCGAGAGGCTGGAAGGATGGGTGCTGGCCGTCCTCCTGGCCCTGATGACGCTGATCACGTTCGTGCAGGTGATCGCGCGCTACGTGTTCAACTACAGCTTCGTCTGGGCGCTCGAACTCACGACCTTCCTGTTCGGCGGCCTGATCTTCCTGGGCATGTCCTACGGGGTCCACGTCGGTG
>JAAZBL010000304.1 GCA_012513825.1 Limnobacter sp. | reverse complement strand
TTCCTGGGTGGGATTGGGAGGCTGGGTTCGTTCGCGATGCGGTTCAGGCGCGCTGGCGCAGCACTTCGCGCACCGCGTCGGCGACTTTCCCGGCGGTCAGGCCGAAATACTCAAACAGTGCCTGCGCGGGCGCCGATTCGCCGAAGCTGTCGATGCCGACGACGGCGTCGCAGCGGTACTTCCACCAGAAGTCGCGCACGCCGGCCTCGACGGCCACGCGCGGCATCCCGTCGGGCAGCACCGCCTTGCGCCAGCTCTCGTCCTGGCGATCGAAGACCGTGGTGGCCGGCATCGAAACGACACGCACGGCAATGCCCTCGGCGGCCAGCAACTCGCGCGCGTCGAGCGCAAGGCCCACTTCGGAGCCGGTGGCGATGATCACGGCGACCGCTTCCTCGGCGTCGCGCAGCACGTAGCCGCCGCGGACCACCGCGTCGGTCTGAAGCTCGGAGCGAGTCACGAAGGGCACGGCCTGGCGCGTGAACAGCAGCGCGCTCGGCCCGTCGGCGCGCGCGATCGCGGCACCCCAGGCGATCGCGCTTTCGACCGGATCGCAGGGGCGCCAGACATCGAGGTTCGGGATCAGCCGCAGCGAGGCCGCATGCTCGACTGCCTGGTGCGTCGGGCCGTCTTCGCCGAGGCCGATCGAGTCGTGCGTGTAGACGAAGATCACGCGCTGCTTCATCAGTGCGGCCATCCGCACCGCGTTGCGCGCGTAGTCGGAGAACGTGAGGAAGGTGCCGCCGTAGGGGATGAAGCCGCCGTGCAGCGCGAGCCCGTTGAGGATCGCGCTCATCCCGAACTCGCGAACACCGAAGTTGATGTGCCTGCCGGCAGCGAAGGATTCGTTCGCGCGCAGCGCGCCGCTCCCCTTGAAGTCGGTCAGGTTGCTGCCGGTCAGGTCGGCCGAGCCGCCGACGAGCTCGGGCAGCGCCGGTCCGAAGTGGTTCAGCGCGTTCTGCGAGGCCTTGCGCGTGGCGATTTTCTCGGCTTTCGCGACGGCTTCGGCGAGTGCGGCATCGAGCGCCTCGTCGTAGGCAGCCGGCAGCTCGCCACGCATCCGCCGGTCGAACTCGGCGGCATCCTGCGGGTGGGCCGCCGCGTAGCGCTCGTGCAGCGCGTCCCAGTCGGCCTCGCGCCGGGTGCCTTCGGTGCGCGCGTCCCAGGCCGCACGGACCTCGTCGGGCACGACGAAGGCTTCGCTGGGCCAGCCGATCGCCTCGCGCGTGGCCGCGACTTCGTCCTTGCCCAGCGGCTCGCCGTGAGCCTTGGCCGTGTTCACGCGCGCCGGCGAACCCTTGCCGATCTGCGTGCGGCACTGGATCAGCGTGGGTGCGAACACGCCGTCACGGCCGTTGACGCCCCAGTCGCGGGCCAGCGCGATCGCCGCGTCGACCGCGTCGACGTCGTGGCCGTCGACGTCGGGAATCACGTGCCAGCCGTAGGCCTGGAAACGGCGCACGCTGTCGTCGGTGAACCAGTTGCGCACTTCGCCGTCGATCGAGATGCCGTTGTCGTCGTAGAACAGGACGAGCTTGGACAGCCGCAGCGTGCCGGCCAGCGAGCAGGCCTCGTGGGAGATGCCCTCCATCAGGCAGCCGTCGCCGGCGAAGACCCAGGTGAAGTGATCGACGAGCGGCAGGCCGTCGCGATTGAAGCGCGCGGCCAGCATCTTCTCGGCCAGCGCCATGCCGACCGCGTTGGCCAGACCCTGGCCGAGCGGCCCGGTCGTGGTCTCGACGCCCGGCGTGACGCCGACCTCGGGATGGCCGGGGGTCTTCGAATGCAACTGGCGAAAGTTGCGCAGCTCGTCGATCGGCAGGTCGTAACCGCTCAGGTGCAGCAGCGAATAGAGCAGCATCGAGCCATGCCCGTTGGACAGCACGAAGCGGTCGCGGTCCGGCCAGGCCGGGTTCGCCGGGTTGTGCTTCAGATGGCGAGTCCACAGCGCGACGGCGATCTCGGCCATGCCCATCGGCATGCCCGGGTGCCCGGAGTTGGCCTGCTGGACGGCGTCCATCGACAGCGCGCGGATCGCATTGGCCATCGACGAAGGCGACACCGGGTTCGCCGCACGGCGCTCCGAAGTCTGGCGAGCGGTCGGAGCGGCGAGATCGGGGATGCCCATGCTTGATTCCTCGAGCGGCGGCTGCCCGGCAGGAAGGCCGGGGCGCGGTGCGGGTTGAAAACCTTCGATTCTACCAAACGCCCATGGGCGGGGCTGTGCAGCCTGTCCACGCCCCTGCTATAATCGCCGGCTTTTTGCGGGGCGCATCAGACAAAGTCATCTCCGGATGGCGGCGGCGGTCGCGTCCACCACCTTTCGATTGGTCCGGGATGTGTCGGGCTTGGAAACCAGGGGGGGTTGGCTGAAAATGCAGGGATTGCATCTGACCGCCGATCTGTATGGATGCAATTGCGATGCGTCCTTGCTGATCGACTCGGAAACGCTCGCGGGCCTGTGCCGCGAAGCCATAGAAAAGTCCGGGCTCACGCTCGTCGACGAGAAGTTCTTCAAGTTTCCCGAATGGGAAGGACAGCCCGGTGGCGTGACCGGCGCTGCGCTGCTGGCCGAATCGCACCTGGCCGTGCACACCTGGCCCGAACGCGCCGGCGTCACGCTCGACGTCTACGTCTGCAACTTCTCGACCGACAATTCGCAGAAGGCCGAGCGCCTGCTCGACGACCTGATCGTCGCTTTCGCGCCGCGCGACCAGAACACGAACCGGATCCTGCGCGGCTCGAGGGATCCGGAGACCCGGTCCGACGAGCTGCTGCTCGAATGGCTGGGACACGACAGTGCCTACGGCTTTCGCGCGACGCGCCGGCTGCTGACCAAGCGCACGCCATACCAGTTGCTCGAGGTCTTCGATACGCCGCAGTGGGGCAAGCTGTTCCGGCTCGACGGCACCTACATGACCTCCGAGGGCGACGAGTTCTTCTATCACGAGCCGATCGTCCACACGGCGGCGACCGCACACGAAGCGCCGCGTTCGGCGCTGGTCATCGGCGGCGGCGACGGCGGCTCGAGCGAGGAGCTGCTCAAGCATCCGTCGATGCAGCGCGTGCTGATGGGCGAACTCGACCCCGACGTGGTCGAGGTCGCGCGCGAGCACCTGAAGGGCGTGCATCGCGGCGTCTTCGACGATCCGCGGCTGCAGGTCGAGATCGGCGATGGCTTCAAGCTGGTCGAGCGCCTGGCCGCCGATCCGAACGGCGAGCGCTTCGACCTCGTGGTGCTGGACCTCACCGATCCCGATACGCCGGCCCAACCGCTGTACACGCCGGAATTCTTCGCGCTTGCGCGCTCGGTGCTGGCGCCGGGCGGCGCGCTGATGCTGCATATCGGCTCGCCGGTCTATGATCGGCAGCGCGTACGCGAGCTCGTGAAGGCGCTGTCGGAGACCTTCCGCATCGTGCGTCCGTTCGGCGTCTTCGTGCCGCTGTACGGCTCCTACTGGGGCATGGCGCTCGCGTCCGACACGCTCGACCCGCTGACGATCGATGCGCAGACGATCGACGCGCGCCTGGCCGAGCGCGGCATCGAAGGGCTCGACTACTACAACGGCGACGTGCACCACGGCCTGTTTGCGCTGCCGAACTTCTACCGCAAGCTGGTCGGCTGAGCGCGGCCGGCGCCTGACAGCGATGGCGGTGCGCGTGCTCGTCGGCGAAGGCGCTGCGCGCGACGTGGCCGACGGCGATGCCGTCGAACTCGACGCGCGTCGTTCGCATCACCTGGTCCGCGTGTTGAGGCTGGGCGTCGGCGAAGCGGTCGAGGCCTTCGACGGCCGAGGCAACGCGTTCGCCGCCACCGTGGCGGTCGCCGATGCGCACCGCTGCCGGCTGCAGCTCGGGGCGCGGCTCGAGCACACGGTCGAGAGCCCGCTGGCGATCACGCTCGGGCAGTGCCTGTCGACGGCCGACAAGATGGACTGGACGATCGAGAAGGCGGTCGAGCTCGGCGTGACAGCGATCGTCCCGCTCGCGTCGGCGCGATCGCAGCTTCGGCTCGACGCCGATCGCGCGCAGCGCAAGCTCGGGCACTGGCGCAACATCGTCGAATCGGCCTGCACGCAGTCGGGCCGGTCGCTGCTGCCGACGCTGTCCGCGCCGCGCCGGCTGACCGACTTCGTCGACGGAGCATGGCCCGTGCCGGCGCCCCGACGGCTGGTGCTCGATCCGCGGGCGCCGCGCCGGCTGTCGCAGGCCGGCATCGACGCACGCACGCCGCTCGTGTTGCTGGTCGGCCCCGAATCGGGCTTCGCCGACGAGGAACTGCAGGCGGCACGAGACGCGGGCTTCGAAGCCGTGTCGATCGGGCACAGGACGCTGCGCACCGAAACCGCCGGGCTCGCCGCGATCGCCGCCTTGCAGGCGCTGGCCGGCGACTTCTGAGCGCCGCCCGGACGCCGACGCTCAGTGCGAGCCGGTCCTGCTGGCTTCCGCCTGTTGCCCGACCGAATAGAAGACGCGGAACGCGGTACCGCGGTCGAAGAAGTAATCGGCCGCCTCGCGGAACACGTCGAGCAGCGCGTCGCGATCTTCGCGCCCGAACGATTCGGTGTCGGGCAGGTTCTTCAGCACGACGAAGAAGCCCGGCTGCTCGGCATCGAGGCTGGGTTTCATGTCGGTAACGCTGTCGTACAGCGCGTCGAGATTGTGGCCGAAGTGCGCCGGCAGCGAGAACGCCTTGGCGATCTGCGCGAACACGGCCTCGCGGTCCCGTGCGCCGCACAGGTCGACGGTCAGCAGCGTCTGGTCGGCTTGCCTGGCGGCACGAGTCAGCGAATGTTCGTCGTAGGCGCCGAGCGGCAGGACGGCATGGGACGGGATATTGCTCAAGGCGCCCATGGTCTCACTCCCTGATCCGCTTGAAGCTGCGATAGTGATCGTCGGTGTACCAGAACTCGCCGCTGCTGCGCGGGTCGCCCCCGGCGACGATGCGCCGCGCGCCGCGGTCGCGGGCGCCCGGGGTCGGCACCGTGTACTCGGTGTAGTGGCCGCGCCGGCGTTCGGGCAGCAAGCGCTCCCGGTTGAAGAAGATCGAGCCGTCCTTGGCGTACGGATAGGGCCCGCCGGCGCGCACCAGCGCGAAGGTCGCCTGCGCCTCGGGCGGCAACGTCGTCAGCGCGACCTCGCCGGCACCGACGCCCGGCCGGTCGAGCGGGGCTTCGAGCGGCACCTCGCCGACCTCGCCGACGCCCACGCCACTGCGCTGCACCAGCGCGTTGACCGCAGCCAGCGCGACGACGAGCGGAACCAGCAATAGCAGTCGGCGCCAGGTCATGCGGCCTATGCTAAGCAGTTAGCGGCCGCAGGGACAAGGGGCTGGCGGCCCGCCGAAAGCGGGCGGCGCGGTTCAGACGATCCTGCGGTCGGCGATCGCGGCGATCGCGGCGATCGCGCGGTCGAGCGCGGTCGCACCGCCGACCGGCCGGGCGCGCCCCGAGTCGATCAGCTTGCCGAGCTCCACGCGCCGGACCGGGCGCGCGATGTCGGGGAATCGCGTCAGCATGAACAGCCTGCGGCTCGGACTGAGCCAGGCGAGCCGCAGGCGGACGCGCCGGCCGTCCGGTTCGACGAATTCCATGATGACGCCCAGGCGCAGCGACTCGATGATTTCGAGCGCCTCTTCGGAGACGTCCTCGACGACCGTGGCCGGCGACCAGCTGCCGGCCAGGCCCGCGTCGACGTCCTCGAGCGGCAACGGGACCGCCAGCTTCGCGTGCTTGATCGCGCGCGTATGCCATTTCAGCAGGTCGTCGAAGAAGGCCTGTCGCACCGACTCGTCCATCTCGAGCGGCGTGATGCCGCGCGTGAGGTCCCCGATCATTTTCGGCAACAGGCTCGCGAGCCGGGCGATGTCGTCGGCCGCTTTCGGGGCGACGCTCCAGATCAGCGACTCGGCGCAGTGCAGGGCCTGTTCCTCGGCCTCGTTCCCGTGGTCGACCCGCGCGCTCGCGGTGGCGATCGACCACCAGGTGTCGAGGAAGGCGCGCACGAAGCGCGGCGTCGTGTGGTCGGTTCGCTCGGCCAGCGCGCTGCGCGCCTCTTGCTGCGCCAAGGCGATCGCTTCGAGCCGTTCGGCCTGCCGCGCGATCTCGGCCTGCCGGGCGGCCCGCGTCTCGGCCTCGCGCGAGACCAGCAGGTCGAAGCGTGCGGCGGCGTCCTGGAAGACCGTCAGGTCCCGGTCGAAACTGGCGATCACCCAGTCGACGATCTCGGTCACCCCGACGACGAAGACCGATTCGGGGCTGACGTCGGCCTCGGGGTCGACCGCCGCTTCCGAGATCATGTCGATCAGCCGCCGCATCGGGTGCGACGAGCGCGCGAAGAAGCTGCGATCGATCAGCGCGGCCTTCAGCGCGACGATCTGCAGGCGCAGCAACTGCTGCTTGACCGGATCGGGCAGGCGGCGGTCGGCATACAGATGGTCGAAGACGATCGAGACGATCTCGGCAGTCAGCTGGTCGAGCGCCGTGCCCTTGGTGCCGGTTTCTTCGACCATCGCCGCCTGCATGTTGATGCCGCCGGCGCCGCCATCGCCGAAACCGGCCTGCACGGCGTTCAGCGCATCCATCAGCTCGGGGTTCACCCCCTGCTCGTGCAGGCCGGCCGCGTCGTAGCTGGCTTCGTCGATCAGCACGCAGGCGGCCATCCGGCGCGCGCCGGGCATCCCCTCGGCATACTGGCGCAGCAGGTCGGTGAAGCGATCGGCGTTGATCGGGCCGCTCGGCATCGCGCCGCCGGGCCCGCCGTACGGAGCTGCGCCGGCCGCGCCGCGTGCATGGCCGCCCGGGTCGACGTAGCCGCCCTTGCCGGCGTTCTGACCGGGCGCCCATCCCGGTCCGCCGGAAATCCCGCCGGCACCCCCCGGGCCACTGGAGCCGCCGCCGGAGCCACTGGAGCCACCTGGACCACCCGGACCGCCCGGGCTACCGGGCCCACCCGGACTGCCCGCGAAACCGGAGCCCGACGCGCCCCCGGCGCCGGCGGCGCCGAACGCGCCCGCAGTTGCCCCGTGGCCCCCGCCGACGCCCTGCCCGCCCGTCATCGGGCCCTGCCCTTCCGCCCACGGACCCGCCGGTCCGCCCTGTCCGCCCGGCCTCCCCGGCCCGCCCGCAGCTCCCGGACCGCCCGATCCACCGGCATTGCCGACGCCTCCGAACGTGTCCGGACCGCCGGGCCGGCCGTCGGCGGGCTCCCCGGTGGCGTTGCCATGGCCGTCGCTACGCGCCGACGGCACGTTTCCCGAATCGGCGTGCAGGCCGACGCGCGTATCGGGCGCATTGACGATCCGCGCCCGGATGCTCGGCAGGATCTGGCCGCTGCGCAGCCGTTCGTTGACGCCCGAGTAGATGTCGTTCAGGTTCGCCGACACGTGCGGTTCGAGCGCGCGCAGCAACGCGTCACGAACGTCGGAGTTCGCCTTCAACTGGTCGAGCGTCCGGCGCAGCGCCTCGAACACGGCCTCGGGCGATGCCGGATGCCCCTTTTCGTCGAACCAGTCGCGCTCGACCAGCGCACCGAGCCGCGCCCGCACGCCGAGGACCTCGTCGGGGTCGAGCTTGCTGCGCGAACGCTGGACGAGCCGGTCGATCGCCAGGCGTTCGCCGATCTCGGCGTCGTCGACCAGCGACAGTTCGCCGCCCTTGGGCTGCGACGGCTGCGGCAGGTCGGACTCGCCGCGCATCCGGCGCTCGAAGATCTCCGAGAACGCGTCGTGGAAGCGCAGTTCGATCTCGGGCCGATGCCGACGCACCAGCGACACCGCGTCGAGCAGCGCCTGCTGGGCGTCGCGTCGCGTTTCTCGCAGCGCGAGTTCGGTCAGTTCGTCGCTGATGCCTGCGAGCGCTTCGGCAACGACGCGCCCCAGGCGCGAGAGCACCAGTTCGCGGCAGTCCTCGAGCAATTCGAGACGACGGCGCCGGTCGACAGGGGGCGCGTCGATCGTTTCGTCGCCGACGCCTTGGGCTTGCGGCGCGGACATGGTGGTCTTTCGGGCCGGTTGAATCGTCAATGATGGAGGTCGGGCCTCCACCCTAGGTGCCGGCCGTCCGGCGGTCAACGCGGCGGGACCGGACGGTAGCCCCGGCAGGACAGGCGTCGGGCGCCGGCCCGCCGCCTGCGGTCCGCTCAGCGTTCGCCGAGCGCCTCGACGACGGTCCAGGCCGTCATGTTGACGATCCGGCGCACCGTGGCCGACGGCGTCAGGATGTGAACCGGGCGCGCGGCGCCGAGCAGCACCGGGCCGATCGACACGTTGTGCCCGGCCGCCGTCTTCAGCAGGTTGTACGAGATGTTGGCCGCGTCGATGCCGGGCAGCACGAGCAGGTTGGCATCGCCCGACAGCGTCGAGCGCGGCATCCAGCGCTCGCGGTACTGCGAATCGAGCGCCGTGTCGCCATGCATCTCGCCGTCGATCTCCAGTTCCGGCGCCCGCTCCCGGATCAACGCGAGCGCGTCGCGCATCTTGACCGCACTGGGCAGGTTCGAGGTGCCGAAGTTCGAGTGCGACAGCAGCGCCACCTTGGGCTCGATACCGATCCGGCGCAGCGCTTCGGCAGCCATCAGCGTGATCTCGGTCAGCTGCTCGGCGGTCGGGTCGGCGTTCACGTGCGTATCGACCAGCGTGACCTGGCGACCTTCGAGCATCAGCGTGTTCATCGCCGCGTAGACGCTGGCGCCGGGACGCCGGCCGATGACCTGGTCGATGTAGTGCAGGTGCAGCGAGTAGTTGCCGTAGGTGCCGCAGATCATGCCGTCGGCTTCGCCCATGTGGATCATCATCGCGCCGATCAGCGTCAGCCGGCGACGCATCTCGATCTTCGCGTACTGCTCGGTGATCCCCTTGCGGTCGGTCAGTTGGTGGTACTCGCGCCAGTAGCGGCCGTAGCGTTCGTCCTGGTCCGGGTTGACGATCTCGAAATGCACGCCTGCCTTCATCCGCAGGCCGAAGCGCTCGATACGCTGCTCGATGACCGCCGGCCGGCCGACCAGCACCGGCCGGGCGAGCTTCTCGTCGATGATCACCTGCAGCGCGCGCAGCACCCGCTCCTCTTCGCCCTCCGCATAGACGATCGTGCGGTCGCGAATGTCGCGCGCCGCCGCGAAGACCGGCTTCATGAAGTGGCCCGAGTGGTAGACGAACTGCTCGAGCTGCCGGTGGTAGGCCTCGAAGTCGGCGATCGGCCGGGTCGCGACGCCGCTGTCCATCGCGGCACGGGCGACCGCCGGCGCGATGCGCGCGATGAGCCGCGGATCGAAGGGCTTCGGAATCAGGTAGTCGGGGCCGAACACGCCCTGCGACGCGCCGTAGGCCGCCGTGACGACCTCGCTCGACTCGGCCCGCGCGAGCTCGGCGACCGCGCGCACCGCGGCGATCTCCATCTCGCGCGTGATCCGCGTGGCGCCGACGTCGAGCGCGCCGCGGAAGATGAACGGGAAGCAGAGGACGTTGTTGACCTGGTTCGGGTAGTCGCTGCGCCCGGTGGCGATGATCGCGTCGTCGCGCACCGCGCGCACCTCCTCGGGCATGATCTCCGGATTCGGATTGGCCAGCGCCATGATGATCGGCCGCTTCGCCATCCGGGCGACCATGTCGGACTTCAGCACGCCGCCCGCCGACAGGCCCAGGAAGATGTCGGCGCCGTCGATGATCTCGCCCAGCGTGCGCTTGTCGGTCTTCTGCGCGAACGCGGCCTTGTCCTCGTCCATCAGCTCGGTGCGCCCTTCGTAGACGACGCCGGCGATGTCGGCAACCCAGATGTTCTCGCGCTTCAGGCCGAGGTCGACGAGCAGGTTCAGGCAGGCCAGCGCCGCCGCGCCGGCCCCGCTGCAGACCATCTTGACCTCTCCGATCGACTTGCCGACGACCGACAGCCCGTTGGTCAGCGCGGCACCGACGACGATCGCCGTGCCGTGCTGGTCGTCGTGGAAGACCGGGATCTTCAGCCGCTCGCGCAGCTTGCGCTCGACGATGAAGCAGTCGGGCGCCTTGATGTCCTCGAGGTTGATCGCGCCGAAGGTCGGCTCGAGCGCCGCGATCAGCTCGACGAGCCGGTCCGGGTCGAGTTCGTCGACTTCGATGTCGAAGACGTCGATGCCGGCGAACTTCTTGAACAGCACGCCCTTGCCTTCCATGACCGGCTTCGACGCCAGCGGCCCGATGTTGCCCAGCCCGAGCACGGCCGTACCGTTCGTGATGACGCCGACCAGGTTGGCCCGGCTCGTGTAGCGGGCGGCATTCGCCGGATCGGCGACGATCTCCTCGCAGGCGGCGGCCACGCCGGGCGAGTACGCGAGGGCCAGGTCGCGCTGGCTGACGAGCCCCTTGGTCGGCGTGACGGAGATCTTTCCGGGCGTGCCCTGCTCGTGATATTCGAGCGCGGCCTTGCGAAACAGTGGATCCATGTTCGGGTTCCGTGGCGTTCGGCGCGGTACCGGCCCGGCCGAGAGGCTAGAGCATACCCGCGCCGCCGGCGCTGCGGGTCGTCGCGTCGCCGCTACATGCGCAGCCAGCCGAGCCGCGACGCATGATGCGCGGCGACGCCGAACAGGATCGCCAGGCCGGGGTGCCAGATCGCGATCCCGGCCGTGGCGAGCACGACGAATCGATCGCTCTTCTCCGACTCCGGATCGCGGCTGCCGAGCGCCAGTTCGACGCCGGCCAGGAACAGGATCACGCCGAGCACGGCCGGCGGCACCAGCGCGAACAACAGCGTGACGGCATCGTCGAAGCACAGCGCGAGCACGACGAACAGCGTGCCGAGCATGATCGGCGCGCCGCCGGTGCGGGCGCCGAAGCGGACGTGCGCGGCGAGCCCGCCGGCGCCGTGACAGAGCGGGACGCCGCCGACGGCACTCGACAGCAGGTTCATCGCGCCGGTGGACAGTGCGACGCGGCGTTCGGTGACGGGCCGATCGGGAAACAGCCGGTTGTTCTCGCCGGTGACCGCGATCAGCGCGTTGCCGAAGGTCAGCGGCAATTGCGGCAGCGCCAGCAGCATCGTGCCGAGCCACAGGTCCGCGCCGGTCAGGCTTGGCCAGGCGAAGGCGGGCAGCGCGAAACCGACGCCGGTGCCGGCGAGCCGCCCGGCCAGCGACGGCTCGCGATACAGCGCGATCGCCGCACCGGCGGCCAGCAGGACCAGCATCGCCGGCCAGCGGCGCGACAGCAGCGCCAACGTCGCCGCCAGCAGCACCGCGGCCAGCACGCCCTCGGCGGCCATCAGCTCGACGCCTTGCAGCATGAACGCGAAACCGAGGCCCATGATCACGCCGAGCAGCGCCGCACGCGGAATCAGGCGCGCCAGCCGCGTGGCCAGGCCGCTGGCGCCCAACGCCAGCCACAGCAGTGCCGTGACCAGGCCGGCGGCAACGACCGCCTGGCTGCCCAGCCCGTCGGCCAGCGCGGCATGCGTGAGCGCGGTCGCGCCGATCGCCTTCATCGGCTGCACCGGGAACGGCGTCCGGTAGACGAAGCCGACGACCAGCAGCGCGATGCCGAAAGGCAGCAGGATCGCTGACGCATCCATCTTCAGCAGGCCGATGTAGCCGACGACGAAAGGAATCGTCGTGCCGAGGTCGCCGAAGGCGCCGGCGAGCTCGCCGGCGTCGAAGCGATTGCGCGGCCGCGGGGCGGGTGTCATCCCTCCAGCGCCCGCTCGAGCACCCGCGCCACGTGCAGCGCCTCGCGCTGCGCGCCGTCGGCGATCTGGTGCCGGCAGCTGGTGCCGTCGGCGACGACCAGCGTATCGGCGCCGGCCTCGCGCACCGCCGGCAGCAGCGACAGCTCGCCCATCTTCATCGAGACCGCATAGTGCTCGGCCTCGTAGCCGAAGCTGCCGGCCATGCCGCAGCAGCTCGACTCGACCGTGCGCACCCGCAGCCCCGGCACGAGAGCGAGCACCGTTTCGATCGGCCTGACCGCGTCGAAGGCCTTCTGGTGACAGTGTCCGTGCAGCAGCGCCTCGCTCTGCGGCAGCGCGCGCAGCGGCAGCTCGAGCCGACCGACGGCATGCTCGCCGGCGAGGAACTCCTCGAACAGCAGCGCCTGCCCGGCCAGCTTGTTCGCCGCCTCGCCCAGGCCCATCACCAGGAACTCGTCGCGCATCGTCAGCAGGCATGACGGCTCGAGCCCGACGACGGGCACGCCGCGCTCGACGTAGGGCGCCAGTGCGGCCAGCGTTCGGCGGGCCTCGGCGCGCGCCTCGTCGACCTGGCCGCTGGCCAGGAAGGTGCGGCCGCAGCACAGGGGCCGCGACGGCTGCGCGTCGGCCGCCGCACGCGCGACGTGCACGCGATAACCGGCGGCCTGCAGCACGTGGCGCGCGGCGCGCAGGTTGTCGGGTTCGAACCAGTTGTCGAAGGTGTCGGCCCAGAGCACGACCTCGCGCAGGCCGGCTTCGGCCTCGCCGGCTCCGGACGACGCGGCCACCCGATCGGCCCGTACGTCGGCGTCGCGCGTGAACGGATCGCTGCGCCAGCGCGGCAGCGTCCGCTTCGCCGACAAGCCCAGCATCCGCTCGCTCGCCCAGGCGGCGCCCGGCAGCCGGTCGCGCAGGTTCAGCAGCCAGTGAAAGCGCGAGGCCCACGGCGCGTAGCGCGGCAGCCAGGCGACCAGCCGGTCCTTCAGGCGCAGCCCGTGCCGTGCCGTCCAGTGATGCAGGAACTCGACCTTCATCCGCGCCATGTCGACGCCGGTCGGGCAGTCGCGCTTGCAGCCCTTGCAGCCGACGCACAGGTCCATCGCATCGCGCACGGCGGTCGACGTCAGCGCATCGGGGCCGAGCTGACCGCTCAGCGCGAGCCGCAAGGTGTTCGCGCGCCCGCGCGTCAGGTGCTGCTCGTCGCGCGTGACGCGCCAGCTCGGGCACATCGTTCCGGCGTCGAACTTGCGACAGTGGCCGTTGTTGTTGCACATCTCGGCGGCCTTCGCGAAACCGCCGGCCGGGTCCCCGCCCGAGCCGGGCGCACCGACTTCCTCGGTGACCGGATCGGCGGTCACGTTCCAGGCCGACCAGTCGAGCGCGGTCGCGAGCGGCTGTGCCGTATGCCCGGGCGGGTAGCGGAACAGCCGCGTATCGTCCATCTTCGTGGCGCGCACGATCTTGCCGGGGTTCATCAGACCGAGCGGATCGAACAGGTCCTTGACTTCCTCGAACGCGCGTTCGAGCCGCGGACCGAACTGCCAGCCGACCCACTCGCTGCGCACGAGCCCGTCGCCGTGCTCTCCGGAGAACGCGCCCTTGTACCTGCGCACCAGCGCCGCCGCCTCCTCGGCGATCGCGCGCATCTTCGCGGCGCCGTCGCGGCGCATGTCGAGGATCGGCCGGACGTGCAGCGTGCCGACCGACGCGTGCGCGTACCAGGTGCCGCGCGTGCCGTGCCGCGCGAAGACCTCGGTCAGCCGGTCCGTGTACTCGGCCAGGTGCTCGAGCGGCACCGCGCAGTCTTCGATGAACGAAACCGGCTTCCCGTCGCCCTTCAGCGACATCATGATGTTCAGCCCGGCCTTGCGCACGTCCCACAGCGCCTTCTGCGCCTTTTCGTCGGGCATCTCGACGACGGCACCGGGCAGCCCCAGGTCGCCGACCAGCTCGACGAGCCGCGCGAGGCTGCGCAGCAGCGGCTCGCGCTGCTCGCCGGCGAACTCCACGAGCAGGATCGCTTCCGGCAGCTTGCCGTCGCGCTCGATCAGCGCGCGATCGATGGTCGGGCGGAAGACCGGGTTCTCGCGTGCGAGCTCGATCATCGTCCGGTCGACCAGCTCCACCGCGCTCGGACCGAGCTTGACGATGTGCTGGGTGCTGTCCATCGCCGCCCAGAACGTCGGGAAATTGACGACGCCGAGCACGCGCGCCTTCGGCAGCGGCGCGAGCCTGAGCTTCAGCCGGCGGAAGTACGCGAGCGTGCCTTCGGAGCCGACCAGCAGGTGCGCGAGGTTGACCGAGCCGTCGGCCGTGTACGGGCGCTCGGACTGCGGGTGGAACACGTCGAGGTTGTAGCCGCCGACCCGGCGCAGCACCTTCGGCCAGACGCGTTCGATTTCGTCGCGTTCGCGTGCGCCGAGCGCGAACAGGCCGGACACGAGCTGGCCGCTGCGCCCGGAGCTCATCGGGCGCGCTGCGTCGACCCCGAAGGGGCCGAAATGCTCGCTGACACCGTCGGACAGGATCGCGTCGATGCCGAGCACGTTGTGGACCATGTTGCCGTAGGCGATCGAGCGCGACCCGCAGGAGTTGTTGCCTGCCATCCCGCCGAGCGTGGCCTGCGCCGAGGTCGACACGTCGACCGGGAACCACAGACCGTGCGGCCTCAGGTAGGCGTTGAGCTGGTCGAGCACGACGCCGGGCTGGACCTCGACGGTCATCGCCTGCGCGTCGAAGGCCGTGATCGCGTTCAGGTGCCGGCTGTTGTCGATGACCAGCGCCTCGCCGACGGTCTGCCCGCACTGGCTGGTACCGCCGCCGCGCGGCAGGATCGGCACGCGCATCTCGCGCGCCAGCTCGATCGTCGCGACCACGTCGGCCTCGTCGGCCGGCACGACGACACCGACCGGATCGACCTGGTAGATCGAGGCATCGGTCGCATAGCGCCCGCGCGACGCGGCGTCGAACAGGACCTCGCCCTTCAGCACGCGGCGCAGGCGCTGTGCCAGCCGGCTGCGGTTCGTCGATGG
>JAAZBL010000303.1 GCA_012513825.1 Limnobacter sp. | reverse complement strand
GAAGCGCATCGCCTCGAGCCGGAACACGTCGTGTCCCTTCAGGTAATCGATCAGTCCCTCGACCGCGGCCGACGCGCTCTCGCCGCCCCCGCCGAGCTCGCCGAGGCCGACGAAGCCGTCGTCGGTCTCGACCTCGACCAGCGTGCGCACGAAGCGCCCCCAGTGCGCACCGTTGCTGTGCAGCAGCGGCGCTTCGAGCGGCACCGTGACCGGCGTGGCGCGGATGGCAGCGATCCGGCTCGGTTTCATTCGGAACCTCGTTCGACGAAGTACTGCGGATGGCGCCCGGCGATGTCTTCGAGCACGTCGATGACCGTAGCCAGATGCTCGCGCATCGCCTCGGCCGCCCCGGCCGCGTCGCCGGCAGCGACCCGATCGGCGATCGCCCGGTGCTCGCGCACGGTCTCTCGCGGGCGTCGCGGATGCGTCAGCGCGAGCTGGCGCACGCGATCGAGCTGGGCCTTGGCGATCCGGATCAGTTGCCAGACGTCCCGGTGGCCGGCGAAGCGCGCCAGCATCGCGTGCATCGCCTCGTCGGCCATGAAGTGTGCGGCCCGGTCGCCGGCCACCTGGGCCGCGGCCAGTTCGCGAATGTTGCGCGCGAGCTCGCGGCGACCGTCGGCGTCGATGTTCTGCGCAGCCAGCGCGGCGATCCGGCACTCGAGCGTCTCGCGCACGAAGTGGGCGTCGCGGATCGCCTGCAGCTCGATGCGTGCGACGAAGGTGCCGACCTGCGGGATCACGTCGAGGAACCCGTCCTCGGCGAGCCGCTTGAAGGCTTCGCGCACCGGCGTGCGGCTGACGCCGTAGCTCTCGGCGATCCGCGATTCCGAAAGCGCCGCGCCGGGCTGCAACTTCATCGACACGACCTGCCCGAGCAGCTCCGCATAGATCTGCGGCACCGCGATCCTGCTGCGGCGCTGCGGAACGGGACTCGCGAGCGCGGACATTCGAACGAAACGCGGACGGGCGAACGAGGCGGAAAAATCGTCGGGGGCGTGACTAGTATACTAGTCGACCAGCGTGCTAGGATCGCGCAAAATCCGCCGAGAACGATCCGCCGAGGAGAAAAGATCCGGATGCTCGAGTGCAAGGTGCACGGCGCGATGGACCTTCGCGTCGTCGATGCGCCGGTCCCGCAGGCCGTCGAAGGCGAGGTGCTGGTCCGGCTCGGAGCCGCCGGCATCTGCGGTTCCGACATGCACTACTACCTGCACGGGCGCGTCGGCAGCTTCGTCATCCGCGAGCCGCTGACGCCCGGACACGAGGCCTCCGGTGTGGTCGCCGCGGTCGGCCCCGGCGTGAGCCGCGTCAGGCCCGGCGACCGGGTCGCCATCAATCCGTCGCGCCCTTGCCGGCGCTGCGCGGCCTGCCGCGAAGGGCGCGAGAACCTGTGCCGGGACATGCGCTTCCTCGGCAGCGCCAGCGTGTTCCCGCACATGCAGGGCATGTTCCGCGAATACTTCACGGCGCCGGAAGCGCAGTGCGTCGTAGTCGCCGACGAAACGATCGGCCTCGACGAGATCGCGATGGCGGAGCCACTGTCGGTCGCGCTGCACTCGGCCACGCGTGCCGGCCCGCTGCTGGGCCGGGCCGTGCTCGTCACCGGCAGCGGCACGATCGGCTGCATGCAGGTCATCGCCTGCCGGATGGCGGGCGCCGCGCGGATCGTCGTCACCGACGTCGTCGATCGTCCGCTGTCGGTCGCGCGCCGGGTCGGCGCCGACGAAACGATCCGCATCGACCGCCTGCCGGAAGGCGCGCCGCTGTCGCCGACGACCGGCGAGTTCGACGTGGCCTTCGAAGTCTCGGGTTCGCCGCAGGCGCTGGTCACCTGCCTGCAGTCGGTGCGCCGCGGCGGCATCGTCGTGCAGGTCGGCACGCTGCCGGCCGAAGGCGTGCAGTTGCCGGCCAACCAGATCATGGCGCGCGAGATCGACCTGCGCGGCTCGTTCCGCTTCGGCAATGTCTTCGAACTCGCCGTCGGCGCGATCGCCGATCGGCGCGTCGACGTGCGCCCGCTGATCAGCGGCGCCTGGCCGCTGCAGCAGGCGGCCCGGGCCATCGAAACCGCGCGCGACAAGACGCGCAGCATGAAGGTGCAACTGGTCGTCGACTGACGCCGGCTGCGCATCCGTTCAAACAGGAGGAGCAAACGTGAAACTGATCGCATCCCTGATCGCCGTGGCCGCCGCCGTCGGCGTGGCCGCGCCGGCCGCCGCGCAGACCAAGCTCAAGTGGGCGCACGTCTACGAAACCTCGGAACCGTTCCACACCCAGTCGGTCTGGGCCGCCGAGGAGATCAAGAAGCGCACGAACGGCAAGTTCGACATCACTGTCTACCCCGCGTCGTCGCTCGGCAAGGAAACCGACATCAACCAGGGGCTGCAACTGGGCACCGTCGACATGATCATCTCGGGCCTGTCGTTCGCCGCGCGCAGCTACCCGCGCATCGGCGTCGGCTACTACCCGTTCACGTTCCGCGACGGCGATCACCTGGTGCAATGGTCGAAGAGCGACGCCTTCCGCGAGCTCGCCGACGGCTACAAGAAGAAGAGCGGCGGCGTGCACATCACGGCGATGACCTACTACGGTGCACGCCACACGACCTCGAACAAGCCGATCTCCGATTGCGCGAGCATGAAGGGCCTGAAGATCCGCGTGCCCGACGTGCCCGCCTACATGGCGATGCCGAAAGCCTGCGGCGCCAACCCGACGCCGATCGCGTTCGCCGAGGTCTACCTGGCGCTCGACAACGGCACCGTCGACGCGCAGGAGAACCCGCTGCCGACGATCGAGGCCAAGAAGTTCTACGAGGTCCAGAAGCACATCATCCTGACCGGCCACATCGTCGACGCGGTCGCCACGCAGGTGGCACCGCACGTCTGGAACAAGCTCAGCGACGAAGAGAAGAAGATCTTCACCGAAGTCACGCAGGAAGCCGCGGCCCGCGGCACCGAGCAGGTGAAGAAGCGCGAAGCCGAGCTGGTCGACGAGTTCAAGAAGCGCGG
>JAAZBL010000302.1 GCA_012513825.1 Limnobacter sp. | reverse complement strand
GACATGGACGCCATGGGCCATGTCAACAACACCGTCTATTTCCGCTATCTCGAAGAAGCCCGAATCCGCTGGTTCGATTCGGCGGGCTTCCGGACCGACCCGCGCAGCGAGGGGCCGGTGATCGTGAACGCGCACTGCAGCTTCATTCGCGAGCTGCGCTACCCGGGCACGGTGCGCTGCCGTCTCTACGCAGGCTCGGCCGGACGCTCGAGCTTCGAAACCTACGCCGTACTGTCGCGTACCGACGATCCCGATACCGTCTATGCCGAAGGCGGAGCCAAGGTCGTCTGGGTCGACTACCGGACTCGCAGGTCGACGCCGCTGTCGGAGGCCGCCCGCAGCGCGATCGCCACACCGATCCTTCGCTGAGCGTTCCGATCCTTCGCATTGCGTCGAAGGTTTCGTCGAAAGGAGCCCCCGAGTGGCGATTGGACGCCGATTTCCGCCGCCGTTACCATCTGATTCGGTAGGCCGATTCAAATAAGGAATCCAACCCGTGCAGATGGGTTGGCAACGGAGGGACAGAGACATGAGCAGCAAACCGATCCGGCGCAACGTCCTCAAGGGGACGCTCGCCGTCGCGGCGGCGCCCGCGATCATCACCTCGGCGCGGGCCCAGGCCAAGGTCACCTGGAAGGTCCAGTCGCACTGGCCGAAGGCGTCGGGCTCCTTCGACGACAGTCTCGGGGTGCTCGCCAAGGAACTCGAAGAGCGCACCGACGGCCGCTTCAAGCTCGAAACGCTGGGCGCCGGCGAGATCGCCAAGGGCGGAGAGATCTACAACATCGTGCGCCGGGGCGTCGTCCAGATGGGCACGACCTCGCCCGCGTACAACCTGGCCGAATCCGAGCTGATGGGCATGTACATGGGCATCCCGGGCACGCTGCGCGAGCCCTGGCAGATGATGCACCTGAACAAGAACCTCGGGCTCGAGGAGGCGCTCAACGAGCAGATGCGTCCGAAGGGCGTCTTCTACATGGCCGACAAGGCCTATCCGACCGAACTCGTGCTCAAGAAGAAGATCGAGCCGGGTGCGAACCTGTCCGGGATCAAGGTGCGCTCGGCGGGCAACCTGCTCGAATACCTGAAGGCTGCCGGCTTCGCACCGCAACAGGTGGCCGGGCCCGAGATCTACCAGGCCATCTCGACCGGGGTCGTCGACGGCGCCCACTGGGGCGCGGCGATCGGCGCGCTGTCGATGAAGTTCTGGGAGGTCGCGCCGGTTCACATGAAACCGTCGCTGCTGCTCGCGCACGACGTCTACATCGTCAACCTGGCTGCCTACGAAAAGTTGCCCGACGATCTGCGCCTGATCTTCACTTCGCTCGTCGAGAATCGCTACTTCCAGCGCTCGGTCGAGTACCAGCACCAGGAGGCGATCGCGCTCAATACCGGGGTCACCAAGATGAACGTCCAGGTCGAGACCTACCCGGACGACGTCCTCGAGCGCTTTGCCGAAGCGTCGAAGGTCATTCTCAACAAGGAAATGGAGAAGGGTCCGAAGGCCAGGGAAATGGGCGAGAAGCTCACGAGCCTGATGAAGGATCTGGGTTACGCCTGATGACGGGTCCGGTCGGCGTTCGTCCGAGCGCGGACCGGATTCGGATATTTTCTTGTCGAACCGGCGGCGGGCACTTCGAAGTTCGCCGCCGGTTCGTCGTTTCGAACAAGAGATCCGTCGGGGGAGACCGATGCTGAAGCTAGCCAGAGGCATCACGCAGCTCAATCTCTGGGTCGGCAAGGCCTGCGCGTGGCTCATCGTGCCGATGTTCTTTGCGCTGATCGCCGACGTCGTCATGCGCTACGTGGTGGGCAACGTCACGATCTGGACCGCCGAGCTCGCGCAGCTGATCTTCGGCGTGTATTCGGTCATCGCCGGCGGCTACCTGCTCGTCGAGCGTGCGCACGTCAACGTCGACATCGTCTACGGCAAGCTCACCAGGCGGCAGAAAGCCAAGATCGACCTGGCGACTTCCTTCCTGTTCGTGATCTTCATGCTGGTGCTGATCTGGCAGAGCGCCGACATGGCCTGGGAATCGTTCGCCAAGCGGGAGACTTCCTACAGCATCTGGGATCCCTACATCTGGCCGGTCAAGGCCGCCGTGCCGATCGCGGGCGTGCTGCTGTTCCTGCAGGGCATCGTCAGGATGGTCGCGGACTGGCGCGTCATCAAGGGGCTCGAAAACGATCCGGCTGTCTGGGGCAAGCAGG
>JAAZBL010000301.1 GCA_012513825.1 Limnobacter sp. | reverse complement strand
GGGTTCGCCAAAGCTGCCTATGCCCTGATCCTCCCCCCTCCATTTCCTGGTCTCGAGCCCCCCGCCGGAAGCCGGCGAGGGCATCGCCGGCGTCGTGTTTCTGACGTCCGGGCATCTTTGACGAGAAACTCGTTCAACAAGGTGAAGCCATGATGAAAACCTTCCGTTCGAACTCTTATCTGTTCGGCGGCAACGCTCCGTACGTCGAAGAGCTGTACGAGAGCTATCTCGACAATCCCGGTTCGGTTCCCGAAGCCTGGCGCGCCTGGTTCGACAGCCTGCAGCAACTGCCGGCGGCCGACGGGACGTCCGCGGCGCGCGACATCGCCCACGCCCCGATCGTCCAGTCCTTCGCCGAACGTGCGCGCGAAGGGCAGCTGCAGCCGCGGATGATGGGTGGCGACGCCGCCACCGCCCGCAAGCAGGTCTACGTCCAGCAACTGATCGCGGCCTATCGCAACGTCGGCTCGCGCTGGGCCGACCTCGATCCGCTCAAGCGCCAGGAGCGCCCGCACATCCCGGAGCTCGAGCCCGCGTTCTACGACTTCACCGAAGGCGACCACGCCAACATCTATTCGGCGGCGAACACCTACTTCGGCTTCGACAACGCGCCGCTGCGCGACATCCTGCAGGCGCTGCGCGAGACCTACTGCGGGTCGATCGGCGCCGAGTTCATGTACATCAGCGACCAGGCGCAGAAGCGCTGGCTGCAGGAACGGCTCGAATCGACGCGTGCGCGGCCGAACTACTCGCCCGAAAAGAAGAAGCGGATCCTCGACCGGCTGACCGCGGCCGAAGGCCTGGAACGCTACCTGCACACGAAGTACGTCGGCCAGAAGCGTTTCTCGCTCGAAGGCGGCGAAAGCTTCATCGCCGCGATGGACGAACTGATCCAGGGGGCGGGCAAGGCCGGCATCCAGGAGATCGTCATCGGCATGGCGCACCGCGGCCGCCTGAACGTGCTGGTGAACACGCTCGGCAAGATGCCCAAGGACCTGTTCGCCGAGTTCGAAGGCCACCATGCCGACGCGCTGCCCAGCGGCGACGTCAAATACCACAAGGGCTTCTCCAGCGACGTGTCGACGCCGGGCGGCCCGGTCCACCTGTCGCTGGCGTTCAACCCCTCGCACCTCGAGATCGTCAATCCGGTCGTCGAGGGCTCGGCCAAGGCCCGGATGGTGCGGCGCGGCGACCGCAACGGCGACCAGGTGCTGCCGGTGCTGGTGCACGGCGACGCGGCCTTCGCCGGGCAGGGCGTCGTGATGGAGACGCTGAACCTGGCGATGACGCGCGGCTACGGCACGCGCGGCACCGTGCACATCGTCATCAACAACCAGATCGGCTTCACGACCTCCGACCCGCGCGACACGCGCTCGACGATCTATTGCACCGACGTCGTCAAGATGATCGAGGCGCCGGTGCTGCACGTGAACGGCGACGACGCCGAGGCGGTCGTCTATGCGACGCAGCTCGCGCTCGACTTCCGCCAGGAGTTCCGCAAGGACGTCGTCGTCGACATCGTCTGCTTCCGCAAGCTGGGCCACAACGAGCAGGACACGCCGGCGGTCACGCAGCCGATGATGTACAAGAAGGTCGCGCAGCACCCGGGCGCGCGCAAGGTCTACGCCGACCGGCTGGTCGCCCAGGGGGTCGTGCCCGCCGAGCTGCCCGACCAGATGGTCGCCGACTATCGCAGCGCGATGGACGAGGGCAAGCACACGGTCGACCCGGTGATCACGAACTTCAAGAGCAAGTTCGCCGTCGACTGGCTGCCGTTCCTGAACCGCAAGTGGACCGACAGCGCCGACACCGCCGTGCCGCTGCCCGAGCTGAACAGGATCGGCGAGCGGATCACGACGGTCCCCGAAGGCTTCAAGCTGCATCCGCTGGTCGAGCGGGTCCTCAACGATCGCCGCGCGATGGCTGCCGGCAAGCAGCCGCTCGACTGGGGCATGGCCGAGCACCTTTCCTTCGCCACGCTGGTGGCCGCCGGTTACGGCGTGCGGCTGTCCGGCCAGGACTCGGGCCGGGGCACCTTCACCCATCGCCATGCGGTGCTGCACGACCAGAACCGCGAGAAGTGGGATGCCGGCGCCTACATTCCGCTGCAGTTCGTCACCGAGAACCAGGGCCAGTTCATCGTCATCGACTCGGTGCTGTCCGAGGAAGCGGTGCTCGCGTTCGAATACGGCTACGCCGCATCGGACCCGAACACGCTGGTGATCTGGGAGGCCCAGTTCGGCGACTTCGTCAACGGGGCGCAGGTCGTCATCGACCAGTTCATCTCGTCGGGCGAGACCAAGTGGGGCCGTGCGAACGGGCTCGTGCTGATGCTGCCGCACGGCTACGAAGGGCAGGGTCCCGAGCACTCGTCGGCGCGTCCCGAGCGCTTCCTGCAGTTGTGCGCCGAGCACAACATGCAGGTCTGCCAGCCGACGACGCCGGCGCAGATCTTCCATCTGCTGCGCCGGCAGATGATCCGGATGTTCCGCAAGCCGCTGATCATCCTCACGCCGAAGTCGCTGCTGCGCCACAAGGAAGCCGTGTCTCCGCTCGAGGAACTGGCCGACGGCGAGTTCCGCACGGTGATCGGCGAGACCGACGCGAGCATCGACGCCGACAAGGTGCGGCGCGTGATCGTCTGCACCGGCCGCGTCTACTACGACCTCGTGGCGGCCCGGCGGGAGCGCGAGCGCGACGACGTGGCGCTGGTGCGGATCGAGCAGCTCTACCCGTTCGCGCACAAGGCCTTCGAGACCGAGATGCGCAAGTTCCCGAACGCGACGCAGGTCGTCTGGTGCCAGGACGAGCCGCAGAACCAGGGCGCCTGGTTCTACATCCAGCATCATATCGTCGAGGCGCTCGCCGACGGGCAGCGGCTCAGCTACGCCGGGCGTGCGCCGTCGGCTTCGCCCGCCGTCGGCTACTACGACAAGCACTATGCCCAGCAGAAGGAGCTGATCGCCGCGGCATTCGGCGAGAAGGCGAAGGCGCGCACCGGCGAGGCCAAACCGCGCACGCGCAAGACGGCCATCTGAGCCCTTGCCGCAGCCCCTGTCATTTCCAGATCGAAAAGCTCCTTTGGAGAAGCAAGAAAAATGGCCCTGATCGAAGTCAAGGTTCCGCAGCTGTCGGAATCGGTCGCCGAGGCGACGCTGCTGCAATGGCACAAGAAGGTCGGTGAGGCCGTCGCGCGCGACGAGAACCTGATCGACATCGAAACCGACAAGATCGTGCTCGAGCTGCCGGCGCCCGATGCCGGCGTCATCAGCCAGATCGTCAAGGAAGACGGCAGTACCGTGACCGCCGGCGAGGTGATCGCGGTCATCGATACCGAAGCCAAGGCGGGCGCCGTGGCGGCGCCCGCCGCTGCGGAACAGGCCGCAGCAGCGGCGCCTGCGCCTGCCGCAGCACCGGCTGCCGCAGCACCGGCTGCCGCAGCACCGGCTGCCGCAGCACCGCCCGCTGCCGCGCCGGCTCCGGCGTCGGCCGGTGCGGCACCGGCCGCCGGTTCGAAGAGCGGCGTCGCGATGCCGGCGGCCGCCAAGTTGATGGCCGAGGCGAACCTGAGCAGCAGCCAGGTCGCCGGTACCGGCCGCGACGGCCGGATCACGAAGGGCGACGTGCTCGCGGCGTCGACCGCGGCCCCGGCGGGTCCGACCGCGGCGCCGACGAGCACGCCGCCTTCCGTCAAGACGCCGGCCGAACTCGCCGCGCTGCTCGAAGGGCGGCCCGAGCAGCGCGTGCCGATGACGCGGCTGCGCCAGCGCGTGGCCGAACGGCTGCTGCAGTCGCAGGCATCGAACGCGATCCTGACGACCTTCAACGAAGTGAACATGCAGCCGGTGATGGACCTGCGCAAGAAGTACCGCGATCACTTCGAGAAGGAACACGGCGTGCGGCTCGGCTTCATGTCGTTCTTCCTGAAGGCGGCCGTCTACGCGCTGAAGAAGTACCCGGTCATCAACGCCTCGATCGACGGCACCGACATCGTCTATCACGGCTACTTCGACATCGGCGTGGCGGTCAGCTCGCCGCGCGGGCTCGTCGTGCCGATCGTGCGCAACGTCGACCAGCTCGGCTTCGCGCAGGTCGAGAAGCAGATCGCCGACTACGGCCAGCGTGCGCAGGAGAACAAGCTCGGCATCGACGACCTGACCGGCGGCACCTTCACGATCAGCAACGGCGGCGTGTTCGGCTCGATGCTGTCGACCCCGATCATCAACCCGCCGCAGTCGGCGATCCTCGGCGTACACGCCACGAAGGACCGCGCCGTCGTCGAGAACGGGCAGGTCGTCGTCCGTCCGATGAACTACTTCGCGCTGTCCTACGACCACCGGCTCATCGACGGACGCGAGGCGGTGCTGTTCCTCGTCGCGATCAAGGAGGCTCTC
This sequence comes from Limnobacter sp., assembly GCA_012513825.1. GTDB lineage: Bacteria > Pseudomonadota > Gammaproteobacteria > Burkholderiales > Burkholderiaceae_E > Zeimonas. The sequence continues at coordinate 7,546 of JAAZBL010000301.1, read as the reverse complement.
GAAGATCCGTCCCGCATGCTGCTGGACCTCTGAGGAGATCGCGTCATGGCACAGAATTTCGACCTTGTCGTGATCGGAGCCGGTCCGGGCGGCTACATCGCCGCGATCCGCGCCGCGCAGCTCGGCATGCGCGTCGCCTGCGTCGAGAAGTGGCGCAACCCGGCCGGCGAGCCGGCGCTCGGCGGCACCTGCCTGAACGTCGGCTGCATTCCGTCGAAGGCGCTGCTGGCCTCGAGCGAGGAGTTCGAGAACGCGTCGCAGCACCTCGGCGACCACGGCATCGCCGTGTCGGGCGTCAAGCTCGACCTGGCGAAGATGATGGCCCGCAAGGATTCGATCGTCTCGAAGATGACCAAGGGGATCGAGTTCCTGTTCCGCAAGAACAAGATCACCTGGCTCAAGGGGCACGGCCGCTTCGTGGCCACCGAAGACGAAACGATCCGCATCGAGGTGTCCGACGACGACAAGGACCTGCAGCTGGTCGATGCGCAGCAGGTCATCATCGCGACCGGCTCGAAGGCCAGGCACCTGCCCGGCATTCCGGTCGACAACAAGCTCGTCTGCGACAACGAAGGGGCGCTGGCGATGACCGAGGTGCCGAAGCGGCTCGGCGTCATCGGCGCCGGCGTGATCGGGCTCGAGCTCGGTTCGGTGTGGCGCCGGCTCGGTGCCGAGGTCACGATCCTCGAGGCGCTGCCGACGCTGCTCGGCACCGCCGACCCGTCCGTGCAGAAGGAGGCCGCCCGGCTGTTCGCCAGGCAGGGCCTGAAGATCCATCTCGGCGCGAAGATCGGCGAGGTCGACGTCGGCAAGAAGAACGTCAAGCTCGGCTGGACCGACGCCAAGGGCGCCGAGCAGCAGCTCGAGTGCGACCGGCTGATCGTTTCGGTCGGGCGCGTGCCGAACACCGACGGCCTGAACCTCGATGCGATCGGGCTGGCCGCCGACGAGCGCGGCTTCGTCCCTGTCGACGAGCAGTGCCGCACCTCGGTGCCGCGCGTCTGGGCGATCGGCGACGTCGTGCGCGGACCGATGCTCGCGCACAAGGCCGAGGAAGAAGGCGTGATGGTCGCCGAGCTGATCGCCGGGCAGAAGCCGCACATCGACTACAACACGGTGCCTTGGGTCATCTACACGTCGCCGGAGATCGCCTGGGTCGGAAAGAACGAGCAGCAGCTCAAGGAAGAAGGGCGCGCGTTCAAGACCGGCCAGTTCCCGTTCGCGGCCAACGGCCGTGCGCTGGGCATCAACGCGCCCGACGGCTTCGTCAAGGTGATCGCCGACGAGCAGACCGACGAGGTGCTCGGCGTGCACATCGTCTCGGCGGCTGCCTCCGACATGATCGCCGAGGCGGTCATGGCGATGGAGTTCAAGGCCTCGGCCGAGGACATCGGGCGCATCTGCCACCCGCACCCGTCGATGTCCGAAGCGATGCGCGAGGCGGCGCTGGCGGCCAGCGACAAGCGCGCGCTGAACATGTGAGCATGCGCGGCGTGCCGATGTCGAAGCCAACGAAGCACGCGGCGGAGCGGACCTCCGGATCGTGACGGTCATCGAAGCATGGCGCAGCGAGCTCGCGCGGCGCGGCTACCAGGCCGACGCCGCGCAGCTCGCGGCGGTCGAGCGTCTGCAGCGGATGAGCGACGAGCTCGTCGATTTCAAGGCGCGCCGTTCGACCCGGCTCAAGCGGCTGATCAACCGCCCGGCCGTGCCGCGCGGCGTCTGGATGTACGGCGGGGTCGGCCGCGGCAAGAGCTTCCTGATGGACTGCTTCTTCGAATCGGTGCCGATCGTGCGCAAGACGCGGCTGCATTTCCACGAGTTCATGCGCGGCGTGCACCGCGAACTCGAGGAGCTCAAGGGCACGGCCGATCCGCTCGATGCCGTCGCGATGCGTGTCGCGCGCCGCTACCGGCTGATCTGCTTCGACGAGTTTCACGTGTCGGACATCGCCGATGCGATGATCCTCGAGCGGCTGATGCGCGGCCTGTTCGCTCACGGCGTGACCTTCGTGATGACCTCGAACTACCACCCGGACGCTCTGTATCCGGAGGGGCTGCACCGCGAGCGCGTGCTGCCGGCGATCGCGCTGATCCGCGAGCATGTCGACGTCATCAGCGTCGATGTCGGGATCGACTACCGGCGCCGAACGCTGGCGCAGGTCCGCGCCTGGCACTGTCCCGACGACGCGGCGGCGCACGAAGCGCTCGAAGCCGCGTTCGGCGCGCTCGCCGAGGCGCACGACGAGAACCCGAACCTGCTGATCGAGAACCGCGAACTGCGCGCGCTGCGCCGCGCCGGTGGCGTCGTCTGGTTCGACTTCGACACCTTGTGCGGCGGCCCCCGCTCGCAGAACGACTATCTGGAGCTGGCCCGGCTGTTCCACACGGTGATCCTGTCGGGCGTGCCGAAGATGCCGCCGTCGATGGCGTCCGAAGCCCGGCGTTTCGTCTGGCTCGTCGACGTCTTCTACGACCGGCGGGTCAAGCTGATCGCGTCGGCCGCGTGCCCGCCCGAGGAGCTGTACACGGCCGGCCAGCTGGCCGGCGAGTTCCATCGGACGGTCAGCCGCCTGGTCGAGATGCAGTCGCGCGAGTACCTGGAAGCGCCGCGCCGCGAGGAGGCGGCGGCGCTCGGCGAAGCCGGCTGAGCCGCGGCAGCCGGCTCGGCCCGGAGAGCGGCCGGACAAGCCGGCGCCGACCGATGTCGATGGTCCCCTGTCCGCGGGCGGCGCCTGCCGCGCGACCGGTGCTCAGGCCTCGGGGTCGAGCCGCATCAACACCAGCGAGCAGTTGTCGCCGCGTCCGCCGGCGCGTTGGCGGGCGCCGTCGATCAGTACCGTCGCGGCCTGCCGGCAACTGTTCGAGACGATGATCTCGCCCAGCTCCTCGGGATCGAAATAGGCCCAGAGGCCGTCCGAGCACAGCAGGAAGCTGTCGTCGCGACAGGGATCGTCGATCCCGCCGATCTCGGGCTGCGGACGCTGCCGGGCGCCCATCGAGTTGACCAGCATGTGCGCCGACGGATGCAGTCTCGCGCGCTCGGGGCTCAGGCGGCCTTCGCTGATCAGCTGCCGCGCGTAGGTGTGGTCGTTCGTGATGTGCCTGGGCTCGCGGCCGCGGAAGTGGTAGATGCGGCTGTCGCCGACGTGGCACCAGTCGACCCGGTCCGGTTGCAGCAGCACCGCAGCGAAGGTGCTGTGCGGATCCTTGGCCGACGTGATCGCGGTCAGCCTGAGCACCGTATGCACTTCGCCGACCAGCGTCTCGAAGAAGTGCCGGGGCGGCTCCTCGGCCGGGACGAAGCGATCGAAGCAGTTCTGCGTGGCCAGGATCACGTTCTCGGCGGCCAGAGCGCCGCCGCTGCGACCGCCGAGCCCGTCGGCAAGCACGCCGAGCGCACAGCGCTGCGCGAGCCGGCCCTGCATCACCGCGACGCGATCCTGCTGTTCGCTGCGGTCGCCGCGGTGCTGTGCCGTGCATGCGACCACCGGCAGGTTCGGAAGACTGGATTGGGCGACGGTCATGGTGCACAATATTACGCGACACCATGATCGCCGAACCGAGCCAGGAACCGATACAGCGCCGGATTGCCGAGCTGCAGCTCGAGCATCGCGGACTCGACGCGATGATCGACGCCCTCGGCCGCGAGCCGCGTTTCGACGAGCTTCAGCTGCGCCGGCTCAAGAAGCGCAAGCTTCAGATCAAGGACTCGATCACCTTGCTGCAGATGCAGCTCGTGCCCGACGAGCCCGCGTGACCGGGCTTGCAGCGCGGCTGTCGCCGCGCGGTCTGCCGTCGCAGCAGAAACGTCCCTGCGCTGCACATTGACCTCCGATCCTTCGGACTTCCGCACACGCGTCGCGTCGGCCTTCGACGCCGACGGCGTGCTCGCGCGCGCGCAGCCGGGATTCGCCGAACGCAGCGGCCAGCGCGCGATGGCGCTCGCCGTCGCCGACGCCATCGCCTCGGGCGAGGCCCTGGTCGCCGAGGCCGGTACCGGTACCGGCAAGACTTTCGCCTACCTGGTACCGGCGCTGCTCAGTGGCGCACGGGTCCTGGTCAGCACCGGCACGCGAACGCTGCAGGACCAGTTGTTCCGCCGCGACCTGCCGGCCGTGCGGCAGGCCTTCGGCCTGGGCGCAAGGCTCGCGCTGCTCAAGGGCCGCGCGAACTACGTCTGCCGTCACCACCTGCGCCGCAATCTCGAGGAAGGCCGCTTCGAGCGCCGCGACGACATCGCGCAGTTGCGGCGGATCGAGCGTTTCGCCGCGCTGTCGCGCACCGGCGACCGCAGCGAGGCGCCCGGCATCGCCGAAGACGCGCCGATCTGGGCGAAAGCCACGTCGACCCGCGAGAACTGTCTCGGACAGGACTGTCCCGACCTGGCCGACTGCTTCGTCTTCCGGGCGCGCCAGGCGGCGCAGCAGGCCGACATCGTCGTCGTCAACCACCACCTGTTCTGCGCCGACCTGGCGCTGCGCGACGAGGGCATCTCGGAGCTGCTGCCGACCGCCGGCGCGGTGATCTTCGACGAGGCGCACCAGCTTCCCGAGATCGCCGTGCAGTTCTTCGGACGCAGCCTGTCGACGCGCCAGCTCGGCGACTTCGCCCGCGACCTGCTGCGGATCGGCCTGGCCGACGCGCGCGACGCAGCCGACTGGAGCGCGGTCTCCGCCGGCATCGAGCAGGCGGTGCGCGTCTGGCGACTGGCGGCCGGAAGACCGGGGCGACGCGATGCCGGGCAGCTGCGCGCCGACCGCGAGCACCGCGAAGCGCTCGCGGGCTTGCTCGGCACGCTCGACGCCACCGTGCCACTGCTCGAGGCGGCCGCGCAGCGCAGCCGCGACCTGATCCGGCTGGCGCTGCGGGGCGAAGAGCTGCGCCGCCGGCTGGCGAGCTGGCTGGCACTGCTCGATGCAGCGGCCGCCGACCGGTCTCCTCCAGCGAGCACCGACCGGTCCCCTGCAGCGGCCACCGACCGGTCCCCTGCAGCGAGCCGAGGCGCCGGGTCCGCGTTCGATGACGGCGACGATCGGGAACGCTCGACGGCGTCCGGCGACGACGCGCCGCCGGACCCGATGCTCGACGAAGCCGTGCTGTGGAGCGAGGTCCACCAGGGCGGCGTGACGCTGCACGCGACACCGCTGTCGGTCGCGCCGGCGCTGAAGCGCCATCGGCAACAGCACCTGCGCGCCTGGGTGTTCGTTTCGGCGACGCTGTCCGTCGCCGGCGATTTCCGCCATTTCACCGAGTCGGTCGGCATGTCCGACGCGCGAACGCTGCAGGTCGACAGCCCGTTCGACTTCCGGTCGAACGCGCGGCTGCTGGTGCCGCAGGGTTGCGGCGACCCGGGTTCCGACGCCTATGCGGAGCGAATCGCCGGCGTCTGCTGGCCGCTGCTCGAAGCGAACCACGGCCGCGCCTTCGTGCTGTGCACGAGCCTGCGCATGGTCGAGCGGCTGGCCGGCCTGCTGCGCGAGCGGGCGGACCGGCAGGCCGAACCGCTGGAACTGCTGGTGCAGGGCAGCGCTCCGCGCGCCGCGCTGCTCGAGCGATTCCGCAGCGCCGAGCGCCCGGTGCTCGTCGGCAGCGCCAGTTTCTGGGAAGGCGTCGACGTCGTCGGGCAGCAGCTGTCGCTGGTCGTCATCGACAAGCTGCCGTTCGCGCCGCCCGACGATCCGGTGCTGCGGGCGCGCACCGAAGCGCTGCGCAGGCGCGGCGGCGACCCGTTTCGCGAGATCCAGCTTCCGGCGGCGGCGATGGCGCTGAAGCAGGGGGCCGGACGCCTGATCCGCTCGGAAGCCGATCGCGGGCTGCTGGTCGTCTGCGACGAGCGCTTGCTGACCCGCAGCTATGGTCGCAGGCTCGTAAGCAGCCTGCCGCCGTTCGGCATCATCCGCGATCTCGACGAGGCGATCGACTGGCTCGTCGGCGAGCCGGCTCTCCTATCGGCGTGGGATGACGAAGCCGGCTCCCCGGCGTGACCATGCTTGCAAGCGCTTCTTCGGGCGCGTAGTTTTTTCTCCAGCGGCCGGTGACGTCCAGTCCATCGGTCTTCAACCGGAGAGCGGATCATGGCATCTCGCTTTCTTCAGGCGCTCGTCGCATTCGCGTCGCTGCTGCTCGGCGCCTGCACCGTCGAGTTCGACGCGGGCAACCCGCCGCCTCCGATCGCGCCAGGCTCGACCGTGCACGGCCTGATCGAATGGGATCCGTCGCAGGCGAGCACGCTGAACATCCTGTTCGTACCCGACACCTCGTACGGAGACCTGAGCGTCGAGGCGAACCTGCAGGCGTTCTTCGAGGACATCGAGCTGGTGATCGAGCAGGGGTACTGGCAGAACAACGCCTACTACGTCAACCTCGGCCGCTTCAACTATTACTACACGACCGCGGCCGGCACCGCGTCGGCGCCCACGACCGGGATCTGCCCGGACGTGACCTGGCCCGCGCAGGTGGACACCGACGGCGCGTTCGCCGACCTGGTGCTGCTGCTGCATACGAACTCCTTGCGCGATTGCCGGTGGGGGCGCAAGGCCACGAGCGAGCCGACCAGCTACCGCACCGTCGTGCACGAGTCGACTCACGCGCTGTTCAACATCCCGGACGAGTACTGCTGCGACGGCGGTTACTACGTGGCGCAGCCGGTGCTGTACTCCAGTTCCGCGAGCTGCAACGCCGACGCAGCGAACGCCGCCTGGCGCGACTGCGTCTCCTTCACCTCGACCGGCGGCACGACCTGGTGGCGCTCCGAGGACAGCATCAGCGACATCATGGTTTCGGCGGGTTCGGTGGTCGTCGAAGTCGGTCCGGCCGACTGGGCGATCATGGAAGACGTCCTGTCGGCACTGGGCGCAACGAGCACACCGAGCGTATTCGCGCCCGCAAGCTGGGATCACACGCCATGATCCATCACACTGTTGCCATCGCGCTGCTGCTGGCTGCGCTCGGCCCCTCGTCCGCCGGTGCGCAGACGCCGGCCCAGTCCACCGCGTCGCCCCAGCCGAAGACCTTCGACGAGGCGGTCCGGCAGACGCGTCCGAACACGATGAGGGAACGGCCGAGGCCGTCGACCCAGGTCGCCGTGCTGGACCTGATGCTCGACGCCGATGCGGGTCGGCTGCGCGCCGCCCGGCTCGAGGGCATGCGAGTCGTGTCGGCGAACGCGCCCAAGGTCTTCGAACGAAGCCGGGGAAGCTGGGAGGTGCGCCTGCTGGGCCGGGGCGAGGCCGTTTCCTATCGGATCCCGAATCCGCTGGAAGACATCGAGGTCGAGAACCCGCCGGACTCGGCGGCTCCGTTCAGCCAGGCCAGGCCCTCGGGGCCCGTTGCGGTCCAGCTGATCGTTCCGCTCGCGCGCAAGGGCCAGGCGCTCGACGTGCAGCGCATCGAGATCGTCGACACCGTCAGTGGACGCACCGTCGTCGAGACTGCGGTCCGCCGATAGAACGACGGTTCCTGCAATTCGCGGTCAGGACGACGGTCCCGGGCGAGGGGGGTCAGGCCGATCGCGGCGATCGGCCGCCGTTCAGCGCCAGACCTGC
>JAAZBL010000300.1 GCA_012513825.1 Limnobacter sp. | reverse complement strand
CGCCTGCCAGGACATCGACCACTACCAGCACATCTCCGACGCGTGGATCAACGACCTGTCGATGGGGGTGGCGCGGATCACCTCGTACACCGAACTGCGGACGGTCAAGGAGTTTGCGGGCTTCCCGGTCTGAGCGCGAGCGCGGTGGCCCATCGCTCCGCCAGTCAGGCGGGAGGCATCGGCGGGCAAAGGCGCGGACCGGAAGTTCCGGGCGGGTGCCTTTGCAGAACGGCTGGCGGACTGCAGGAGGGTCGAGGCTCACTCGATGAGCCTGACCGCGAACCTCGGCATGCCGCCAAAGCTGCGACCCGCGTGCGGTCCATGCCGGACGTACCTCCGCACGCCACCCGAGTCACTCGGAGCGGCGGGCGGGGGCTCGTTCTCGGCGACGTCTGCGGCGCCGAGCAGCGCATGGCAGTCGGCCCGAAGGGACGACCGCCGCGGTTGTCGCCGAGAACGAGCCCCCGCCTGCCGCTCCCGCGCCAATCGGCGCCGGTAGGGCCGGTGGGGTCGGTCGGCGCCGGTCAGCGCCAGTCGGACACGCCTTGCAAAGCCTGCCGCTGGATCAGCATCGCGTGCCCGAGGGTCGATAGCTTCCAGTCGAGCGAGAACGGCGAGAACGAGTCGAGCACTTCCTCGCGCATCGCGGCGCGCTGTTCGGGCGGCAGTTCGGCGCCGAACTTCAGGTAGCGATCCATCTGCAGCGTCTTGCGCATTTCGTCCATGCTGCGCGTGCCGAACTCGACGACGGCCCCGGTGACTTCGGCCGGTGCGGCGAACCTCTGCACGCCGTGGAACAGCAGGCCCGTGTACTTCGGTCGGCCCGAACCTTCGAAGCCGCCCTGCGACTCGACGTTCTCGCGCCCCCACCAGTCGCAGGCGCGCTGCCAGCCGGGGCTGCCCGGTTCGTTGAAGCACAGGAAGAAGGGCTTGCCGCGCTCGCCGAGCGCCGTATGCCAGTCGATCAGCGCGATCCGCCTGGTGCCGGCCAGGTGGCGGGAGATGATCGTCTCGAGCGCGAGGTTCGACCATTCGCGACCGGCACCGCCGTAGTTCAGCCCGTCGGCGTGGCTGTACTGGCCGCGGCTGGTCACGTCGACGTAGGTGTCCTGCCCATGCAGCGCGATCCAGGCCTGGCGCCCGGCCTCCGCGGCTTCGAGCGCCTGCGGCGTCCATTCGGCAGGACACAGCAGCGGATGCAGCTGTCCGTAGGCCGGATTGGCCGGCAGCGGCGCATCCCAGTCGATGAAATTGCGGTTCAGGTCGACATTGTTCTCGGTCGTGCGGCTGATGTGCGCGAAACCCCAGGGATTGATCGCATGGACGAGCACCACGCGCACCGGCAGCGCGTCCGCGCGGTGGACCAGCGAGTCGAGCAGCGCGATCTGCGCGGCCGAGCCGACGAAACCCTCGGGGCCGTGCGTGCCGCTGATCACCAGCAGCGCCCCCTCGGCCTCGGGCGGACCGAGCACGGCAACGTCGGTCGTCAGCGTGCCGCCGTTCGGCGCACGCGCCTCGGCGTTGACCAGGACGTCGAGACGCGCTCCGGCGCGGTCGGCGGCGAGCAGGAACTTGCCGCGCGCGCTCGCGTAGCTCGGTGCGAAGCAGGCATCGGCATAGGCGGGCGTCACCCAGG
>JAAZBL010000299.1 GCA_012513825.1 Limnobacter sp. | reverse complement strand
TCGAAAACGCGAAGAAGCACGCGCCCTGCATCCTGTTCATCGACGAGATCGACGCGGTCGGCCGCCAGCGTGGCGCCGGCCTCGGCGGCGGGAACGACGAGCGCGAGCAGACGCTGAACCAGCTGCTGGTCGAGATGGACGGTTTCGAGACCGGCCAGGGCGTGATCGTCATCGCCGCCACCAACCGCCCCGACGTGCTCGACCCGGCGCTGCTGCGCCCCGGGCGCTTCGACCGGCAGGTGGTCGTGCCGCTGCCCGACATCCGCGGCCGAGAACAGATCCTGAACGTGCACATGCGCAAGGTGCCGATGGGGCCCGACGTCCGGGCCGATGTCATCGCGCGCGGCACGCCCGGCTTCTCGGGCGCCGATCTGGCCAACCTCGTCAACGAGGCGGCGCTGTTCGCCGCGCGTCGAAACGCGCGCCTGGTCGAGATGCTCGACTTCGAGCGCGCCAAGGACAAGATCATCATGGGTGCCGAACGGCGCTCGATCGTGATGCCCGAAGAGGAGCGGCGCAACACCGCCTACCACGAGTCGGGCCACGCGGTCGTCGCGAAGATCGTGCCCAAGACCGATCCGGTCCACAAGGTCACGATCATTCCGCGGGGCCGGGCGCTCGGCGTCACGATGCAGTTGCCCGAAGGCGACCGCTACAGCATGGATCGCGAGCGCATGCTGAGCACGATCGCCGTGCTGTTCGGAGGGCGCATCGCCGAAGAGCTGTTCATGAACCAGATGACCACCGGCGCGTCGAACGACTTCGAGCGCGCCACGGCGCTGGCGCGCGACATGGTGACGCGCTACGGGATGAGCGACCTGCTCGGCCCGATGGTCTACGCCGAGAACGAGGGCGAGATCTTCCTCGGCCGCTCGATCACGAAGACCACGCACATGTCCGAAGAGACGATGCGCAAGGTCGACAGCGAGATCCGCCGGATCATCGACGAGCAGTACGCGCGTGCGCGCCAGATCCTCGAGGACAACCGCGACAAGGTCGAGGCGATGGCCCGGGCGCTGCTCGAATGGGAGACCATCGATACCGACCAGATCGACGACATCATGGCCGGCCGCCCACCGCGCCCGCCGAAGGAGCGCAGCAGCAGTTCCGGCGGCTCGGGCAGCACCGCCGGCACGCCGGCGCCGGCTGCGCCGGCCACGCCTCCGGCCGAACCCGCGGCGCCCTGAGCGGGCCGCGGCCAGGCAGACCGGCGCATCGACAGCGTCGCAGGCGCGCGTGCCGAGACCGCAGCAGTCCAGGCTGCAATGCGGCCGATTCGAGTTCACGCTCGATCGGCCGCTTGTCATGGGCGTCGTCAACCTGACCCCCGATTCGTTCTCGGACCCGGTCCGGCTGACCGAGCCGCAGGCGGCCATCGACGTCGCGTTGCGGATGGTCGAGGACGGGGCCGACATTCTCGACCTCGGTGGCGAATCGACGCGGCCGGGCGCGGAGCCGGTCAGCGCGGCCGAGGAGCTCCAGCGCCTGCTGCCGGTGATCGAGGGCCTGAAGGATTGCGGCCGGCCGCTTTCGATCGACACGCGCAAGCCCGAGGTGATGCGCGAGGTGCTCGCGGCCGGCGCCGACATGATCAACGACATCGCGGGCTTCGCCGAAGCGGGCGCAGTCGAGGCCGTGGCAGCGAGCGCGTGCGGACTGTGCGTCATGCACATGAAGGGCGAGCCGCAGACGATGCAGCAGGCGCCCGCCTACGACGACGTGGTCTCCGAGGTCGAGGAGTTCCTGCTCGGCCGGGTCGAGGCGCTGACCGCTGCCGGCGTCTCGCCGGCGCGCATCGTCATCGATCCCGGCATCGGATTCGGCAAGGACACGCGCCATAATCTGCTGCTGCTCGAGGCGCTCGACGAACTCGTCGGCCTCGGGCAAGCGATCCTGGTCGGCGTGTCGCGCAAGTCGCTGATCGGCGAGCTCACCGGTCGGCCGGTCGACCGGCGCCTGGCCGGCAGCCTGGCCGCGGCGCTGGCCTCGGTGGCGCGCGGCGCGCGGATCGTCCGCGTGCACGACGTGGCCGAGACCTGCGATGCGCTGAAGGTCTGGCAGGCGATCGACCAGGCCGGCGGCTGATTCGAGCCGTCGCTTCGACGGCGTACGCGCCGCCCGACAAAGAACAAGCTACTTCGCCAAGGAAAGAACAATGGCCCGCAAATATTTCGGTACCGACGGCATTCGTGGACGCGTCGGCGAGCCACCGATCACGCCCGAATTCATGCTTCGGCTCGGACACGCAGCGGGGCGCGTCCTGGCAAGCCGGGTGCCGCCGGTCGCAGCCCCCGGCGGCAAGCCCGGCACCTGGGCGGCCAAGTCGCGTGCGGCCGGGCCGCGACCGGCGGTGCTGATCGGCAAGGACACGCGGATCTCGGGCTACATGCTGGAGGCGGCGCTGCAGGCCGGCTTCGCCTCGGCCGGGGTCGACGTGCTGCTGACCGGCCCGCTGCCGACGCCGGGCGTCGCCTACCTGACACGGGCGCTGCGGCTGTCGGCCGGCGTCGTCATCAGCGCATCGCACAACCCGTTCGAGGACAACGGGATCAAGTTCTTCTCGGCCGACGGCGACAAGCTGCCCGACGAAGACGAACTCGCGATCGAGGCTGCAATCGACGAGCCGATGAGCTGCGTCGGCTCGTCGCAGCTCGGTCGCGCACGGCGCGTCGACGACGCGGCCGGCCGCTACGTCGAGTTCTGCAAGCGCACGTTTCCGAACGCGCTCGACCTGAAGGGC
>JAAZBL010000298.1 GCA_012513825.1 Limnobacter sp. | reverse complement strand
CTGCTTGCTTCGGTGATCGCCGGCATCGTGCCGGCCGACGAGGCCTTCGACGGCTTCGGCAGCGACATCGTCATCATCGTCGCGAGCGCGCTGATCGTCAGCGCCGCGGTCGCGCGCTCGGGCGTCGTCGAGATCGTGCTGCGCAAGGTCGGGCCCTTCCTCGGCAGCACGCAATCGCAGGTGCTCGGGCTCGTTGCGTCGGTCACGCTGCTGTCGGCCTTCGTGAAGAACGTCGGCGCGCTCGCGATGCTGATCCCGGTCGCTTTCCAGCTCGCGCGCCGCAGCGGCACCTCGCCGTCGAGCCTGCTGATGCCGATGGCCTTCGGCTCGCTGCTCGGCGGCCTGATGACGCTGATCGGCACCTCGCCCAACATCATCGTCTCGCAGATGCGCGAGCAGATCACCGGCGAGCCGTTCCGGATGTTCGACTTCACGCCGGTCGGCCTCGGGCTCGCGCTGGCCGGGGTCGTGTTCCTCGCGTTCGGGTACCGGCTGCTGCCGCCGCCGCGCAAGGCCGCGGCTTCGATGGACGCCGCGTTCCGCATCGGCGGCTACACGGCCGAGGCGCGGGTGCCGCCCGACTCGCCGTCGGTGGGCAAGACCGTCGCCGAACTGGAGGCGCTCGGCGAAGGCGAGGCCAGCGTCGCCACGATCATCCGCGAGCGTTTCCGCCGCTACACGCCGTCCGACGACTGGACGCTCGCCGCCGACGACGTGCTGCTGCTGCAGGGAGAACCGGGCGCGCTCGAAACGGTGATCGAGCAGGGCAAGCTGCGCCTGGCCGCCGACGAGCAGGCGACGGACGAGCCGGAGCCCGGCAAGGACCGGGCGGTCGTCGAGGCCGTGGTCACCGGCGACTCGCTGCTCGTCGGGCGCACGGTGGCCGAGGTCCGGCTCGCCGAGCGCTACCAGGTCAACCTGCTGGCCGTCAGCCGCAGCGGCGAGCGCATTGCGCATCGGTTGCGCACGCTGCGCTTCCAGCCCGGCGACCTGATCGTCCTGCAGGGCAGCGAGGAAGCTCTGCCCGAGACGCTCGGCGACCTGCGCTGCCTGCCGCTGGCCGGCCGGGACATCCGGCTCGGACGCGGTCGGCAGGGCTATCTGCCGGTGCTGGTGCTGGCGTCCGCGATGCTGCTGCTGGCCTTCGAGGCGATCCCGGTCACGATCGCGTTCTTCGGTGCGGCCGTGCTGCTGCTCGCCATGCGCTCGCTGAGCCTGCGCGAGGCCTACGACGTCGTCGAATGGCCGATCCTGATCCTGCTCGCCGCGCTGATCCCGGTCAGCGACGCGATCCGCACGACCGGAGGCACCGAGCTGATCGCCGCCGGCCTGTCGACGCTGACCGCCGGGCTGCCCGCGCTCGGCGCGGTCGCGTTCATCATGGTCTTCGCGATGGCCGTCACCCCGTTCCTGAACAACGCCGCGACCGTGCTCGTCATGGCGCCGATCGCGGCGAGCCTGGCGGCGGCGCTGAGCCTGTCGCCCGATCCGTTCCTGATGGCCGTGGCCGTCGGCGCCGCCTGCGACTTCCTCACGCCGATCGGCCACCAGTGCAACACGCTGGTCATGGGGCCGGGCGGCTATCGCTTCGGCGACTATTGGCGGCTCGGCCTGCCGCTGTCGATCATCGTCGTTGCCGTCGGCACGCCGCTGATCGCCTGGGTATGGCCACTGACCACGAACTGAGCGGCTGCGTCGTGGCGCCTGCAGGCATCATAGGCATGGCTCGCCGCCGGCGCCGCCCTCCCCATCGCCTTTCCGAGAACGCAATGAAGTCGTCCCGCTCGAAACCCCGCAGCCCCGAGGTCCTGACTCGATCGCCGGTACGCGAAGGGCTGCCGTTCCCGCTCGGTGCCACCTGGGACGGGCTGGGCGTGAACTTCGCCATCTTCTCGGCGAACGCCACGCGCGTCGAACTGTGCCTGTTCGACAACGAAGGCAAGCGCGAGATCGAACGCATCGACCTGCCCGAGTACACCGACGAGGTCTGGCACGGCTACCTGCCGAACGCGCGGCCCGGCACCGTCTACGGCTACCGCGTGCACGGCCCCTACGAACCGGATGCCGGGCATCGCTTCAATGCGAACAAGCTGCTGATCGACCCCTACGCGAAGCAACTGGTCGGCGAGCTGCGCTGGGGACCCGAGCTGTTCGGCTACAAGCTCGACTCGCCCGACAAGGACCTGTCCTTCGACGATCGCGACAGCGCGCCGCTGACGCTGAAATGCCGGGTGATCGACCCGGCCTTCACCTGGGGCAACGAACGCAAGCCCGCCGTCGGCTGGGACCGCACGATCATCTACGAGATGCACGTGAAGGGCTTCACGCGGCTCAACGCGCGGGTTCCCGAGGCCGAGCGCGGAACCTTCGCCGGGCTGGCCAGCCCCGCCGTGGCCCAGTACCTGCGCATGCTCGGCGTGACATCGGCCGAACTGCTGCCGATCCACGGCTTCATCGACGACAGCTACCTGGTCGACAAGGGTCTGCGCAACTATTGGGGCTACAACTCGATCGCGTTCTTCGCCCCCGAGCCCCGCTACCTGCACACGCCGAACCCGAACGAGTTCAAGGAGATGGTGAACCAGTTCCACGCGGCCGGCATCGAAGTGATCCTCGACGTGGTCTACAACCACACGGCCGAGGGCAACGAGATGGGCCCGACGCTGTCGTTCAAGGGAATCGACAACGCGAACTACTACCGGCTGCTCGCCGACAACAGGCGCTTCTACGTCAACGACACGGGCACCGGCAATACGGTGAACCTGTCGCATCCGCGCGTGCTGCAGATGGTGGCCGACTCGCTGCGTTACTGGGCCACCGAGATGCGCGTCGACGGCTTCCGCTTCGACCTGGCCACGATCCTCGCGCGCGAACCGTACGGCTTCGACGAAGGCGGCGGCTTTCTCGATTCGTGCCGGCAGGATCCGGTGCTGTCATCGGTCAAGCTGATCGCCGAACCCTGGGACATCGGGCCCGGCGGTTACCAGGTCGGCCGGTTTCCGCCGGGCTGGGCCGAATGGAACGACCGCTTTCGCGACTGCGTGCGCGCGTTCTGGAAGGGCGACGACGGCACGCTGCCCGACTTCGCTTCGCGCCTGTCGGGGTCGGCCGACCTGTTCGACAAGCGCGGCCGCCGGCCGTGGGCGAGCGTCAATTTCATCACCGCCCACGACGGGTTCACGCTCGAGGACCTCGTTTCGTACAACGACAAGCACAACGAAGCCAACGGCGAAGACAACCGCGACGGGCACTCGAACAACCACTCGTGGAACCACGGCGTCGAGGGGCCGACCGACGATCCGCAGATCAACGCGCTGCGCCAGCGCCAGAAGCGCAACCTGATGGCCACGCTGCTGCTGAGCCAGGGCACGCCGATGATGCTCGCCGGCGACGAGTTCGGCCATACGCAGCACGGCAACAACAACGCCTACGCGCAGGACAACGAGATCACCTGGCTCGCGTGGGACAAGATCAAGCCCGAAGGCCGCGAG
>JAAZBL010000297.1 GCA_012513825.1 Limnobacter sp. | reverse complement strand
GCTGCGCGCGCTTGCTGCGCGTGCCCGCTACGCGCGCCCGCTACGCGCGTCCGCTACGCGCGTCCGCGCCCTACTTCGTGCGGGCCCGCGAAACCTTCGGCCTGCCAGCCGCGAGCTGTCGCCTGCGCACTTCGACGCGCCGCTGGCGAGCCAGCTTCGGATCGATGCGAAGGCCTTCGACCAGTTCGATGCGGTCGCCTTCGAACAGCGGCTCGTCGGGGCGCCTCGCCTGTCCGAACACCGAGGCGGCGAGCCGTCCCGAGCTCAGCCCTTCGCGCAGCAGAGGATCGTCGAGCCCGGCCAGCACCTGTCCGAAGCGGCTGCCTTGCGGCACTTCGAGTTCGCGAATCGCGACGGTCCCGTCGTCGCGCACCCAGGCGAGCTGGATCTGCATGCCGCTGCCGCTCCGGATCCGGATCAGCTCGTGCGCACGGCGGCGCGGCTCAGGCTTCCATGGCCGCCAGGTGCTCGGCGCGCCGCACGAAGGCTTCGACGAAGGACTTTGCGATGCGGTCGAAGACCGGCTCCAGCACGCGCCCGATCAAGCCGGCGAAGCGGTATTCGAGGAACAGCTCGACCTTGCAGGCGTCTTCGCGCAGGGCCGTGAATTTCCACTGCCCTTCGAGGTGCGAGAACGGTCCTTCCTGCAAGGTGATCGTGATCGACTCGGGCGGCACGCGCTTGTTGTGCGTCGTGAACGACTGCCGCACGCCGTGGTAGTCGATGCGTATCGTTGCGGTGACCGTGCCGTCGTCGTTGCGCTTGACCTCGGTGCCGCCGCACCAGGGCAGGAACTTCGGATAGTCTTCGACGCGGTCGACGAGCGTGAACATCCGCTCGGCGGAGTACGGAACGAGTGCGGACTTGCGGACGATGTTCGGGGGGCGGGTCGTCATCGGGCTCGGATTGCCGATCCGGGCACGGAATACGCCCGAAATCAGCGAGAATTCTAAACATGAGCATCGCCCAGAACAAAAAGGCGCTTCACGACTACTTCATCGAGGAACGATTCGAGGCCGGGCTCGCCCTCGAAGGCTGGGAGGTGAAGGCGATCCGCGCCGGCCGCGTCCAGTTGAAGGAAGGCTACATCGTGATCCGCAACGCCGAGCTGTTCCTGATCGGCGCGCACATCTCGCCGCTGCCCGAGGCCTCGAAGCACGTGAAGCCGGACCCGGTGCGCACGCGCAAGCTGCTGCTGCGCGCCGAGCAGATCTCCAAGCTGATCGGCAAGGTCGAGCGCGCCGGCTACACGCTGGTCCCGCTCGACCTGCATTACAAGGGCGGCCGCATCAAGTGCGAGATCGGGCTGGCCAAGGGCAAGCGCCAGTACGACAAACGCGAGGTCGAGCGCGAGCGCGAGTGGCAGCGCGAGAAGCAGCGGCTGGTCAAGCAGGTCACGCGCAACTGAAGCGGGTGCGCCGGTAGGCGTTCAGTTGCCGCTGCGCGGCGCGGCCTGCCGGATGACCGACGTCGCGGTCGCGACCAGCGTCGAGACGTCGGCCAGGTTCGCCGGCACGATCATCGTGTTGTTCTCCTTGGCGAGCTTGCCGAGCGCATCGACGTACTTCTCCGCGACCTGCAGGTTCACCGCTTCGAGGCCGCCCTGATGCCGGATCGCCGCGGCGATCCGTTCGATCGCGCGAGCCGTCGCATCGGCCACGGCCGAGATCGCGGCGGCCTCGCCCATTGCACGGTTGACTTCGGCCTGCCGGTCCCCCTCGGAGCGCTGGATGCTGGCCTCGCGTTCGCCGGTGGCGATGTTGATCTGCTCCTGCTTGCGCCCTTCGGAGGCTGCGATCAGCGCGCGCTTCTCGCGCTCGGCGGTGATCTGCGCCTGCATCGCGCGCAGGATCTCCCCGGGCGGCGTCAGGTCCTTGATCTCGTAGCGCAGCACCTTCACGCCCCAGTTCAGCGCCGCCTCGTCGAGTGCCGAGACGACGGTCGAGTTGATCAGGTCGCGCTCCTCGAAGGTCTTGTCCAGCTCCATCCGGCCGATCACCGAGCGCAGCGTCGTCTGCGCGAGCTGCGTGATCGCGACGACGTAGTTGCTCGCCCCGTACGAAGCGCGCATCGGATCGGTGACCTGGAAGTACAGCACGCCGTCGACGGTCAGCTGCGTGTTGTCCTTCGTGATGCAGATCTGGCTCGGCACGTCGAGCGGCACTTCCTTGAGCAGGTGACGGTAGGCGACGCGGTCGATGAACGGGATCAGGAAATTGAGCCCGGGCGCCAGGACGCGGTCGAACTTGCCGAGCCGCTCGACGACCCAGGCATGCTGCTGCGGCACGACCTTCAGTGCGCGGGCGATGAAGACGATCGCCAGGACGAGCACGACCAGGGAAATGCCGAAGGCCTCGGATAGCATCTGCAGGAACTCCATCGATGGGAAATCGGGTCGCGCGCCGCGGCGGCAGGCGCTGCAACGCGGGTGGGCTCAGGCCAGGCTGTCGTCGGCCGGCCGTACGATCAGCCGCGCCCCGACGATCCGCCCGACGACGAAGACGCCGGGCCGGGCGGCCGAATCGGGCTCGGCATGGTCGAGCTCGACCGTCCATTGTGCGCCGCGATGCCGAACGCGGGTGCGCCGTCCGTCGCTCCATTCGTCGATTTCGAGCCGCTCGCCGATGTCCAGCAGCATGTTTCGGTCGGTCCCAGGCGGCTTGCCGCTGCGCCAGGGATTGCGACGCCAGAGCAGCAGCCAGCCGGCCAGCGAGACGAGCGCCGTGGCGGTGACCTGCCAGGTCAGCGAACCGCCGAACCAGGCGATCAGGCCGCCGGCGGCGGTGCCCAGGGCCAGCACCATCAGGTAGATCGTGCCGGTCAGAAGCTCGGCGATGCCGAGCAGCAGCGTGAGGATCCACCACCAGTAATGCAGCTGCATCCGAGTCTCCGGGAAAGTGAGGCGTCGAGCGGCAATTCGGGCGTTCAGCGGCGGTCGACGGCGCCGATGCTAGCAGCCCGCCGCGGCGCCGGGACACCGCGTGGCGATTGCCGCTGGCCGAGATTTCGAGCTAGGATTCGCGCCGTCGAGCGCGGAATTCTTCCGGCTCTTCCAAACCCTTCGAAACCGGAGACATTCGATGAAACTGCGCTTGACGAGCATCGCGATCGCGACGTACCTGGCGGCCGCCGCCGGCGGTGTCGCCTCGGCCCAGACCGTGGTCAAGATCGGCCACGTCGCGCCCCTGACCGGGTCCATCGCGCACCTGGGCAAGGACAACGAAATGGGCGGTCGCCTGGCGATCGACGAACTGAATTCGAAGAAGCTCACGATCGGCGGCAAGGAAGTCCGCTTCGAGCTGCTCGGCGAAGACGACGCCGCCGACCCGAAACAGGGAACGGCAGCCGCGCAGAAGCTCGTCGACGAAGGCGTGGTCGGCGTCGTCGGCCACCTGAACTCGGGCACCTCGATTCCGGCCTCGCGAATCTACAAGGACGCCGGCATTCCGCAGGTCTCGCCGTCGTCCACGGCGCCGCAGTACACGAAACAGGGCTTCAAGACCACGTTCCGGATCGTCGCCAACGACGGCCAGCTCGGCGGCGTGCTCGGCCAGTACGCGGTCAAGGAAATGGGCGCGAAGAACTTCGGGATCATCGACGACCGCACCGCGTATGGACAGGGCGTGGCCGACGAATTCGAGAAGGCCGTCAAGGCCGCCGGCGGCAACGTCGTCGGTCGCGAGTTCACGAACGACAAGGCGACCGATTTCAACGCGATCCTGACCAAGCTGAAAGGACAGAAACCCGACGTCATCTTCTACGGCGGCATGGACGCCGTGGCCGGGCCGATGATGCGGCAGATGCGCCAGCTCGGAATGGACGTGCGCTTCATGGGCGGCGACGGCATCTGCACGGTCGAGATGGCCAAGCTCGCCGGCGATGCGGTCGGCGAAGGCAAGGTCGTCTGCGCCGAAGCCGGCGGCGTCACGCCGGACAAGGCGGCCGCGCTCGAGGACTTCAAGAAACGCTTCAACAGCAAGTTCAACGCGAACGTCCAGCTCTACGCGCCCTACGTCTACGACGCCGTCAACCTGCTCGTCGCGGCGATGCAGAAGGCCGACTCGACGGACCCCGAGAAGTACCTGCCCGAACTGGCGAAGATCGAGTACGACGGGATCACCGGACACATCGCGTTCGACGAGCGAGGCGACATGAAGAAGGCCGCGCTCACGCTGTACACGTTCAAGGGCGGACAGAAGACGCAGATGATGGTCGTGCAGTGATCGATGGCGACACTGGGCCCTCTGCTGCGCACGGCCCTCGAACGCATCGATCGCGGTGAACCGGCTCGCGGCGCGCACGAGCGGCAGGTGCTCGCCGCCGATGCCGGTACGCCGGCCGCTCCCGATGCCCCGGTCCACGGGGCGCGCCTGCCGCTGGTCGTGCAGTTCGGTCGTACCCGGCCGCGGCGCGGCGAACGCTGGCCGGAATTCCGCGAACGTGTCGCACGCAGCCTGGAGCCGGCCTGCGACGCGATCGCCGCCGACGAGGGCCGCCCGCTCTACCTGGCCAACGCCCTCGCCTGCTCGTTCGCGATCGAGCGGATTCCGGAGCTGGCTGCCCGCGACGACGTCTCGCTGATCGAGCTCGATCCGCGCGTCGATCCGACGCTGATGGACGATGCGGTCGAAGACGTCGGCCTGGGTCAGTTTCGCCAGCGCCATGGCGAACCCGGCGGCGCCGGGGTTCGCGTGGCCGTGCTCGACTCCGGCATCGACCTGCGCCACCCGTACCTGAAGGTGGCCGAATCGATGTCGACCTGCGACGAGGACGTCGCGATTCCCGGCCGCCACGGCACGCACTGCGCCGGTGCGCTCGCCTCGCGCGATCCGGTCTTTCCCGGCATCGCGCCCGAGGTCGAACTGCTGAACGTCAAGGTGCTGCGCCACGACGGCAGCGGGCGGCACACGAACGTCACGAAAGGCATCGATGCAGCGCTCGACCTCGAAGCGCAGATCCTGTCGATCAGCCTCGGCTTCAATCACCTGCCGACCTGGTCCGACGGCGGGCACGGCTGGCACTGCCCCAACGGTCGCTGCCCGCTGTGCATGGCCGTCGACAACGCCACTGCCTTCGGCGCGCTGGTCGTCGTGGCCGCAGGCAACGAGCACATGCGGGCCGAAACGCTGTCGCGCTTCGGCCAGAGCGCTGGCTTCGACACCGAACTGTGCTGCCCCGGGCAGGCGCGGGGCGCGCTCACCGTCGGCGCGCTGACCAAGCGCAGCTTCCTGCCGGCCGGGTTCTCGAGCCGCGGCCCGGCCGCCTGGGGCGGCGTCAAGCCCGATCTCGCTGCGCCCGGCGTCAACCTGATGTCGACGATCCCGGTGCCGCGGCTGCCCGACGGGCAGCTCGCGCCCGACCCCGCGCGCGCCGATCTGTTCGGCCGCGCGAGCGGCACGTCGGCGGCGACGCCGATCGTGGCCGGGGCCGCGGCGCTGCTGCTGCAGGCGGCGCGCGCGAGCGGCCGCTCGATCGGTGCGGCTGCGCTGCGCCGGCGCCTGCTCGAACAGGCGGTGAGCCCGATGTCGCTGCCGCCGACGCTGGTCGGCGCCGGCCGCCTCGACCTGGGCCGGTTCGGCGTTAAGCTCGTCGGATCCTGAAGCTCGAGTCCGGAGTGCGGCGATGTTCGGGCACGACGAGATCGAAAAGTTGCGGCGGCTCGGGCTCGTCGAGCGACTGCCGGACGGCGCCGAGGCCGTCCGGCTGACGGTCCAGTGCCGCAGGCCGGTGGCCGGCCAGTCGCGGGAGCGCTGGCGCGACGCGCTGCTCGACTGGCAGCGCGACATCGGCCGGCGGCTCGCCGATCACGGCGGCTGCCTCGTGCAGGACAGCCTGTCGGTCAGCGGGCAGACCGTCGAGGCGATCGTGCCGGTCGACGAACTGCCCGCCGTCTGCAATGCGATGGCCGGCTGCGACGCGCGCGTGGACCTGCTGATGCCGCGGCGGGCGGCCGAGGACTGACCGCCGCTCGCGTCGGCGAAGGCGCCCTGCCGTCAGCGCTTTTCGGCCAGCATCTGCCAGGTCGAAACGACGGTGTCGGCGTTCAGCGAGATCGAGCTGATCCCCTTGTCGACGAGCCAGCGCGCAAGGTCGGGGTGATCCGACGGCCCCTGTCCGCAGATGCCGACGTACTTGTCGGCCTTGCGGCAGGCGTCGATCGCGCGCTCGAGCAGCACCTTGACGGCCGGGTCGCGTTCGTCGAAGGCATCGGCGACGAGGCCCGAATCGCGGTCCAGGCCCAGCGTGAGCTGCGTCAGGTCGTTCGAGCCGATCGAGAAGCCGTCGAAGTACTGCAGGAAGTCTTCGGCGAGCAGCGCGTTCGACGGCAGCTCGCACATCATGATCAGCCGCAGCGCGCCGCTGCCGTCGGGGCCGCCGCCCTCGCCGCGCTTCAGCCCGTTCTTCTCGAGCAGCTCGACGACGGCCGCCGCTTCGCGTGTCGTGCGAACGAACGGGATCATCAGCTCGACGTTGGTCAGCCCCATGTCCTCGCGCACGCGACGCATGGCCTGGCATTCGAGCTCGAAGCAATCGCGGAAGCTCTCGGCGACGTAGCGCGAGGCGCCACGGAAGCCGAGCATCGGGTTTTCCTCTTCGGGCTCGTAGCGCGAACCGCCGATCAGCTTGCGGTATTCGTTCGACTTGAAGTCCGACAGCCGGACGATGACCGGACGCGGCCAGAACGCGGCGGCGATCGTCGCCACGCCTTCGGCCAGCCGCTCGACGTAGAACGCACGGGGCGTGGCATGGCCGCGTGCGACGCTCTCGACCGCCTTGCGCAGCTCGGGATCGACGTTCGGGTAGTCGAGGATCGCCTTCGGATGGATCCCGATGTTGTTGTTGATGATGAATTCGAGCCGCGCCAGCCCGACGCCGGCGTTCGGAATGGCCGCGAACTCGAAGGCGAGCTGCGGGTTGCCGACGTTGACCATGATCTTGACCGGGATCTCCGGCATCGTGCCGGTGTCGACCTCGGTCACCTCGGTCTCGAGCAGGCCGTCGTAGATGTAGCCGGTGTCGCCTTCGGCGCAGGACACGGTGATCAGCGCGTCGTCGCGCAGCCGCTCGGTCGCGTCGCCGCAGCCGACGACGGCCGGAATGCCGAGCTCGCGGGCGATGATGGCCGCGTGGCAGGTGCGCCCGCCCCGGTTGGTCACGATCGCCGACGCGCGTTTCATCACCGGTTCCCAGTTCGGGTCGGTCATGTCGGTCACGAGGACGTCGCCGGGGCGCACGCTGTCCATCTGCGTGGCGTCGGAAACCACGCGCACCGGGCCGGCGCCGACCTTCTGCCCGATCGCCCGGCCCGAAGCCAGCACCTCGGCACGGCCCTTGACCTTCCAGCGCTGCTGGCGGCCGGCGTGCTGCTGCGACTTCACCGTTTCCGGGCGCGCCTGCAGGATGTACAGCTTGCCGTCGCGCCCGTCCTTGCCCCATTCGATGTCCATCGGGCGACCGTAGTGGCGCTCGATCACGACCGCGTAGCGAGCCAGTTCGATCACGTCCTCGTCGCTCAGCGAATAGCGGTTGCGCGCCTCGGCCGGCGTGTCGACGGTGCGCACGGTGCGGCCCGGCGCGCCGTTCTCGACGAACTCCATCTTGACGAGCTTGGAGCCCATCTCGCGCCGGATGATCGGCATCTTGCCGGCTTCGAGCATCGGCTTGTGCACGTAGAACTCGTCGGGGTTGACGGCGCCCTGGACGACCGTTTCGCCGAGCCCCCACGAGCTGGTGATGAAGACGACGTCGGGAAAGCCCGATTCGGTGTCGATCGTGAACATGACGCCCGAGGCGCCGAGGTCGCTGCGCACCATCCGCTGCACGCCGGCCGACAGCGCGACGTTGGCGTGGGCGAAGCCCTTGTGCACGCGGTACGAGATCGCGCGGTCGTTGTACAGCGACGCGAAGACGTGGCGGATGCGGTCGAGCACGGCCTCGATGCCGCTGACGTTCAGGAAGGTTTCCTGCTGCCCGGCGAACGAGGCGTCGGGCAGGTCTTCGGCGGTCGCCGACGAGCGCACGGCGACCGAGATCGCTTCGCCGCCCGAGGCTTCTTCCATCCGGCGGTAGTGCTCGCGGATCTCCCGTTCGAGCTCCGGCGGCAGCGGCGCGTCGACGATCCACTGGCGGATCCGGCTCCCGCAATCGGCGAGCGCCTTGACGTCGTCGACGTTCAGCGCGTCGAGCTCGGCGGCGATCCGGTCGGCGAGCCCCTGGTGTTCGAGGAACTTTCGAAAGGCCCAGGCCGTGGTGGCGAAGCCACCGGGCACGCGCACCTGCGAGGCGGCGAGCTGGCTGATCATTTCCCCGAGCGAGGCGTTCTTGCCGCCGACCGATTCGACATCGGTCATGCGCAAGTCCTCGAGCGGGACGACGAAGCGTCCTTCGTGGCGGTCCATGGAAAAAGTCCTGACAGGTTGGAATGTGGTCGCGCGAAGCGCTCTGGATGCCTGGCAGCGCCAGGCGGCCGGGCATCCGGAACGTTCCGTCAAGCTGCGATTCTACTTCGCCGGACTTCGGGCCGCGCTCCGGCGGGCGCCCGGATCGCCGCCCGCGCGGCCCGCTGTGCCTCAGAATGTCGTCTGTTACCCGAGAATGGACAGCCGCCCATGTCGAGCTCCGGCGACCCTCCCTACGATCGCACCGTGTTCTACCTGTCCGACGGCACCGGCATCACGGCCGAGACCTTCGGCCATTCGCTGCTCACGCAGTTCGAGAACCTGCGGGTGCGCAGCGTGCGCCTGCCCTTCGTCGACTCGGTCGAAAAGGCGCACGAGGCGCTCGAGCGGATCGAACGCCAGGGCCGGATCGATCGCCACCGTCCGATCGTCTTCAGCACGCTGGTCGACAGCGAGATCAACGATGTCGTGCGGCAGGCCAATTGCCGCTTCCTCGACCTGTTCGCGACCTTCGTCGAACCGCTCGAGATGGAGCTCGGCGAGCGGTCCACGCACCGGATGGGACGCTCGCACACGGCCACGAACAGCGAGGCCTACCAGCGCCGGATCGCCGCGATCAACTTCTCGCTGGCGCACGACGACGGCCAGCAGCACACCGAGCTGGCGCAGGCCGACGTGATCCTGATCGGCGTCTCGCGTTGCGGCAAGACGCCGACCAGCCTGTACCTGGCGATGCAGCACGGCGTGAAGGCGGCCAACTATCCGCTGATTCCGGAGGACTTCGAGCGCGGTCGGCTGCCGGCCGAGCTCTACAAGTACAAGCCGCGGCTGTTCGGCCTGTCGATCGCGCCCGAGCGGCTCGCCGAAGTGCGCAGCGAGCGCCGCCCGGGCAGCCGCTACGCGGCGCTCGAGAACTGTCGCTACGAAGTCGCCGAGGCCGAGGCGATGATGCGGCGCGAAGGCATTCGCTGGCTGTCGACGACGACGAAGTCGATCGAGGAGATCGCGACGACGGTGCTGCAGCAGTTGCCCGAGGCCTGACCGGCGCGCTCAGCCCGCCCGCCGCTGGCGCAGCTGCTCGTACAGGCAGACCGCCGCGGCGACGCCGACGTTCAGCGATTCGACGGCCTCGCTCTGCGGGATCGCGAGCCGCTCCAGTCGCGCAGCGGCGAGCAGTTCCGGCGCCAGGCCCTGTCCCTCGTTGCCGAACAGCCAGAGGCGCGGCGCGCGCAGGTCGGCGTCGTAGATCGAGCGCGGGGCGTCGGCGGTCGTCGCGACGGCCGGGCAGGCAAGCCGCGACAGCAGCGTTGCGGGCGGGACGCCCTCGTGGATGTCGAGATGGAAATGCGCACCCATCGCGGCGCGCAGGACCTTCGGCGACCAGCAGAACGCGGTGGCCGGCGACGTGATGACGCGCGGCACGCCGACGGCTGCGCAACTGCGCAAGACCGAACCGACGTTGCCGGGGTCCTGGACGCGATCGAGGTAGACGGCGTCGCCGGCGAGCGTCTCGGGCAGCGGCGGACGCGGCGTCCCGACCACGGCGATCGGTCCCGGGCCGTTCTGGACCTGGCTCGCCTGTGCGAACAGTCGGTCGGCGAGCACGATCGGCTCGACGCCGGCGGCGGCGACGGCCTGCGCGAGCTCGCCGTCCGGTGCGCCCTCGATCGCGGCCGCCGAACGCTGCGGGACGAACAGCCGCCGCGGCGCCCCGTGGCGCGCGACGTAGGCCTGCAGCAGGTGCAGCCCTTCGATCACCGACAGGCCGAGCCGGCGGCGCTCGCGCGCCGAGGTCGCCAGCGCGAGCAACTCGCGGTACGTCGCGTTCGCGGGAGAAACGATCTGCTTCACCGCCCTGCGCCGTCTTCGCTGCCGCTCGAAGCGAGCGAGCCGACCAGCGGATCGTCCGGCATCGGCGATCCGTCCAAGAACAACGATCCGTCCGGCATCGGCGATCCGTCCGGGAACAAGGATCCGTCCGGTATCAGCGATCCGTCCGGTATGAGCGGACCGGACGGCGCGGGCGGAACGCCCGGCCCCGGCGAGACGATCGGCATGGGCGAACCGGCCGGCCCGAGAAGCTCCGGCAGGCCGAGCAGTTCGCGCACCGGCGCGAAGCTGCGCCGGTGTGCGTCGCAGGGGCCGTGCTCGCGCAGCAGCAACAGGTGTTCGGCCGTCGCGTAACCCTTGTGCCGATCGAATCCGTAAAGCGGCCAGCGCTCGTGCAGCGCGCGCATCGCCGCGTCGCGCTCGGTCTTCGCCAGGATCGACGCGGCCGAGATCGACGGGTCGAGCGCGTCGCCGCCGACCAGCGTCTCGACCGCACAGCCGAGCCGCGGCGCCTGGTTGCCGTCGACGCGAGCCAGCGCCGGTGCGATGCCGAGCGCGTCGACCGCGCGCCGCATCGCGAGGAAAGTCGCCTGCAGGATGTTCAGCGTGTCGATCTCGGCGACGCTGGCGCTGGCCACCGCCCAGCCGAGCGCGCGCGCGCGGATTTCGTCGGCCAGCCGCTCGCGCTGCGCGGCGCTCAGCAGCTTCGAGTCGTTCAGCCCGTCGATCGGGCGCGCCGCGTCGAGCACCACGGCGGCCGCATAGACGGGCCCGGCCAGCGGGCCGCGGCCGGCTTCGTCGACGCCGCAGACCGGCCCCTCGATGTGCAGCGCGAAAGCCATCTGGCTGGCCGCAGCGGCACGTGTACGCCGGCCGCCGCGCGGCGCCAAGCCGGCAAGCGGCGCGCGTCTGGCTTTGGCCGATGCTCGATCAGCGCTCATCGGCAAGCTCCAGGATCGTTTCGGCCGCGCGCGCGGCGCAATCGCGGCGCAACTGCCCGTGCAGGTCCGCGAAACGCGCGACGATCGCGTCGCGCCGGGCGTCGTCGTCGAGCTGGCGCAGCAGCGCCTCGCCCATGGCCTCGGGACGCACGTCGTGCTGGATGAACTCGGGCACGACCGTGTCGCCGCACAGGATGTTCGGCAGCCCGATCCACGGCAGGTACGCCATCCGTTTCATGATCCGGTAGCTGAGCCAGGCGACCCGGTAGGCGATCACCATCGGCCGCTTCATCAGCGCGGCTTCGAGCGTCGCGGTGCCGCTGGCGACCAGGACGGTGTCGGCCGCTGCCATCACGTCGTGCGAACGGCCGCTGACGATCGTCAGTTGCACGCCCGGCGGCAATCGGAGCTGGTCGGCCATCCGACGCAGTCGCTCGAACAGCGCGTCGGTGGCGGCCGGCAGCAGGAAGCGCAGGTCCGGGCGACGCAGGTGCATCCAGCCGGCCGTGCGCAGGAAGTCGGGCGCGAGTTTCTCGACCTCGCCGGGGCGGCTGCCCGGCAGCAGCGCGACGACCGGGCCGCGGGCCGGGAACATGCCGAGCGCCTGGCGCGCCGCCTCGCGGTCGACGTCCTCGGGGATTCGGTCGGCCAGCGGGTGGCCGACGTAGGTGGCCGGAATGCCGGCCTCGCGATAGATCGACTCCTCGAACGGAAAGATCAGCAGCACATGGTCGACCGCGCGACGGATCTTCTCGATCCGCTCACGGCGCCAGGCCCAGATCGAAGGGCCGATGAAGTGGATCGAACGGATCCCCTGCTCGCGCACGGCCTGCTCGATCGCGAGGTTGAAATCCGGCGCGTCGACGCCGACGAAGGCGCAGGGCCGCCAGTCGATGACCCGGTCGCGCAGTTCGTTCTGCATTCGCTTGAGCCGAGGATACTGGCGCAGGACCTCGGCGTAGCCGTTGACCGACAGCGCGTCGATCGACCACCAGGCGTCGAAACCGTGTCGGCGCATCGCGGGCCCGCCGATGCCGCGGGCGTCGAGCACCGGCTTGCGCGCCGTCAGCCCTGCGAGCACCGACGCCGCGAGCATGTCGCCCGAAGCCTCGCCGGCGACCATCGCGAGCCGGAACGGATCGGCAGTCACGCCCTCTCAACGGACGATGCCGCGCGAGACGGCACCGAGGAAGCCGGTCAGCAGTTCGAGATCGGCCGCGGCCTCGCCGGTCCCGGCCGACGGGTCGGCGCGCAGCGCCGCACCCTGTTCGCGCAGCGTCTCGGTGGCCTGCTGCAGCGTGAGCCCGGACTTGTACAGCGTGCGGTACGCGCGCCGCAGCGTGGCGATCCGATCGGCCGAAAAGCCGCGACGACGCAACCCCTCGCTGTTGATTCCGTGCGCCTGCGCAGTGTTGCCCGAAGCCATCACGTAAGGCGGGATGTCGTGCAGCACGACGGTGCTGACGCCGGTCATCGCATGCGCGCCGATCTTGCAGTACTGGTGGATCTGCGTGCAGCCGCCGAGGATCACCCAGTCGCCGATCTGCACGTGTCCGGCCAGGTTCGTGGTGTTCGCGAAGATCGTGTGGTCGCCGATCACGCAGTCGTGTGCGATGTGCACGTAGGCCATGATCCAGTTGTCGCTGCCGATCGTCGTCAGCGCGCGATCCTG
>JAAZBL010000296.1 GCA_012513825.1 Limnobacter sp. | reverse complement strand
GGCGTCCCGAGAGGCGTCCCGAGAGGCGCCCCGAGCGGCGTCGCGTCGGCGTCGCGGGCGTCGCGACCGGCCCGCGCGCCGACGGCGATCGAACAGCCCTCGGGAACATGCGCGGCCAGCAGCCCGGCCCGCTCGCCGTCGGCGAGACACAGTCGCGCGCCGCTGTGGCCGAGGATGTAGGCGGCTTCGAGCCCGTGCAGCTTGGCATTGATCGGCACCGCGACGAGGCCCGCCCACCAGATGCTCCAGAGCCAGAGCAGGTAGTCGGGATCGTTGCCGCGAAACAGCGCGACGCGATCGCCGGGCGCCAGCCCCTGCGCGCGCAACCAGCCGGCGCCGCGTGCCGACCGGTCCGCGAACTGGCGGTAGTCGCAGACGATCGCATCGCCGAGCGCGAGCGCCGGTCGCGACCCGTCGATGGCGGCGGCGCGCTCGAGCCAGCGGGCGAGGTTCATCCGCGTTCAGCGCGCCAGCACGAGCCGCCCGCTGACCTTGCCGGCGCGCAGCCGGTCCAGCGCCTCGTTGACCCGTTCCATCGGCACGGCCTCGACCGGCAGCGGCGGCACGCGTCCGGACTTGACGAGCGCGATCAGCTCGCGCAGCTCGCCCAGGTTGCCGACGTAGGAACCGCGCAGCGTGATCGCGCGCAGCACCAGCAGCGGCACCGACAACGGGATGTCGCCGCCGAACAGTCCGACCGCGACGTAGGTGCCGGCCTTGCGGATCGCGGCGATCCCGAAGCTCGCCGTTTCGCCGGCGCCGACGAAATCGATCGCCGCGGCGACGCCGCCTTCGAGCGCCTGGAGCTTCGCGAGTGCGCCGCGATCGCGCGGGTCGACGACGAGCTGCGCGCCTTCGGCGAGCGCCAGTTCGCGCTTGGCCGGATCGATGTCGGCCAGCGCGATCCGCTGGTGCCCGAGCGCGCGCGCGATCTGCAGGCCGCTCAGGCCGACGCCGCCAGCGCCGAGGATCAGCAGCCAGTCGCGATCGCGGTCGACCGGCGCCTTGCGCAACGCGCTGTAGGCGGTCAGCCCCGAGCAGGCGTAGGTCGCGGCCAGCGTCGGATCGATGCCGCTGACGTCGACCAGGTAGCGCGGATGCGGAACCACGCACTTGTCGGCGTAGCCGCCGGGGCGGAACACGCCGATCGACCCGGACGTCGGGCAGTAGTTCTCTTCGCCGCGCCGGCAGACCTCGCACTTGCCGCAGCCCAGCCACGGATAGACGAGCACGTCGCGCCCGATCGCGTCGTCGCCCAGCGCCGCTTCGGGTCCCTTGGCGATCACCCGCCCGAGCACCTCGTGGCCCATGACGAGCGGCAGTTGCACGCCGCGATCGGCCAAGCTCAGCTTGCGGCCGCCACCGAGGTCGTAGAAGCCTTCCTGCAGGTGCAGGTCGCTGTGGCAGACGCCGCAGCGCGTGACCTCGACGACGACCTCGGTGCCGGTCGGCACCGGATCGGGCGTGTCGACCGCCTCGACCGGTTCGCAGAAGCACCTCACCACGTATGAACGCATCGGCTGTGTCTCCTCTGGCGCGCGGTCGCGCTCAAGAACCCACGAGCGGGCAGCCGCCGTCGGCCAGCGGCCGGAACGCGCGTTCGGCGGGGATCGTCGCGACCGGCTTGTAGTAGTCGCAGGGCTTCTTCGACGACACCGCGCTGGTCGGCAGGTCGACGATCATGTCGACGACCAGCCCCTTCCCGGCCGCCTCGAAGTCCTCGACGGCCATCCGCACGGCTTCGATCGAGCCGGCACTGCCGATGTCGGAGTAGAGGCTGGACATGTCGGCCATCGCGCCGATCCGGACCTGCGTCTGCGACCACGCCGGGGTCGCGGCAACGAGCGTCGCGAGAATCGCGACGCTCGTCGCCAGGGTTCCGGTACCCAAGACATCGTCTCCTGTCGTTCTCGTTCTGGATGGGCTGCGCAAGGCAGCTCCGCAGAATATACAGGCGGGGCCTGCGTCCGTCAGCCGCAGGCCCCGCTGGATTGCCGATTCCGGCCCGGCGCGCTTCGGCCCGGCCGGGAGCGTGATGCTCGGCCCGGCCGG
>JAAZBL010000295.1 GCA_012513825.1 Limnobacter sp. | reverse complement strand
CGTTGAACGACTTGATGCCCGACGGCTGCACCCGTAGGAACAGCGCCGGGACCGTCGTGTCCCAGACGCGGTAGGGCTCAGCCTCGGGCTTCTGACTCTCGACGACGGCAGGCGACAACTTCTTCGATAGCTTCATGATGGGCCCGTAACAGCAAGGTAACAGCAAACCCAATCATATCGCGATATGTCGCAGAATCTCGCACTCTTACGAATCAGGCACTTAGGTCGTAACCCATTGATTGGAAAGGGCGCAAAATCCCGTTCGGGACGTAGAGGCCGGAGGTTCGAATCCTCTCACCCCGACCAGAATTTTCTTTGCAAAAGTCTCACGCAAGAAGAGCGGCGACCTCGAGCGCTACAAGATCGAAGGCTGGCTCGAGGCCGTCGCAGCCGACACCAGGGGCAAGACCCACAGCATCGACATCGACCCGGTGCTCGTGATGCCCGCCGCCCTCCGGCGGCGGACACAGGTCTTCGTCAGGCCTTCGCCCGGAACGCGAGCACGTCGAGGTCGGCCATCTTCAAGACCTCGGCCTTTGCCGGCACCGGCCCCGCCTCGAAGACCTTGCGCAGCGCCTCGGGTGTCGCCTCGACGCCTAGTACGATCGCCTGCACGCAGGGCCCCTCGGCCAGCTGCAGATGCCCGTAGACATAGGGCGCGATCTCCTCGAAGCGCGGATGGCAGGCCGGCGTGATGTTGTGCGTCGCGAACACCAACGTCGCGTCGCCGCTGAGTGCCGTTTCCTCGACATCCCAGCCGCCGCAGTGCTCGCAGCAGCCGGTCGGCGGGAACGTGATGCCGTTGCAGCGGCTGCATTTCATCGCCCGGAACACGCCCCGGGAAAGCCCTTCGTAGTAGTTGCGCAGCACACTCGCTTGCAGAGTCACGTCGTTCATCTCAGGCACCTCCGAGGACGATGACCGTGCTGATCATCGCGTAGCCATGTGTGTGGATGACCGAAATCTCGGGCCGCTTCGGAATCTGCCGGGCACCGGCGAGCGCCCGCATCTGCAGCACGGCCTCGTAGGTATCGGAACCCGCGCTCGCCGCCCAGGCATGGCCGAACGCATGACGCCCGCCGTGCGTCGACATCGGCCGGTCGCCGTCGAAGCGCAGCCGCCCTTCCCGGGCCGCCGTCAGCGCCCCGCCGGCAGGCAGGTAGCCGATCGTTTCCGCCGTGCACAGACTCGAGATATGCGAGCAGTCGTGCGTGTGCAGATAGCCGATGTCGGCGGCACTGATGTCGGCCATCTGCAAGGCCTGCTCGGCCGCCCTCCGATCGGCCTCCCAGACGGTCGGATCGGTGCCGTACCAGGGCAGGTCGCTGTAGCTGACCCCGAAGCCCTTCAGTTCGATCGGCGTCGATGGGGCCGACTTCGCGAGGCTTTCTCGGGTGAGTACGATTGCCGACGCGCCATCGGCGGTCGTCACGAGGCTGAGCAGCCGGGACGGCCAGGCCACGTACGGATTGTGGTCGCCCGCGCGCCAATACTCCCACGGATCGGAGAAACCATAGCGTGCCGCGCGCGCTTCCAGCGTCTCCTGGCTGTTGGCCTTCGGAGTCATCGACCCGTGCAGGCGGCGCGTGCGGCACAGCTCGAACATGCCGCGATCGAAATCCTCGATCGACACGCCGTACTTGCGGCAATAGCCGAGCGCGACCAGCCCGTTGTAGGTCGAGAAGATGTCGTAGCCCTGCGGCACCCCGTAAGCCTGGTTGACCGCCATGTCGGTCCACAGCCAGGTCTGCTGGTTCGAGATCTCCTCCCGCTCGTACGGGCTGTAGCCCTTGACCTTCGTGCGCGTCGTCTCGAACCCATAGACGAGCACCGTGTCGTAGACCCCTGCCGCGATCGCCATCGCCGCCATCGCGACGCCGATGTTCGTCGTCGAACACTGCGCCTCGAAATGGACGCCGGCCTTGAACTGCGTGCCCGTCCACTTCGAAAGCTGGGTATAGGTGCCCGGCAGCTGCGAGCTGTGCACCATTGCATTGCCGGCGAAAACGGCGTCGACGTCCTGTCCGCAGATCCCGGCATCGTCGAGTGCCTCCTTTACTGCCGATGCCGTCAGTTCCTGGATGCTCTTGCCCTTCAGCTCCGGTGTCTCCAGAAGATTCCCGAACCGGGAACAGCCGACCCCGGTGATGAACACTCGGTCCTTGAGTTTCGATCGACTCATCGCGAATCCCTCCCATCCTTGCACATCAGTGAAAAAGTAAAGAACTCATGGCCTCGGCGCCGAAGCGCGAGGCCGGATCGCTGCGCATCGCTCGTTTTGACGCTATCAATGCAACAGCGGCGATTCAATGCGAAAACCGATTCCGTATGACGCGCATCAAGTTCGCATCGGGAAACGCACCCGAAGTACCGAAGCGTCTACGTCAACGCGATCCCTCCATCCACATGCATGTCGATGCCGGTGATGAAACTGCTGTCATCGGAAGCCAGGAACAAGGCCGCGCGTGCAAGCTCATCGGGCAATCCGAGGCGCCCAAGCGGGATCGCCGCTGCCACGTCTTTCGCGAAACTCGCCTTTTCCGCGATCCGGCTGCCAAGCTTGGCCAGGATCGGCGTATCGACCGGTCCGGGGCTGATCACATTCACCCTGATGCGCCTGTTCTTCAACTCCAGCGCCCAGCTCCGGGCGAATGCGCCGATAGCCGCCTTGGTCCCGGCATAGACCGCATGGCCTTCGAGCACCTTCGCGCTCGCGATCGATCCCGTGAGGATGATCGAACCTCCTTCACGCACCAGCGGCGATATCCTGCTCACGCCGAAGAAGACCGCCCGCGTGTTCGTGGCGAACTGAGCGTCATAGCTTTCGGCGTCGACATCGAACGAGGGCTCGATGTTGCAGACCCCCGCGTTGGCCAGGTAGATGTCGATCGCACCGAATCGCGCTGCGACATCGGCCGCCAGACGGTCGTGCGTGGACAAGTCACTCACGTCTCCCACAAAACCGGCGGCCCCCCGCCCCAGCTCGGCGACAGCCGCATCGACGGCCTCCGGCCGCCTGCCGACGATCACGACCTGGGCACCTTCGTTCGCAAAGGCCTTCGCGGCGGCGAACCCGATGCCGCTGTTGCCGCCAGTGACGATGGCGATTTTCCCCGATAGCTTGTTCACACATTCTCCCTGCCGATGTCGACCCTTGAACCGGGCCTCGATGTCGCTGGCTTCAGTCATTCCAGCCTTGCCTTGTCGAGACCGAACGCCTTGTCGTAAGCCCCCGGAACCGTCTTGAAGCCGACATTGATCCGGTTCCAGGCATTGATCGTCACCACCGCGAAGGTGAGATCGGATAGTTCCTTCTCGGAAAGCTGCGTCCGCACACGCTCGTAGATCTCGTCCGGCACGCCTTGATCGGGAAGGCTGGTCAGCACCTCGGTCCAGGCCAGCGCAGCACGCTCGCGAGGAATGAATAGCGTCGATTCGCGCCAGGCCGCCAGATGGTGGATACGGAGTTCGCGCTCTCCGTCGATCTTCGCCTGCTTGACGTGCATATCCAGGCAGAATCCGCAGCCATTCATCTGAGAGGCCCGAATGGCAACCAGATCGCAGATCGACTCCTCGATCGACCCGGCCTTCACCAGCGCGCTGAAGTCGACGAACTTGCGGAAGAGTTCCGGAGATTGCTGCATGTAATCGAGGCGTTGGGTCATGGTCGTTTGCTCCGTGAGTGATTGACGAATCGACACGCCCGGTAACGCGTCGCGATGGACGGGTTCGTCCGGCGTGTCCGATGGATCGTAGAAAGCAAACGAGCGCCCGACCAGATCGCTTCCAGGAACCGCGCTGTTTCCCGATGCGCACCATCGGCACCACGGCGGAATTCGTGCGTCGCGGGCGACACCGTGTGTCGTTCCGCCTACCTACCGAATCGCAGCGCGCACTCCTACGATTTCTCGGCGGGTCGGTACATCGGTGCCGAAGCAACCGGTTCCTGGCACGCACGAGCATGGAGGAAATCAACCGTGAATCTCTATCAGATGCCCGGCGCCTGCCCACGCGCCGATCACGACACCGCTGCGATTCCTGTCGCAGCCCGCACCCGCACCGAAGCTCGCCGATACCGCCCGTATCGTCTGTCCGGTTTCCCGAACAATTAAAGGAGAGAGACATGGCCAGGACTGCACACGGAATAGGAATGGGCCTGTTATTCACTGTCGGCGCGCTGCTTGCGCAGCAGGGCAGTGCGCAAGACGGCCTGCCCGAACCGATCGTGAGCGAGCGGCTCTCGAAACCACTCGCAGATATTCCGGGGAAGGAAGTACTCGTACTCACCGTCGAGTATCCGCCAGGCGGCGGCGACCCGATACACCGTCACGATGCGCACGGTTTCATCTACGTCCTCGAAGGCGAAATCGTGATGGGCGTGCGCGGCGGCAAAGCCGTGACGCTGCGACGTGGTGACACCTTCTACGAAGGGCCCGACGACATCCACACGGTCGGACGCAACGCCAGCAAGACGGAACGCGCAAGGTTCCTGGCCGTACTGGTCAAGAACACCGGAGCAGGCGCGCTCATTCCATTGAATCAGGGAGGCACGGAGGTCGACAAGCCATGAAGCTCTGCTTCATGCCAGGCGCCAGTTCGCTGGCAACCCACGGCCCGTTACGGGTTTCTCTCGAGGAGAAGATCATGAAAATCGTTGTAATCGGCGGCTCCGGCCTGATCGGCAGCAGGCTCGTCGCCATGCTGCGTGCTCGCGGACATGAAGTCATCGCCGCATCGCCCGCCTCGGGCGTCGACACACTGACCGGTGAAGGCCTGGACGAGGTGCTGCGGGGCGCACAGGTGGTCGTGGATGTCGCCAATTCGCCGTCTTTCGAGGACAAGGCGGTGCTCGAGTTCTTTCGGACCTCGGGGCGCAACCTGCTCGCTGCCGAAGCGGCAGCGGGCGTAAAGCATCACCTTGCGCTTTCGGTCGTGGGCACCGATCGGCTGGCGGACAGCGGCTATTTTCGGGGAAAGATCGCGCAGGAATTGCTCATTCGCGAGTCAGGCATTCCCTACACCATCGTCCAGTCCACGCAATTCTTCGAATTCCTGGGCGGCATCGCGCAATCGGCTACCGAGGGCCGCACGGTACGACTGTCTCCGGCCTTCGTCCAACCGATTGCCGCCAACGATGTGGCCGCTGCGATGGCCGATTGCGCAGTGGCAGAACCTGCCAACGGTGTAATCGAGATCGCGGGGCCCGAGCGCGTGCGCCTGACCGATCTCGTCCAGCGCTTCCTCGACTGGACACAGGATTTGCGCAGCGTGGTACCGGATTTTCAGGCGCGGTACTTCGGAGCGGTTCTCGAGGATGACACTCTGGTGCCGGGCGAAAACCCGCGCATCGGCACGTTGGGCTTCGACGCCTGGTTCACCCTTTCGAAGATGTCGCGCTGACGACAGATCCCCGGGGGGTCTCCAACATACCGATCGCCATAGCGCCATTACCGACATCCCACGGTCGTCATCGTTCATCGCCCCGTACGCGCCTGGCGCCTACGGGGCGATCTTGTTCTTGCACTCCGTTTCGCGGACTCGCCGATAACACGGTTTGACACGCATTAACTGGCCTGCACCCCTGCAGGCGCGCAAAGTGTCTTCACGCCGAGCGAATTTCAACGCGGCGCCACTTCCGAACCGATGCACAAGCCATGAGTACCTCGATGTTTCCTCGGCATCCCGACGCAGCCCTCGGCACGCAAGCAGACCCGCTGGCTTCGAGCTTCGCCACCACTTATGCGGGCGTGGTCGCCTTCATTGCCGTGGCCGCCGAGGGCAGCTTCGCGCGGGCCGCGGAACGGCTGGGTGTCGGCCGCTCCGCGGTGAGCCGCAGCGTCCAGAGACTCGAAGGCCAGCTGGACGTCCGGCTCTTCCGACGGACGACCCGAAGCACGACGCTGACGCATGAGGGGGACCTGTTCTACGCCAGATGCCATGCGGGGGTCGACCGCATCGTCGAGGCGGTGCAGGAGATGCGAGATCTCCGGCAGGGGCCGCCTCGCGGAACCTTGCGCATCAGCGCCGCGGTCGGATTCGGGCGCAAAGTCGTCGCCCCGTTGATCGGCGAGTTCCGGTCGACTTATCCGGAGGTGTCGATCGATCTGCTGTTGAGCGACAAGCCGACGGACTTCATATCGGACCGGGTCGACATCGCGTTTCGCAGCGGTCGCATCGGAAACACCGAGATCATTGCGAAGCAGATCTTCCCGATGCAGATGTTCGTTTGTGCGTCGCCGGACTACCTGCGCCGCCGCGGCTCGCCCACCACGGTGCAGGACCTGGTCGATCACCAGTGCATCAACTTTCGCTTCTCATCGGGGCCCATCTTCGAGTGGGAATTCAAGGTAAACGATCGGCCCTTCAAGTTCATGCCGAGGGCCGCACTCACCTACAACGACATCGATCTGGTTCTGGAGGCCGTCCTCGACGGTCAGGGCATCGCACAGATGCCGGGCTACCTCGTCAGCGAATCGATCATGCGCGGTGCGCTGCTGACGTACCTGGAGGAATACTCGCCCGAGGGCCGCGGTCACTACATCTGCTATCCGAGCCGCCGTCACATGCCGTCGCGGATGCGCGTGTTCATCGACTTCATGACGGACAGGATCCGGGCAACGAGCTTTCCGTTTCCATCCGGACGCGACCTGCCCGCGGCGGCATGAGGCTCGACACGCCCCCGCATCGAGCCAGACCCCGCGATCTCGACTCCCGATCACTGCCGGCGCCCTTCCGGCGGCGGCACGATCGGCCATCGCCGGAGCATGTACGCCCCGTACATCCTGCCGGCACCTGTACCCCAAAGGAGGACTCCCCATGAACGGCAATACGATCTCCACCCGTGACGGCGCACGGATCTACTACAAGGACTGGGGCGAAGGCCCGGTGGTCACGTTCTCGCATGGCTGGCCCCTGAACGCCGACGCCTGGGACGGTCAGTTGCACTTCCTGGCACGCAACGGTTTTCGAGTCGTTGCCCACGATCGCCGCGGCCATGGCCGGTCGAGCCAGCCATCGACGAACAACGACATGAATGGTTACGCCGACGACCTCGCCGCGCTGATCGATGCGCTCGATCTGAAGGACATCGCGATGGTCGGGCATTCCACCGGCGGCGGCGAGGTTGCCCGCTACATCGGCCGATACGGAACCGAGCGGGTGGCCAAGGTCGTGCTGATCGGCGCCGTGCCTCCGCTCATGGTGAAGTCGGCGACGAATCCCGACGGCTTGCCGATCGAGGTGTTCGACGAGACACGCACGGCCGTCGCCAGCGACCGTGCACAGTTCTACAAGGAGCTGGCGATCGCGTTCTATGGTGCCAATCGTCCGGGCGCCAAGGTGTCGCCGGGGGTTCTCGATCAGTTCTGGCTGTGGAGCATGCAAAGTGGGCAGAAAAACGCCTACGAGTGCATCCAGGCGTTCTCCGAGACCGACTTCACCGATGACCTGAAGAAGTTCGACGTGCCGACCCTGCTGATGCACGGCGGTGACGACCAGATCGTTCCGATCGACATCTCCGCGAAAAAGTCCTTTCGACTCATAAGAGACGCAAAGGCGATCTACTATCCCGATGCGCCGCACGGACTCACGACGACGCTCCAGGATCAGGTGAACGCAGATCTCCTGGCGTTTCTGCGCAGCTGAACCAGTCTGCGTTCAACGGCGGGCGCATCGCTCGCGCAAGCTGCGCAGCTCGACCAGCATGCGACTGCCACTGTCCGGGGCGACGCGCGCGCAACTTTCGTCGAGCAGATGCGCGGCTTGAAGCGGCCGGCCGCGAGCTGCCCACAGCCTTGCAAGGCTGAGCGCGGCGCGTAGCTCCCATGCGATGGCGCCTTGCTGCCGGGCGGTCTCGATCGCTTGCAGATACGAAGCTTCGGCTTGCTCGAATCTTCCGCGCCGTTCGTCGCGCCAGCCGGTGGCGCGACGAACCTCCGCTGCGCACCATCGCCCCTCGCCACGATCCACCCTTGCAATCAAGTCGTCATCGAGCCAGTCGGCGCAGAAGGTGACGAACATCTCCTTGCCGACGGTGTCGTATGCGCCCAGGCGACCGGCCTGTTCCCGAATGCAAAGCCCCCGGTCCTCGGCAAGTTCGAGCTGCAAACCCAGCAGGAACCATTCGGCGTAGCGCAACCAACCGCGCAAGCCGCGTCGCTGGGCTTCGTCGCGCATCATCGGAATCCAAGTGCGCGCAAGTTCGCGTTCGCCAGCCCACAGAGCAACGGGACACGCGCCGTACAGGGCGGCACAGAGCGAAACCGAATGTTCGATCGACAGCGCACGCGCGACCGCATCGCCGGCAACCTGCAACGCTTGCCCGGTTTGCCCTTGCAGCCACAGCGTCCGGCACAGCAAGGCCTGCGTTGCGACCAGCGGATCCGGTCCCACCAGGTTGAGAGGTTTCCGGCCCATGGTCCCGGACAACGCGATCGCGGCCGCACTATGGCGCCGCGACGTCTCGAACGCACCGTAGAAGTGGTTGGCCATCGCACTGACGCGTCGGGCAAGCACCAGGGCCTCGGCGTCAGACCATGACTGCGCGAACTCGAACAGCGCGTCCGAATGCATCAAGGCATTCGCATAGTTTCCACGGAACATCTCGTGCGTGCACCTGCCCCAGCGGGCTCGCAACTCGAGTGGCTTGCTTGCGATCGCCAGCGCCCCGGCGAGGGCTCGGTCACAGGCTGCGTCCAGTTCCTCGTTCGGCCCGCCGGTATGAAGCAATGCAATGATCAAGGCCGTACTCAGCCACGTTGCGCTCTCCGTATCCGGTTCCGACTGCTGTTCGACCAGAGCGAGCGTGTCGGCCACGATGCCTCGATACTCGTCGACCTGCGACACATGAAACCAGAGGGGGCCGGAGGCAATGACGAGCGACGCGGCAGTCTTCACGTCGGCTTCCGGTCCCGTCCGGCTGACCTCCAGCGCGAAACGCACGTCATCCAGGCGATGTGCGTACCGTTCGGCCCACGCCTGCTCTGTCAGCTTCGGCAGTTCGGCCGTAGCCGCGTTCATCAGATCGAGCATGAACTTCGCATGGCGCCGCAGCATCATCGGGCGTTCGTCGCTGCGGGCCAGCATCCCGGCCGCAAAGCTCCGGGTCGTGTCGAGCAGCCGATAAGGAGCGACCGCATCGCTGCCGTCGAAAGAAACCAACGACTTGTTCGCCAGCGAGATCAGCGCATCGCAGGCAGACTCGGCGTCGAGATCCAGGTTGACGCTTAGCGCGCAGTCCAGATCGAAACGGCCCCTGAAAACCGACAGCCGGCGGAAAAGCCGCAATTCGTCATCGTCGAGCCGGCTCACGCTCCACTCGAGGGCTGCTGCGAGGGTCCGGTGCCGATCGACTAGGCTCCTTCTGCTCGCCGAATGCAGCCGCATGTGATCGTTCAACCTGAGTGCGAGGTCGTTGATCGACTGCGCACCCAAGCGAGCAGCGACGAGTTCGATGGCCAGCGGGATGCCGTCGAGTTGCCGCGCGATCCGGGCAAGGCGTGGCGCATCGGATTCGCCGAACGCGCAAGCGCCGGTCGACTCTGCCCGATCGACCAGCAAGCGGACCGCAGGCCAGGCAAGCGCCTGCGCCAGCGTCGTGCAATCCGCTTCGGGAGTCGCAAGCGCCGGCAAGCGAACGGCGTGCTCGCCGGCCATTCGAAGCGGCTCGCGGCTGGTTGCCAGCACGCGCACACCGGGCAGAGCACCGAGCAGGCGCGTGATCGGCACCACGAGCGAGTCGATCACATGCTCGCAGTTGTCGAGGAGCAGCAGGACCTCTCGGCCGGCAAGGGACTGGGCGACGGCTTGCACGAGATCGGGCATGTCGGCCGCCGCGCCGAGCGCGCGCGCGATCGTTCCCTTCACGTGCTCCGAAGAAATGAGAGGCGAAAGATCGACGAAGGCTGGCGAAATCCCGTGTTCGATCCGGTAGCACTCCGCAGCGCGAATCGCAACGCTGGTCTTGCCGATGCCGCCGGTGCCGATTACCGTGACCATCCGATGCGAATCGAGCGCCTCGCATACTGCCGAGACCTCCGCCTCCCGGCCGACAAGGGGGCACAGTTGAAGAGGCGGCTTCGTGAAAGACGGAGCAGGCTCCTGTGCACCTACCGGGATCGATGAGCTTGTCTCGTCGCGCCGGACTCGCCCGTTGAACCGATAGCCCCGAAGCGGAACGTTGGAGATCCATTCCCTGCATTCGTCCAGTGCATCCGGTTCGCCCAGCGCTTTACGAAGCATCGACATGTGGACGCGCACGCTGCCGTCCGCGACGACCACACCGGCCCAGACCGACGCAAGCAGTTCGTCCTTGCTGACATACTCGCCGGCACGCCTGATCAGTTGCAGCAGCAGCTCGAAGGTGCGCGGTCCCAACCGTATCGCTTGCCCGGACCGTTCGACCCGGCGCTGGGTCTCGGAGACGACGAAATCCCCGAAGATCCAGCGCATCTCCGGCGCCGCCGGCCCGGACATCTGCCGAGACTGTGTCTGCACGGCGAACAGGCCCGACGGCCAGACTCCTGTGTCGCGGATGACGGATTCGATACGAAGCAGCCTGCCACGATCCGCACCGAATAGCCAGCACACGGACGTCGCTGCCGAACGCAGGCAGCAACTCCGCTCGCTAAGAACAGGCCTCGGACATCGCCTTCTTCAACGCTTCTCTTCCGCAGTCGCGGGCCGGACCCCAGTCGACCGGCCATTCCCCCTCGCCCGTCCGACGCGAACCGGCTGCACGATCGCTCCATCGGGTTCCGCCGCGGAAGGACGTATCCGGACTCCCGCTGAGGCGGCCGACGCCTCTCCCCGTTGCGCCAGCCGCTGGAGCAGCGCGCCAATCGCGCCGACGCTGTGGTCGAGCGCGAATCGCTGCTGGATGCGCCGGCGACCCTGTCTGCCCATCTCGCGCCTCGTCGCCGGATCGGCGAGCAAGGCGGCCACCTCGTTGGCGAGGCCGTCCACGTCGCCGTGCCCGACCAGCGAGCCGGTCAGGCCCTGGACGACCAGATCCGGCACGCCGCCGACCGCGGTGGCCACCACCGGCAGGCTGCAGGCCATCGCCTCCATCACGGCCAACGGCATCGCCTCGGACAGCGAACTGCAGACGAGCAGGTCGAGCTGCGGGTACAGCGTCGGCATCGACGCCTGCATCCCCGCCAGATGCACACGTCCGCGCAGGCCGAGACGGTCGATGCGCGCTTCGACCGTCGCGCGCTGCGGGCCGTCGCCGAT
This sequence comes from Limnobacter sp., assembly GCA_012513825.1. Classification (GTDB taxonomy): domain Bacteria; phylum Pseudomonadota; class Gammaproteobacteria; order Burkholderiales; family Burkholderiaceae_E; genus Zeimonas. The sequence goes on along the minus strand of JAAZBL010000295.1, from coordinate 44,728 downwards.
CACCACGAAGTGCGCCTGCGGCTGCCTTTCGAGCACCCGCTGAGCGCATCGCACGAACAGCTCCGGCCCCTTCTCGGGCGACAGGCGACCGACGAAACCGACGAGCGGCAGGCCTTCCCCGATGCCAAGCCGGGTTCGCAGACTCGCCGACGGCATGTCCCCGGAAGGCACGTTTTCGGAAGGCACGTTGCTGGAAGGCACGTCCCCGGAACGCACGTTCCCCGCCGACGTGTCCGGTCCCGGCCTGAACGATTCGGGATCGACACCGTTCGGTATGCAATGCAGGTGCGAAGGCGCGATCCCCATGCCGAGCGCGCCCATCCCCGGACGGTGCCGCCGGCTGCCGCAACCAGGCGGCGGCGGTGCCGCCGAAGACCTGCTGCCTCGCCGGTTCGTCGAGCTGCAGTCGGTCCATCAGCTCGACGACCCAGCCGCGACGCTCGGCGATCTCTTCGCCGCTGCAGGGCAGGAAGCAGTCGCTCCCGAACTGCAGCGATTCGGGGCCCAGCACCTCGAGGGCACGGCGCAGTACTTCGAGCCGGTAAGGCGGCGGCGGGCCGAACGAGATGTCGAAGCGGAACACGGCGTCGGCCGGCGGCACGCCGTGGATGCGATCGATGAGCCCGACGGCGATGGCTTCGTCGGTCCAGGGCCAGCCCAGATGGGCGAGTGCGACCCGCACGCCGGGATGGTCGCGCAGCACCTCGAACTCGCATGGCCGACAGAAGCGGCCGGATCGGCCGTCGATGAAGATGCCGCTGTGGAACAGCAACGGCAACTGCAGTGCAGCCGCCCGGGCGAATACCGGCTGCACGCGTTCCTCGCTGGCCCGCCAGCCGGTCGGAACCATCTTTGCGCCACGCAGCCCGAGTGTCTCGATCGCACGCGACAATTCGTCGGGCGCGCCCCGGTCGCGCGGATCGACGACCGCGAAGCCGACGAGGCGGTCGCCGTGACCACGAACCAGCCGCGCCAGATGATCGTTGCCCCGCCGCAGCGAGGCCGGGTCGTCGAGCGAATAGCCGTTGTCGAGGAACGGCGCCAGCAGCACGGCCTGGTCGATGCCGGCATCGTCGAGCGCCCGCAGAACGCCATCGGTCGCCTCGCTGCCGGTGCAGTGCAGGTGCGCATCGATGATCATCGGCGGTCCTCCAGCACGTCGGCCAGCGAACCGGCTGCCTGCGCGGCCTGCCGCATTGCAGCCCGCACCCGGTTCGCCGCGGCGGCCCACGAGCAGCGCGACAGCAGCGCGTCGACACGCGCCTGGCGTACGGGATCCCGGGCGTCGGCCCGACCGAGCGCGCGCTCGCAGGCCCGGACGAAGCTGCCGGGCTCCGGCGCGATTTCGACGAGATCGGCGTGCAGTTCGACGACGTCGGGCAAGGGCGTGCTGACGACCGGCTTGCCTGCGGCCAGGTATTCGAGCAGTTGCGGCGGGTTGGCCGTCGCGGTGCGCGGCCCGCGGACGTACGGCAGCAGGGCCACCTGGCATGCGGCGAGCAGGTAAGGCAGCAGCGTATAGGCTTGGGCGCCGAGCCAGTGCAACCCGCGCCGAATCGGCAGCGGGCGGTCGGTCGGCAGCCGCGTCGGGCCGATCAGGACGATCTGCCAGTCGGGCCGGGCGTCGGCCAGGCTGGCGAGCAGCGGCAGGTCGATCCGTTCGTCGATCGTCCCGGTGTAGACGAGACGCGGCCCCTCGATGCCGGCGAGCAGGCGGGACGCCTCCAGCGCCTCGCTACCCTGCGCTTGCAGCGAGCGCGAGGCGAAATGTTCGCGATCGACCGCGTTGTCCACGCGCAGCACGTTCGTGCGACAACCGCCCAGCGACCGCGCCAGCGCCGACCCGTGTGCCAGCAGCAGGCGCGGCTCGCCCGCCGGCTCGATCGCTGCCGGGTGCGACGAACGCCCGGAGGCCGCGATCCGGGCGGTGGCGACCGCGTCTGCGTGGCCGCAAGCGCAGAAAGCGGATTCTTCGTCCGCGACATCGTGTACCCACGGCCGCAACCCCAGTGCGGCGAGCAGCGGCGCGGCCGTCGCCGTGGTCGACCAGGCTCGCGCCTGGCTCAGCGCCGCCGGTCCCGGATGGCTGTGCAGAAGATCGACGAGCAGCGGCACCTGCGCACCGCCGAAGCCCGGGCGGGGACAAGGCGTATGCGCCTGCAACACTTCGACGCCAGGGACCGGGCAGCGGCGGACCCAGCGCGGCTCGCCGAGCCCGTACACCGGTTCCTCGACGAACACGATCCGATGGTCTTCGCAAAGCTCGGCCATCAGATGGTGGACCCGATGCAGCATCGGGTCCCAGCGAAACTGCGACAGGACCAGCAGCAGCGGTCGCGACGCCGGCCGTTTCCGCGCCTCAGGCAGGCGTCGTTGCCAGCGCTCGAGCATCTGCGCGTAGGGGCGGTTCAGCACGCGCCGCATCCCGACGTCGGCCTGATCCGGCGGAACGACGTCCCAGAGCCCGCTGTGGTGCCAGTGCCCGGCATCGTTCCAGTCCGGCCGGTCGACCAGCGGGTACAGGCAGAGGCCGCAGACGGGAATCCCGCTTTCGCGGGCGCGCTCGACCTGGCTCGACACGTCGCTCAACCACAGCGCCCGGCCGGCGCCGACGTGGCTCGTTTCGGTAACGATCATCGGTCGGCCGTAGCGCCGCCAGGCGTTCCCGATCAACTCGTCGAGACCGCGTCGGCGCGGGTCGCGCTCGTGCCACTGCAGCCTGCGCTCGGTCTCGACTTCCCACTGCCCGCTGTGGTAGTGGTTGATCCCGACCAGATCCAGCATCTCGGGCGCGCCGCCGAGCTCGGGTTCGGCGCGCCCGGAAAGCAGATCCCAGGCCTGCCACTGGTAATCGGTCACCTGGGCCGCCAACGGCACGAGATCTTCACGGCCTGCCGGCGCAACCACGTGCACGAGCGGCTCGACCTGCATGAATCGCGCGCGCGGGTCGATACGGCGAACCGCCTCGGTGGCCGCCAGTGTCGCGCGCACGAGCCGCCGCTTGATCTCGTACCCGCTTTCCCGGCTGCTTTGCACGTCGGCGGCGCTGCCGTCGCCGATCTCCCGGCGCGAACCGATCAGCCTCGTGTGCGCGACCGCCCAGGACAGGAAATTGATCTCGTTGACCAGCGTGTAGATCGGGGGATCGTCGGCCTCGTCGGCGATCGCCCGCGCGACGGCGCCCGCGAAGGCAGTGAAGCGGTCGATCGCCGAATCGTCGCGCAGATCGACGTCGGCAGGCGTGCCGTAGTGCATCAGCGTCCAGAGGATCTGCACGCCGTGCCGGCGTGCGCTTCGGGCCATCTGCAGCGGGCGCCGCAGGTCGTAGCGGCCCGGCGCCGTCTCGCTCAGGCGCCAGCCGACACTCTCGCGCACGGTCCGGATGCCGCGCTCAGCGGCGCGCGCGTAGTCGTCGTCCAGCTGCGCCAGGTGCCCGTTGGACCGCGCCATGTCGAGCGGTCGAGCCTGCGGATCGAGATGGTCGGCGCCCTCGAAACCGCCGATCCAGAACGACCGCAGGATCGGGACCTGCCCGGGCGATCCCTCCGATCGCATGCATCGCGTGCCGGGGCGCAACGAAGCCATTGCGCACCGGCTGATCGTCAATTCGACGGGGCGGGCGGCGCTGCCAACGCAACCGCGGTTTTCTGACCTGCCTTCAGCTCGACACCCATGGCCGCGTCGACGAAGGCCTCCAGCTCCACTTCGACCTCGAGATCCGGACCGGCCTCGGCAAGTCCGCCGGCCGAGATGCCCGTCTCGACGCCGACCCCGAGCTCGAGCGGCTTCTCGAAGCGCTCGAGCAGGCGCTCGATGTCGGCCACGGTCCGCTCCCACGAGCTGCGTTCGACGATCTCCTGCGCACGCCGGCGGAAGCGCGCACGATCCGCGTTCGTCCAGCGCAGGATCTGTTCGCAGGCGCGAACAAAGTCCCGGGGACCGTGGGCGATCGAGACGACTCCGGAATAGAGTCCGACGACGTCGCGGATCGGCGTGCTGACGCAAGGGCGGCCTGCGGCCAGGTATTCGAGCGTCTTCGTCGGGCTGATGAAGCGGGTGGCTTCGTTGAGCGCGAACGGCATCAGGCAGACGTCCCATCCGACCAGGTGCGCCGGCAGGTCGGCATAGTCGCGCTTGCCGAGCCAGTACAGGTTGTCGCGCCGGGGCAGGCTCTCCGGATCGATCTTGGCGACCGGACCGACCATGACGACCTGCCAGTCGTCGTGCGCGTCGGCCAGCGCCGCGATCAGCCCGAGGTCGAGCCGCTCGTCGATGACGCCGTAGTAGCCCAGGCGCGGATGCGGCAGCGGAAACTGGCTCGGATGCTCGAACGGCTGCTGGCCGAAATGCCGCGCGTCGACGCTGCTCGGAAAACAATGGACGTCGGGTCGCAACGCCCGCTTGGAGGCGTACAGGCTCGGCCCTCCGGTCAGCACGAGGTCGGCCTCGCGCAACAGTCGGGCTTCGCGCTGCACGAGCTGCGGCGGTGCGAACCGGAACGCCGACAACTCGTCCATGCAGTCGTAGACGATGGCGCGCGGGTCGAGCCCGTCGGCCAGCGGCAGCGCCATCGGCGTATAGAACCAGACCAGGTAATCGTCGATCGCGAGTTCGCGCAACACCGTCGACACCATGCGCCGCACCGCCGGCACGTGCTCGTCGGCGAAGCCGTCGACCGTACCGGTGACATGCGGGCGCAGCACGCGCACGCCCTCGACCGGCGATTGCTGCTCGAGCCAGTTGCGGGGCGATCCGGACACCGGTTCTTCGACGTACAACACCGGCCGTCGCCGTGCCAGCCGCGACAGCAGATGCTGCGGTCGCTGGTAGACGAAGTCCCAGCGCAGATGCGAGAACACGATCAGGGGAGTCATCGACAGGTCCTCACAAGGGCCGGCCGACTTCGTTCTTCGACGGTCGGGCCGGTTCGCGGTAAAGGGGTTCGCGGTAAAGGGGGACAACGCACGAGACAGGAGCAAGCAAACCGCGCGCCCGTCCATCCGGCCTCTGCCCCGATCGATGCCCAGGCATCGCCCTTGCCGAACGACGCTCAGGCCTCCGAACGGCACCTTCTGCTGTGCGTGCAAGGCCCGAAGCCGCACACAGGAGAGAAACGCGATGCCTTGCTCGCTCGCCGGCCGCAGGCCGTCATTCGACTACTTGATCGTCGGCGCCGGCTTTGCCGGATGCGTGCTGGCGGAACGACTGGCCAGCCAGCTCGACAGCAGCGTGCTGATCGTCGACCGGCGCACGCACGTCGGGGGAAACGCCTACGACCGACACGATGCGGCCGGCATCCTCATGCATCCGTACGGGCCGCACATCTTCCACACGAATTCGCAGAAGGTGCTCGACTACCTGTCGCGCTTCACCGATTGGCGGCCCTACGAACACCGGGTGCTCGCCGACGTCGGGGGCCGGCTGCTGCCCTTTCCGATCAACACGACGACGCTCGAACGCCTTTACGGCGTCCGGCTCGACGCCGACGCGGCGGCGGCGTTCCTCGCCTCGCGCGCGACGCCGATGGCCGAGGTTCGCAGCTCGCGCGACGTCGTCGTGAGCCAGGTGGGCGAGGAGCTTTACCGGCTGTTCTTCGAGGGGTATACGCGCAAGCAATGGGGCCGCGACGCGGCACAGCTCGACAAGTCGGTGGCCTCGAGGGTACCCGCCCGCACCGACGCCGACGACCGGTATTTCGTGGACAAGTTCCAGTGCATGCCGCTGCACGGCTACACACGGATGTTCGAGCGGATGATCGACCATCCGAAGATCCGCTTCATGCCCGGGACCGACTACGCCGATGTCCGGCGCTCGATCGACCACGCGCACCTGATCTACACGGGCCCGGTCGACGAGTTCTTCGGTCACTGCTACGGTCGTCTGCCCTACCGCTCGCTGCGCTTCGAGCACACGACGCTCGATCGGGAATGGTTGCAGCCCGTGGCCGTGGTCAACTACCCGTCGCCGGACGTGCCCTATACGCGCACGACCGAGTACAAGCACCTGACAGGACAGTCGCACGCGCGTACGAGCGTCACCCGCGAGTACCCGACCGACGCCGGCGATCCCTACTACCCTGTTCCAGCGCCCGAGAACGCGGCGCTGTACCGGCGCTACGAGCAGCTCGCCGAACGAACCCCGGGCGTCACCTTCACCGGACGACTGGGGACCTACCGCTACTACAACATGGACCAGGTCGTCGCGCAGAGCCTGAGCGTGTTCGCGCGCATCGCCCGGGCATCCGCACTGAGCGCGCTGCCCGGATAGCGGGCGGGACGGGACCGTGCGGGCGCGCGCTTTGGATGGGGCAGGCGCGCTGGGGGTGCGCCGGATACGGCGGCGCTCGCGCCGAAGCCAAGATAATGTAGGGCTTTCCGCCCACCACGAAACGATCGATGCGAACGCTCGAGCAGCTTCGCGAGCTGCTGAAGGCCGAACTGCATCATCTGTTCGCGTTCCGGCCGAGCGATCGGCTCTGGCAGATGCCGATCGCCGCCGCGCTGGCGACCGGCCTGCCACTGCTGGTCGGCGCCTGGTTCGAGCGGATGGATTACGGGCTCGTGTCGACGCTGGGCGGACTCGTCTTCCTGTACCTCGACGACTCGCCGCTCGACCGCAGGATGGTCGCGCTGATGGCATGCGCGTTCGCGATCGTCGCCTCGTACACGCTGGGCGCGCTCAGTCAACTCTTCGCGCCGGCGATCGTACCGGCGCTGACCGTCGTCGCGATCCTGGTGACGATGGGCTGCCGATACTATGGCGTCGGCCCGCCCGGCAGCCTGTTCTTCGTGATGGTCGCGGCGATCGGCGCCTACACGCCGAGACCGGTCGAGCAGCTTCCGACCGCCGTCGGGCTGATCGCGCTCGGCGCCCTCCTCGCCTGCATCATCGCCTTCGTCTACAGCGTTCATACGCTGCGCCTCCGCCCTTCCTCGCCGGTGACGCCGACGGCGCCGCCGACCTTCGACCACGTGATCTCCGATTCGGTCGTGATCGGCGGTTGCGTCGGAATTTCGCTGGCCTTGGCCCAGCTGTTCCAGCTCGAACGCCCGTACTGGGTGCCGGTCAGTTGCCTGGCAGTGATCCATGGCACCTCGCTTCGCGCGGTCTGGAACAGGCAACTGCAGCGGATCGTCGGGACCGGAATCGGCCTGCTGGTCACCTGGGCGATCTTCCTGTTGCCGCTGACTCCATGGACGATGTCACTGACGATGATGGTGCTGACCCTCGTCATCGAGACCATGGTCGTGCGCCACTACACGTTTGCTGCGGTGTTCATCACGCCGTTGACCATCCTGCTCGCCGAAGCCGCAACGCTCGGCACGGGATCGCCGACCCCGATCATGCAGGCGCGTTTCGTGGATACGCTGCTCGGCTGCGCGGTCGGGCTTGCCGGCGGGGCCTGCCTGCACAACGCGGCGTTTCGCGAAAGTGTCGGGCGCGCCCTGCGCCGACTGGTGCCGCTGCGCTTGCGGGACTAGTGCGTCATTGCACCCGCGCGCGCGGCGCCCGGCCGAGTGCCGATCGGAACGAGACGAGGCGCCGCCAGACGCCCGCTGTCTTCGCCGCCGGCTCTTCGGGCTCGAAGCCCTGCCAATCCCAGCCGCGCAGCAGGCAGTCGGGGCAGGCTCGCTCGTCTCGGGCCGGGGGAACGGCAAGGGACCGATGGCAGGTCGGGCAGGCGTCGGCGGGCAGCACGGCGGGCTCCTGTAAGGTCGAATGCAGCGGTTCGATGCAGCTTAGCCTGCCGCAAATCGGCGTGGACGAATACCCTCAAAGGAGGGCTGGCGCGCGACCGGCCTCGTCGCTTTCAGGAGTCCGCTTCGGCACGATCGACGCCGATCGCCCGTTCGCATAGCTGTCGCAGCCGCCCGGCGTGCGGCTCCAGGCGCGGGTCGTAGCGAAGCATCGCGAGCGGATCGTGCAGTCGGGCCGCGTCGGAACGCGAGCGGGCGACCGCTTGCTCGATCGCCGCAGCCAGGCTGCCGGGCGCGCTGCGCGAAAACGCATGGGCCGCCTGCGCGTCGAGCACCTCGAGGCAGGCGATGTTGTCGGCGAAGACCAGCGGCGTGCCGCAGAGCACCGACTCCACGCCGACCAGCCCGAAGGGCTCGTAGTCCGAGGCGAGGATGCTGAAGTCGGCGGCGCGATAGAGGTTCTCGATGTCGGCGACGTAGCCGAGTTCTCGCATCCGGGGCAGGCGCCGGCCGACCGGGCGCCCGGCCACGGCGAGCGTGACCGGAAGCGCGGTCCGTTCGAAGTAATCGGCAAGGAGGCCGAGCCCCTTGCGCTGGTGACCGGACGACGGAAACAGGAACACGACCTCGTCGTCGGCGAAACCGTAGCGCTCGCGAAGCGCACGCCGCGCCTGCCGATCGACCGGACCGAAGCGCTGCGTGTCCACCGGCGGATACAGCAGCTCGATCCGGTCTTCGCCCAGTCCGTAGAGCTCGCGCAGTTCGTCCCGCATCAACCGGGAGTGCGCGACGACCCGCGCTGCGCCCGCATAGAAGTCGGATTCGAGCCGGATCAACGAGCGGTCCGACAGCCGGGCCGGCGTGCCGCGCGCCTTCAGGTAGCCACGGTGCGTGCCGCCGCAGATCGCGATGTCGGCGCCGCGCACGCGGTTGCACGAGATCAGCACGTCGCAGTGGCCACGCTGCGACTGCAGGCGGTACGAGAAAAGCTGGTCGCGCCACTTTCCCGGCCAGCCACGAACACCGATGCGCCGTGCCTCGACGACCGGCATGCCCGGCACCTCGTCGAATTCGCGCGCATAGACGACGACGCGGTCACGCGGGTCCGCAGCGAGCGCGCCGGCGACGTCGAGCGCATAGCGCTCGAGCCCGCCGCCGCGACCGAATCGATTACACGAGATGCCTATCCGCATTCATGCTGTCGTGGCGCCTGCCTTCGGCCACGATACCCGAAGCGAGAGGATCGCCGGCGCGCTGCGCAAGGGCCAGCAGCAATCCGGCGAAGGCCCAGAAGGCGAGCATCGTCGTTTTCCACATGAAATCGTCGGTGAGGTTCTTCATGAGCATGCCGGCGACCAGCGCGAGGCCGGCCGGCGCCCACCAGTCGCTCGATCGCCAGTGCCGGCGAAACGTCCGGGCGAGGCTGGCCAGCAGCGCGAGCTGGAAGGCCAGGCCCACGACACCCGTCTGCAGCCAGGTGTTCAGGAACAGGTTGTGCGCGTGCGTCGAAACGAAGGGTTCGAGGGACGCGAGATCGGCGGGCAGCTCGTCCCGGTAAGCCAGGCCCGGAAGCGGCTTGCCGAATCCTACGCCGGTCCACGCATTCCGCATCCCGACTTCGAGGTAATGCTGCCAGAACCTCGGCCGCGCGTCGGACAACAGCGTCCTGTCGAGTCCCACCAGCGCACGCGCCAGCAGTTCGGACGGACCGCCGACCTCGCCGTCTTGCTCGACCAGCGCGGGCGCGTCGACGTCGAGTCGCATCCGCGAACTGAGCTCGAGCATCGACAGCCCCAGCACGCCGACGATCATCGTGGTGCCCAAGACCAGCAGCACATGCCGCCGGTACAGCGGCAGGAAGGCCACGAGCAGCGTCACGACCGCAGACGGCCAGAAGAAGCGGTTGAGCGACGCGAGTCCGATGAACAGGCAGCACGCGATCCCGGTCGACCCGATGCCCCGCCAGCGCGGATACCGCAGCAGCCCGGCGAAAAGCGGCATCGCGAACACTGCCAGTGTGCTCGTATGCCCGACCCGGTTATAGAAGCGCAGCGGAAACGAGTCCGGCGTGGGCGGCTGCAGCTGTCCCCAATAGAGGGCGCTCATCGCCGCGAGCAGTACGCATGCCGTCCACAGGACCAGGATCAGCCGGCCCCGGTGATTCATTCGCATCCCCAACAGCCAGAAGCCCCAGAACGCCAGTGCCGGGTAGACCACCTCGTCGAGCCATGCATGGAAGCTCACGTCCGGGTGCGTCGACCAGGCAACGCAGGCGAGCGTCCACGCCGCCCAGCAGGCCATCGGCAAGACCAGCGGCCAGTGCGCAGGCGACGGGCGGGCCGGCGAGCAGGCCGCGGCCACGTTCCCGACCAGGACCAGGACGAGCGCAAGGTTCACGACTGCCGTCGTATGCCCGAACATCAACACGAACATCAGGATCGGACACGCGACCCACAGTGCGCGCTCCGCCTGTTCCGCCCGGATGCCCATCACCGGGTCGGCAGCAGCGCGCGCAGGGCGTCGCCCACCGAGTCCACGGTCAGAAGGCCCATGCATTGCGCGTGATCGCCTTGCCAGGCGACACAGGTCGTCGCGTTGCGGTCGCAGCGCCTGATCCAGGCGGCCTCGCGCCGAAACATCGTCGGCTGGTCGCGGCACGGCATCTCGGGAATCCAGACGGGGACGAAGGGCATCTCGGCCCAGTATTCGCCGGCTCCGTGGATCAGCGGATTGCCCGGACCGAAAAGCGTGACGGTCGGCACGCCGATCAGGCGACCGAGGTGGGCGACTCCGGTATCCGGGCAGACGACCGCGCTCGCCCCGGAGAACAGATGCCAGACCTGGCCTAAATCGAGCCGGCCCGAGAAGTCCGGATGCCGGCCGTCCGGGTCCACGGCACGAATCAGATCCACTTCGCCCGGGCCGCCGCTCCACACCGGAACGTAACCGAGCGATTCGACCGCCTGCGCGAGCCTTCGCCATCGATCCGCCGGCCACCGCTTGACCGCCGAGCTGGCCCCGAGATGAAAGACCACGTACGGCATGGCGAGCCGATCGGCCTCGGGCAATGGCACGGCCTTCGGTGCCGCCCAGTCGCCCCGGCGATAGGGGCGCGGCGGCGGCCCCTCGACCAGCTCGGTCACGAAGTCGGCCCAGGCGGCAGGCGAAGCAGGATACGGCCGCTGTTCGTCCACCGGCCAGTTCTTCCAGGCGGGCGAGTCGCCGGCATGCCCGACGATCCAGCGGCAGCCCGCGGCCAGCGCGAGCCAGCTGTAACGATTGTCGCCCGGGACGATGCCCAGGTCGTAGGGGCCCGAACGCAGGATCGCGTCGACCGACGAGCCGTCGTGCCGGTCGAAAGGCAAGGCCGTGGCCTCGAACGGCCGCCCGCCGAAAAGCGGGAGCGTGGCCGGCTGGCAGACGAGCGCGATTTCCGCATCCGGATAGCTCGCCCGCAACTTCGCGAGCAAGGGGGCGAGCAGCAGCGTGTCGCCGAGCAACAGGTGGTGCGCGATCAGGATGCGGCGCACTTGCCGCGGCCTGAGGCGCAGCGGCTTCGACAGCAGGCGCGGGATCGCGCGCGCGAAGATGCGGAAACGACCGGACAGCCGGCTCATCGGATCATCGGCGAACGAAGCATGCTCGCGCGACAGCAAATGCGATCGGGCGTCCGGCGCCATTTGCCGGATGGCCCTTCGCTGCGTCTTGTTGGAGGAGGCTTGCGCCTGCCGGAAGAACAGCCTGGTCGAGGTGGCGTGAAACGGACCGCCGGCCCTGTATGCTCGGGGCCATTCGGCGAAACCGTCACGCTCCACGGGGGCGCGCAATCATAGCACGTAGCCGGCGACGGACAGGGCGTCGGCCACGGCCGAGCATCTGCAATCGATCCAGACAGGAGACCTGAGCATGTCCGACACGAGTGGCTACCGCCTGACCTATTCGACGATGTTCGATCCGCCGCCCGAAATGCACGAGCGCTTCGAGGCGGCGCTGGCCGAAATCCGCGGCACGCTGGGCGGCCGGCATGCGATGTCGATCGGCGGTCGCGAGGCGCTGGCCGAGCGAAGCTTCGAGTTGCGCTCGCCGATCGACCGGGAAATCCTGGTCGGCAGCTTCCAGGCCGGAGACGCGAGCCATGCCCACCTTGCGATCCAGGCCGCCGGGAAGGCCTTCGCAAGCTGGTCGCGTACGCCGTGGCGCGAGCGGCTCGCGATCCTGCGACGGGCCGCGGCGCTGATCGAGGAGCGGGTCTGGACCTTGTCGGCCGGACTGTCGATCGAGGTCGGCAAGAACCGGATGGAATCGCTCGGCGAGGTGCAGGAGACCGCCGACCTGATCCACTGGTACTGCGACCGGATGGAAGAAAGCGAGGGCTTCGATCGGACGCTGCCGCTCGATCCGCTGCCCGGATTCGTCAGTCGCAACCGCACGCGGCTGCGCCCGTACGGCGTCTGGGCGGTGATCGCCCCGTTCAACTTTCCCTTCGCACTGTCCGGCGGCCCGGTCGGCGCGGCGCTGGCCGCGGGCAACACGGTCGTCTTCAAGACCGCATCGGCCACCGCCTGGAGCGGCACGATGCTGATGCAGGCGTTCGCCGACGCCGGCCTGCCGGCCGGGGTGCTGAACCACGTGACCGGTTCGGGCGGCACGGTCGGCGATGCCCTGGTGAAGCACCCTGACATCGCCGGCATCACCTTCACCGGCTCCCGCGAGGTCGGGTCGGCGATCGCACGCGAATTCGCCGGCGGTCGCTGGATCCGGCCCTGCATCGCCGAAATGGGCGGCAAGAACGCGGTCATCGTCAGCCGGCATGCCGATCTCGAACGGGCGGCCTCCGGCATCGTGCGCTCGGCCTTCGGCCTGCAGGGCCAGAAATGCTCGGCGGCTTCGCGCGTCTACGTGCAGCGCGAGGCGGCGGCCGAACTGCGCGAGCGCATCGTCGCGCTGACCGAGGCGATCGACGTCGGCGACCCGACCGTCCGCGAAAACTGGATGGGCCCGCTGATCGACCAGGCGGCACGACAGCGCTACCAGCGCGCAGCCGAAGCGATGAAGCAAAGCGGCAAGCTCTATGCGGGCGGCCGGCTGCTCAGCGAAGGCGCGCTGGAACGCGGCTGGTTCGTCGCGCCGACACTGGCCTCGTTGCCGCGCGGGCACGAGCTGTGGCAGCAGGAGCTGTTCGCACCGATCGTGCTGGTCGACGAGATCGAGTCGGTCGACGAGGGCATCGCGCTGGCCAACGCAACCGACTACGGACTGACGGCGGGCTTCTACGGTGCCGTCGAGGAGATCGACGGATTCCTGGACCGGATCGAGGCCGGCGTCGTCTACGTGAACCGCCCGCAGGGCGCGACCACCGGCGCCTGGCCCGGCTACCAGCCCTTCGGCGGCTGGAAAGCCAGCGGCAGCACCGGCAAGGCCATCGGCTCGTACTGGTACCTGCCGCTGTACATGCGCGAACAGTCGCAGACGGTCGTCGACTGACTGCAGCCGAAGCCGCGGGCCGGGCATTCCGCGCGCCTGCCGCTGCTTGCCCCTGCTTCGCAGGGGTGCCCTGCGCTTCTCGGCTGCGCAGAGGCAGGCGCGCGGAATGCCCGGCCCGCGGCTTCGACCCCCGCTGTTACAGCGGCTTGCGCAGGATGTTCGCGATCTCGCCGACGATGCCGCGGCGGAAGGCAAGCACGCAGATCACGAAGATCACGCCCTGCACGACGGTGACCCAGGCGCCGATCTGCGCCAGGTAGTTCTGCATCGACACGATCACGCCGGCGCCGACGACCGGCCCGAACAGCGTGCCGAGCCCGCCGACCAGCGTCATCAGCACGACCTCGCCGGACATCGACCAGTGGACGTCGGTCAGCGAAGCGAGCTGGAAGACCAGCGCCTTGGTCCCGCCGGCAAGCCCGGACAGCGTGCCCGACAGCACATAGGCGACATGTTTGTAGCGGTCGGTGTCGTAGCCCAGCGACAGCGCGCGCGGCTCGTTCTCGCGGATCGCCTTCAGGATCTGGCCGAACGGCGAATTGACGATGCGCCAGATCAGCAGGAAGCCGCCCAGGAAGATGAGCAGCACGACCGGGTACATGCCGACCGCCGAGCTGAGGTCGAAGATGCCGAACAGCTTGCCGCGCGGCACCGCCTGGATGCCGTCTTCGCCGCCGGTGAACGGCGCCTGCAGGTAGAAGAAGAAGATCATCTGGGCCAGGGCCAGCGTGATCATCGCGAAATAGATGCCCTGGCGCTTGATCGCGAGAAAGCCGGTGACCCAGGCCAGCACGCCGGCGCAGGCGGTGGCCGTCAGGATCGCGAGTTCGGGCGTGAAGCCCCAGACCTTGGCCGAATGCGCGGCGACGTAGCCGGCAGTGCCGAGAAACATCGCGTGCCCGAACGACAGCAGGCCTCCGTAGCCGATCAGAAGATTGAATGCGCACGCGAACAGCGCGAAGCACATGACCTTCATCAGGAAGACCGGATAGACGACCAGCGGAGCGACCGCGAAGAACGCCGCCATGATCAGGAACGCGACGAGCTGGTGCCGGCTCGCCCCGGCACTCGCCTTCTCTTGCCTGGGCGCGGCGCCAGCGGCGTCGGCCGGCGCGGATGTTTGCGTATGAGCCATGACAGCCTTATTTCTGGGTGCCGAACAAACCTGCCGGCTTGAACAGCAATACGATCGCCATGATCACGAAGATGACGGTATTCGAGGCCTCGGGGTAGAAGACCTTGGTCAGGCCTTCGATGAGCCCGAGCCCGAAGCCGGTGATGATCGAGCCCATGATCGAGCCCATGCCGCCGATGACGACGACGGCGAACACGACGATGATCAGGTCGGCCCCCATCTGCGGACTGACCTGGTAGATCGGTGCCGCCATCACGCCGGCCAGCGCCGCCAATCCGACGCCGAAGCCGTAGGTGAGCGTGATCATCCGCGGCACGTTGATGCCGAACGACTGCACCAGTTGCGGATTCTCGGTGGCCGCGCGCAGGTAGGAGCCGAGCTTCGTGCGTTCGATCACGAACCAGGTGCTCAGGCAGACGATCAGCGACGCGACGATGACCCAGGCCCGGTAGTTCGGCAGAAACATGAAGCCCAGATTGATGCCGCCGGTCAGTTGCGCGGGCATCTGGTACGGCAGCCCCGATGCGCCGTACTCGTTGCGGAACAACCCCTGGATGATCAGCGCCACGCCGAAGGTGAGCAGAAGCCCGTACAGGTGATCGAGGTTGTACAGCCGCTTGAGCATGAAGCGCTCGATGAGCACCCCGGTGAAGCCGACGATGATCGGCGCCAGCAACAGTGCCCACCAGTAGCCGAGGCCGGCCTTGTTCAGCAGCAGGTACGCGACGAACGCGCCCATCATGTACTGGGCGCCGTGCGTGAAATTGATGATGTTCAACAGGCCGAAGATGACGGCCAGGCCGAGCGACAGCAGCGCATAGAACGACCCGTTGATCAGGCCGATCAGCAACTGGCCGAACAAAGCCTGAGTCGGAATGCCGAAGATCTCCATCCGTGAACCCGATGTGGTTGGTGCTTGGGGTGGTAGCGCCGGCCGGCCCGCGAGTTCCGCCCCGCGGGCCGGCCGTTCCTGCGATCAGATGCCGATCAACCCTTGACCAGGTCGCAGCCGCCTTCGTTCAGCGGACGGAACGCCTGCTCTGCCGGGATCGTCGCACGCACGTGGTAGTAGTCGTACGGGCCCTTCGACTCCTCGGGTTTCTTGACCTCGAACAGGTAGACCGGGTGGATCTTGCGGCCGTCGACGCGAATCTCGCCCTTGCCGAACAACGGATCGTCGGTCGGCAGTTCCTTCATCTTGGCGATGGCCTTCGTGCCGTCGTCGGTGTTGCCCGCCTCGACCGCCTTCAGGTAGTGCAGCACGCCGGCGTAGACCCCGGCGTGGTCCATCGACGGCATCTTGCCGTCGTGGCGCTCGGCGAAGCGCTTCGACCATTCGCGCGTCTGGTCGTTCAGATCCCAGTAGAAGCTTTCGGTGATCTGCAGCCCCTGCGCGGTCTTCAGGCCGAGCCCGTGGACGTCGGTCAGGAACACCAGCAGACCGGCCAGCTTCTGGCCGCCCTGGACGATGCCGAACTCGGCCGCCTGCTTGATCGAGTTGATCGTGTCGCCGCCGGCGTTGGCCAGGCCGATCACCTTGGCCTTCGACGCCTGTGCCTGGAGCAGGAACGACGAAAAGTCCTGCGTGGACAGCGGATGGCGCACCTTGCCGAGCACCTTGCCGCCGTTCTTCTCGACGACGGCCGCGGTATCGCGCTCGAGCGCGTGGCCGAACGCGTAGTCGGCGGTCAGGAAGTACCAGGTGTCGCCGCCGGTCTCGACGACCGCCTTGCCGGTGCCGTTGGCCAGCATCCACGTGTCGTAGAGCCAGTGCACGGTGTTGGGCGAGCAGGCCTTGCCGGTCAGGTCGGCCGTGGCCGCGCCGGTGTTGACGAAGGCCTTGCCCTTCTCGCGGACGATCTGGTTGACGGCGAGCGCCACCGACGAGGTCGGCACGTCGACGATCACGTCGACGCCTTCGGTGTCGAGCCACTGGCGCGCGACCGTCGAGCCGACGTCGGGCTTGTTCTGGTGGTCGGCCGAGACGACCTCGATCTTCAGCCCGGCCTTGGACATCTTCTGGAAGTCTTCGACCGCCATGTTCGCGGCGACGACCGAACCCGGTCCGCCGATGTCGGCGTACAGCCCCGACATGTCGTTCATGACCCCGATCTTCACGACCCCGCCGGAAATTTCCGCGGCTGCCGCTCCGGCCAGCGCGGCCATGGCCGCGCCGACCAGCGTCGCGGTGAGTTTGCGTTTCATCGTCATCGTCTATTCCTCCGTTTCGTATTGCTCGAGAGCACCCTGCTCAATCGCCGATAAAGCCGCGCACGCCGGCCTGCGCCGGTCACGCAGCCTGCCCGGCCCGGGTCATCGCATTGAAGTCCAACGTCTCCTCCTCGATATGCCTGTGGCCCATGCGGGCGAGGCCTTTGATTCCGAACCCCGGATCCGGCCGGTCCGGTGTTCAGACGCCGAGATATTCGCGAAGCATATCCATTTTCTGGTCAAGCTCCGCGGCAACGACAGTCTCGACGATCTGCCCGTGCTCCATCACGTAGAAGCGGTCCGCCAGCGGCGCGGCGAACCGGAAGTTCTGCTCGACCATGATGATCGTGAAGCCCTTCTCGCGCAGCATCCGGATCATCCGGGCGAGCGCCTGCACGATGACCGGCGCCAGTCCTTCGGAGATTTCGTCGAGCAACAGCAGCCGGGCGCCTGTGCGCAGGATGCGCGCCACCGCCAGCATCTGCTGCTCGCCGCCCGACAGCCGGGTCCCCGGGCTTTCGCGACGCTCCTTCAGGTTCGGGAACATCGCGTAGATCTCGTCGATCCCCATGCCGCCCGAGCCCACGGCGGGCGGCAGCATCAGGTTCTCTTCGCAGCTCAGGCTGGCGAA
Source organism: Limnobacter sp. (assembly GCA_012513825.1). GTDB lineage: Bacteria > Pseudomonadota > Gammaproteobacteria > Burkholderiales > Burkholderiaceae_E > Zeimonas. Next base: position 27,570 of record JAAZBL010000295.1, on the reverse strand, counting down.
GATCCCGCGCTCTTCGGGGCAGTAGCCGATTCCCATGCGCGCGATCGCATGCGGCGACAGGTTCACCGTCTCGACGCCGTTGACCTTGATCGAGCCGGTGCGACGGCCGACCAGGCCCATGATCGACTTCAGCGTCGTCGTGCGGCCGGCGCCGTTGCGCCCGAGCAGCGTGACCACCTCGCCGTGGTTAACGACCATGTCGACGCCATGCAGGATGTGCGACTCGCCGTAGAACGCGTGCAGGTCGGAAATGCGCAGGAACTCAGTGGCCATGCGAGGCTCCGGCGAGCGCCTCGTCGGCGCTTCCCATGTAATCCTCGAGCACCTGCGGGTTGCGCGAGACGGTTTCGTACGGCCCTTCGGCGATGATCTGGCCGCGCTGCAGCACGCTGATCGTATCGGCGATCTTGGCGACGACGTTCATGTTGTGCTCGACCATCAGGATCGTCCGGTTGGCCGAGACCTTCTTGATCAGCTGCGTGACGCGATCGACGTCTTCGTGGCCCATCCCCTGCGTGGGTTCGTCGAGCAGCATCAGCTCGGGCTCGGTGGCCAGCGTCGTCGCGATCTCGAGCGCGCGCTTGCGTCCGTAAGGCAGCTCGACGGTGATGTAGTCGGCGTAGTCGCGCAGGCCGACCGTGTCGAGCAGCTCGAGCGCCCGATCGTTCAGCGAATCGAGCGTGCTGACCGGCCGCCAGAAGTGAAACGAGGTGCCCTGCGCGCGCTGCAGCCCGATCCGGACGTTCTCGAGCACGCTCAGGTTCGGGAACGTCGCCGAGATCTGGAACGAGCGCACGATGCCGCGCCGGGCGACCTCCGCCGGCTTGGCATAGGTGATGTCCTGGCCCTTGTAGATGATCTCGCCGCGGGTCGGAATCAGGAATTTCGTCAGCAGGTTGAAGCAGGTCGTCTTGCCGGCCCCGTTGGGGCCGATCAGCGCGTGGATGTGCCCGCGCCGGACACGCAGGTTCACGTCGTTGACCGCCACGAACCCACGAAACTCCTTGACGAGCCCGCGTGTCTCCAGTATGTAATTTTCCTCGCCTGCCATTCCGTTTCTTCCGCTCGGGCCTTGCGCAGGGCGCGATTATTGCCGCGAAATCGATGGGAGGCAAACCCCCCACGCGGCGGTCAGGACTTTCTTCACTTTCAGTGGTTGTCGCGCGGCAGGCCGCGGGTTTCCGCGATCCGCTGGTAGCTGACCGCGAAGTCGAGGCAGGCGCCATCCTGTAGCTGGCCGACCGTGCGGCGCTGCAGCTCCTGCCACGGAGTCTGGCTGGCCAGCTCGGGGGCGACCCAGGCCGCCCGCCGCCGCGCCAGCTCCTCGTCGCTCACCAGCATGTCGGCCGAGCGCCGATTCAGGTCGATGCGCACGCGATCGCCGGTCTGCAGCAGGGCCAGCCCGCCGCCGACCGCCGATTCCGGCGACGCGTTCAGGATCGACGGACTGCCCGAGGTGCCCGATTGCCGGCCGTCGCCGACGCAGGGCAGCATCGTGATCCCCTGCTTGACCAGCGCGTCGGGCGGCAGCATGTTGACGACCTCGGCCGCGCCCGGATAGCCGACCGGACCGACGCCGCGGATGAAGAGCATGCAGTCGGCATCGATCTCGAGCGACGGGTCGTTGATCCGGTGGTGGTAGTCCTCGGGACCGTCGAAGACGATCGCCCGGCCCTCGAACGCGTTCGGATCCTCGGGATTGGCGAGATAGCGCTCGCGGAACTCGGGCGAGATCACCGAGGTCTTCATGATCGCCGACTCGAACAGGTTGCCCGACAGCACGGCGAAACCGGCCTCGTGCATCAGCGGATCGCTCCACGGCCGGATCACGTCGCGGTCGGTGGCCGGCGTGTCGGCGTAGATCTCGCCGATTCGCCGGCCCGTGACGGTCAGCGCATCGGCGTTCAGCTTGCCGGCCTGGAGCAGTTCGTGCATGACCGCCGGGACGCCGCCGGCGCGATGGAAGTCCTCGCCCAGATACTGGCCGGCCGGCATGCAGTTCACCAGCAGCGGGATGTCGTAGCCGAGGCGGTCCCAGTCGCGCACTTCGAGCGCAACGCCGGCATGGCGCGCGATCGCGTTGACGTGCGGCGGGCAGTTGGTCGACGCGCCGATCGCGCTGGCGGCGACGATCGCGTTCTCGAAGGCTTCGCGCGTGAGGATCTTCGACGGCCGCAGGTCCTCGTGGACCATCTCGACGATGCGCCGGCCGGTGTGGTAGGCGATCTGCCCGCGCTCGCGATAGGGGCCGGGAATCGATGCACAGCCGGGCAGCGACATCCCCAGCGCCTCGGCCATCGAGTTCATCGACAGCGCGGTGCCCATCGTGTTGCAGTGCCCGACCGACGGGGCCGAAGCGGCCACCATCTCGAGGAACTGGTCGTAGTCGATGCGCCCGGCGGCCAGCTCCTGGCGCGCGAACCAGACGACGGTGCCCGAACCGGCGAGACCGCCGTTGTAGTAGCCGTTGAGCATCGGCCCGCCCGACAGCACGATCGCCGGCAGGTCGACGGTGGCGGCACCCATGATCATCGCCGGCGTGGTCTTGTCGCAGCCGGTCGTCAGCACGACGCCGTCGAACATGTAGCCGTACAGGCACTCGACCAGCCCGAGGTAGGCCAGGTTGCGGTCGAGCGCCGCGGTCGGCCGCTTCGTCGTCTCCTGGATCGGGTGCACCGGAAACTCGATCGGGATCCCACCGGCATCGCGGATGCCGTCGCGCACGCGGCTGGCCAGGTCGAGGTGATGGCGGTTGCACGGCGACAGGTCGCTGCCGGTCTGCGCGATGCCGATGACCGGCTTGCCGCTCTTCTGCAATTCCTCGAGCGTGAGCCCGAAGTTCATCATCCGCTCGAGATAGAGCGCGGTCATCCCCGGATTGTCGGGATTGTCGAACCAGGCGCGGGAACGCAGCCGGCGCGCGTTGTCGTTCTTGCTCATGAAGCGTCTGCCTCCGTCGATTGGCGGACCGGTTCCTGCACACCGGACGGGTGCGCTCGGAACGGCGCACCGCGAGCAGTTTAGCAACCGCGCGCCGTTCGTCCGATCCGTCGCGGCCGCTCGTCAACGACGGGGCGCCCGCGCAGCGCCGACGACGCATCATCGCTGCTGTTCGGCCTGGCGTTCCGCCGGCACGCTCGCCCATCCATCGACTTCAACCGGCAGAACCGCTGACACGATGGCCGCCGCCTCGACAACGCAACGCGCCCCCGCACAGCAGACGACGCTGGCCGGGCTCGGCCGCGCGCTGGTGCAGCACCAGATCATCCGGCTCGACCAGGCGACGGCGATCCAGCGCAAGGCCGACGAATCGAACACCGCGTTCATCGACGAACTGATCGCCGGCGGCACGCTGAACGCCGGGCAGCTCGCGCGCTTCATCGCCAATGCCTTCGGCCATCCGCTGCTCGACCTGGCGGCGCTCGAGCCGTCGAACCTGCCGACCGACGTGCTCGACACGCGCTTCGCGCTGGCGGCGCGGATCGTGCCGCTGGGCAAGCGCGGCAACCGTGTGACGATCGCGATCTCGGACCCGACCGACGCGCGGCTGGTCGAACGCATCCGATTCACCGCGCAGGCCGCCGTCGACCTGGTCGTCGTCGAGCACGACAAGCTGCTGCGCCTGATCGAACGGCTCGGCCGCAGCACGACCGAGCAGCTCAGCGAGTTCACCGAAGGCGAGGTCGACCTCGAACTGGCTCCCGACGAGCAGCAGGCGAGCACGCAGGAAGCCGAAGTCGACGACGCACCGATCGTCCGCTTCCTGCAGAAGATCCTCGTCGACGCGATCCAGTCCGGCGCCTCCGACCTGCATTTCGAGCCCTTCGAGAAGTTCTACCGGATCCGCTTCCGGATCGACGGCGAGCTGCGCGAGATCGCGCAGCCGCCGCTGGCGATCAAGGACAAGCTGGCCTCGCGGATCAAGGTGATCTCGAAGCTCGACATCTCCGAGAAACGCGTGCCGCAGGACGGCCGGATGAAGCTCGTGCTGTCGGCGCAGCGCACGATCGATTTCCGCGTCTCGACGCTGCCGACGCTGTTCGGCGAGAAGATCGTGATGCGGATCCTCGATCCGTCGTCGGCGAAGCTCGGCATCGACGCGCTCGGCTACGAGCCCGACCAGAAGGCCGCACTGCTCGAAGCCGTCCACCGGCCCTACGGCATGGTGCTGGTCACCGGACCGACCGGCTCGGGCAAGACCGTTTCGCTGTACACCTGCCTGAACATCCTGAACGGGCCGGGCATCAACATCTCGACCGCCGAGGACCCGGCCGAAATCAACCTGCCCGGCGTCAACCAGGTCAACGTCAACGAGAAGGCCGGGCTGACCTTCGCCGCGGCGCTGCGCGCCTTCCTGCGCCAGGATCCGGACGTGATCATGGTCGGCGAGATCCGCGACCTCGAGACCGCCGACATCTCGATCAAGGCCGCGCAGACCGGCCACCTGGTGCTGTCGACGCTGCACACGAACGACGCGCCGACCACGCTGACCCGGCTGGCCAACATGGGCGTGCCGGCCTTCAACATCGCGTCGTCGGTCAGCCTGATCACGGCCCAGCGGCTGACGCGGCGGCTGTGCAGCTGCAAGGCGCCGCTGGAGATCGACGAGAGCGCGCTGCTCGAGACCGGCTTCCTGGAGAGCGACCTCGACGGCAGCTGGGTGCCGCTGCGCCCGGTCGGCTGCGAGCGCTGCAACGGCAGCGGCTACAAGGGCCGGGTCGGCATCTACCAGGTGATGCCGATCACCGAAGAGATGCAGAAGCTGATCCTGGCCGGCGGCAACGCCTTGCAGATCGCCGCGCAGGCCGAGCTCGAAGGCGTGCGCGACCTGCGCCGCTCCGGGCTCATGAAGGTGATGCAGGGGCTCACGAGCATCGAAGAGGTGCTCGGGGCAACGAACGAATGACGGCTGCGGCAGGAACGACGAGGACTCGATCGATGGCCACGAGAGCGGCGACGGTGCCGGGACGCGCGGCTGCGCGCGAACAGACCTATCTGTGGGAAGGGCGCGACCGCGCCGGGAAGATGGTGCGCGGCGAGGTCCGCGCCAGCGGCCCGGCGATCGTGCGCTCGACGCTGCGTCGCCAGGGGATCATGGTGACGAAGATGCGCAAGCGCAGCTATGCGCGCGGGCGCAAGATCACCGAGAAGGACATCGCGCTGTTCACGCGCCAGCTGTCGACGATGATGAAGGCCGGCGTGCCGCTGCTGCAGTCGTTCGACATCGTGGCCCGCGGCTCGAGCAACGCCGCGGTATCGCGGCTGTTCACCGACATCCGCGCCGACGTCGAGACCGGCACCTCGCTGGCGCAGGCGTTTCGCAAGTACCCGCTGCACTTCGACAGCCTGTTCTGCAACCTCGTCAACGCCGGCGAACAGGCCGGCATCCTCGACGACCTGCTCGACCGCCTGGCCAGCTACAAGGAAAAGATGCTGGCGATCAAGGGCAAGATCAAGTCGGCGCTGTTCTACCCGACCGCGGTGCTGGCGGTGGCCTTCATCGTCGTGGCCGTGATCATGCTGTTCGTCGTGCCGGCCTTCAAGGACGTGTTCTCGAGCTTCGGCGCCGACCTGCCCGCGCCGACGCTGATGGTCATCGCGGCCTCGGACTTCTTCGTCGAGAACTGGTACCTGATCTTCGGCGGAATCGCCGGATCGATCTACTTCCTGCTGCAGGCCTGGAAGCGGTCGACGAAGGTCCAGATGCTGATGGACCGGCTGCTGCTGAAGCTGCCGGTGTTCGGGCCGGTTGTCGAGAAGGCGACGATCGCGCGCTGGCTGCGCACGCTGTCGACGATGTTCGCCGCCGGCGTGCCGCTGGTCGAGGCGCTCGATTCGGTCGGCGGCGCCGCCGGCAACCACGTGTACCTGGTCGCCACGAAGAAGATCCAGCAGGAGGTCGCGACCGGCACCAGCCTGACCGTGTCGATGCAGAACGCGCAGGTGTTCCCGAACATGGTGCTGCAGATGGCCTCGATCGGCGAGGAATCGGGCTCGCTCGACGGGATGCTGTCGAAGGCCGCCGACATCTTCGAGCGCGAGGTCGACGAGGCCGTCGACAGCCTGTCGAGCCTACTCGAACCGATGATCATGGTCGTTCTCGGCGTCGTGATCGGGGGGCTCGTCGTGGCGATGTACCTGCCGATCTTCAAGCTCGGCCAGGTGGTATAAGAACCGCATGACCGAGGCATTGCAGCAGTCGCCGAGAACCGCATGATCGAGGCATTGCAGCAGTTCCCGGCGCTGGCCGTGGCGACCGCGCTGGTTTTCGGGCTGCTGGTCGGCAGCTTCCTGAACGTGGTCATCCATCGCCTGCCTAAGATGATGGAGGCCGAATGGGAGGCGCAGGCCGCCGAGTTGCGCGGCGACGAAGCCGTCGCCGCACCGAGATACAACCTGTTCGTGCCGCGTTCGCGCTGTCCGAGCTGCGGTCACCAGCTCGGTGCGCTCGAGAACATCCCGTTGCTGAGCTGGCTGCTGCTGCGCGGGCGCTGCAAGGCCTGCGGCACGGCGATCCCGATTCGCTATCCGCTCGTCGAACTGGCCGCCGGCCTGCTCGCGGCGCTGGCGATCTGGCAGTTCGGCGCGAGCTGGGCCGGGCTCGGTGCGGTTCTGCTCAGCTTCGCGTTGCTGGCCCTGACCTTCATCGACTTCGATACGCAGCTGCTGCCCGACAGCATCACGCTGCCGCTGCTGTGGCTGGGGCTGCTGTTCAACCTCTGGGGCGTCTTCGCGCCGCTGTCCGAGGCCGTGATCGGCGCGATGGCCGGCTACCTGAGCCTGTGGTCGATCTACTGGCTGTTCCGGCTCGTCACCGGCAAGGAGGGCATGGGCTACGGCGACTTCAAGCTGCTCGCCGCGCTCGGCGCCTGGTTCGGCTGGACCGCCCTGCCGGCGATTGTCCTGCTGGCCTCGATCGTCGGCTCGGTAGTCGGGATCGCGCTGATCTCCTTCGCGCGGCACCGCCGCGAGGTGCCGATCCCGTTCGGCCCCTACCTGGCCGGCGCCGGCCTGCTCGCACTGTACTTCGGCGGACCGCTGACGGCCTTCATCGGGCTGGCCTGAGGCTTCGCGCGAGCCGGGCCCGGAGAACCATGGCAACGGCGTCAGGCTTCTGCCATCGTTGATCAGGCTGCTAGACTCGCCTCATGCAATCCCGACGCTTCCTCGTGGGCCTGACCGGCGGCATCGGCAGCGGCAAGAGCACCGTCGCCGACCTGTTCGCCGCGCACGGCGCCAGCATCGTCGATACCGACGCGGTTGCACACGCACTGACGGCTGCCGGCGGCGCGGCGATCCCCGAGATCCGCCGCGCCTTCGGCGATTCGGTCATCGAACCCGACGGGGCGCTCGACCGCGCCGCGATGCGCAAGCTGGTCTTCGCCGATCCGCCGGCACGCCAGCGGCTCGAGGCGATCCTGCATCCGATGATCGGCCACTGCTGCGAGCTGATGATCGCCGAAGCGAGCGGCCCCTACACGATCGTCGTCGTGCCGCTGCTGATCGAATCGTCGCGCTGGCGCGATCGCATCGACCGGCTGCTGGTCGTCGACGTGCCCGTCGAGGTCCAGATCGAGCGGGTCATGAAACGCAACCGCTTCGATCGCAGCCAGGTCGAGGCGATCATCGCCGCGCAGGCTCCGCGCGAGGCACGGCTCGCGGCGGCCGACGACGTCGTCGACAACAGCGGCGATCCCGCCGAGCTCGCCGAGCGCGTCGAAGCGCTGCACCGCCAGTACATGGCGCTGGCGAGCGCGGCGGCCGCGGTGACCGCCGCATCCGCCGCCGCGGCGCCTGGAGACCCGGCGAAAACGGTCGCTTCCGCGCCCGCTTCGGAGAAAGAGTGAAGCCGCGCGAGCTTCGACCGCGGTTTGTCAAGGTCCGCCCTTTGGTCCAGAATTCGCCGAACCGCGACACCGACCGCGCCGGGGCGAGCCTTTGATCCTGTACGAGTACCCGCTGAACGAACGCGTCCGCACGCTGTTGCGCCTCGAAGACCTGTTCGATCGCCTGCAGACCTTCGCCCGGCGCGAGCACCCGCTGGACCACCACGTCGCACTGGTCACGCTGTTCGAGATCCTCGACGTCGCCGCGCGCGCCGACCTGAAGTCCGATTTGCTGCAGGAACTCGAGCGCCAGCGCCAGTCGCTGGCTGCCTATCGCGGCAGCCCCGACGTGTCGACCGAGATGCTCGAAGGCGTGCTGTCGCAGATCGACACTGCCGCGGCCGGCCTCGGCGCGATCCCGGGTCGCTCGGGACAGCACCTGCGCGACAACGAATGGCTGATGAGCATTCGCAGCCGCACGATCATCGCAGGCGGCGCCTGCGAGTTCGACCTGCCTTCGTACCACGCCTGGCAGCATCGGCCCGTCGAGGAGCGCCAGCGCGACATCTTCGGCTGGGCAGCGCCCTTCCAGGCGCTGCACGACAGCCTCGCGATCGTGCTGAGGCTGCTGCGCGAAGGCGCCCAGCGTTCGCGGCACGTCGCGCAGCAGGGAAGCTTCCAGCAGACGCTCGGCGGCCGCACCTGGCAGATGGTCCAGGTCCGTCTCGACGAAACCGCCGGCGCGATTCCCGAGATCAGCGCGAACAAGCACCTGCTGTGGATCCGGTTCACCTGCCAGGGCGGCGACCTGCGCCCGAAGCCCTTCGAAGGCGACGTCGACTTCGAGCTCGCGCTCTGCAATCTGTAGGAAGCCGGATGGTCGTGAAGGTCGACTGCCCGACCTGCGGGCGCAAGGTGCCATTCACCGCGGAGAGCCGCTGGCGTCCGTTCTGCTCGGAGCGCTGCAAGAGCGTCGACCTCGGCGCCTGGGCTTCGGAGCGGTACCGGATTTCGGGCGATGCACGCGACGACGCCGCGTCGTCCGACGAAGGCGAGGCCGGGCGCTACGAAGGCAGCAAGACGCAGAAGTAGCCCGGCTGGCCAGGGCGTCCCGGTCCGAGGCGACCGGTCTTGCACGACGGCCGGGTCCGCAAGACGGCCCGGGCCGCCGGCCCGGCTATTCGTGATCGATCTCGATCGCCCGCTTGAACGCGACACCGTGCGCGCCCGCTCGCCTGGCGCGCGTCGCGTCGGCCGGGCCCAGCCCGCCCAGCGCGTAGACAGGGATCGACGCCGGCGCGGCAATCTGCTCGAAGCGCTGCCAGCCAATCCCTTCGGCGCCGGGATGCGAGGCCGTCGGCAGCACCGGACCGAGCAGCGCGTAGTCGGCTCCGATCGCGCAGGCATGCGCGAGTTCGGCCTCGTCGTGACACGAGGCGCCGACCCAGCGCAGCGGCGGGCGCGATTCGCAGCGCATCAGGTCGACCGCACGCAGGTGCACGCCGCCCGCGGCCAGCCAGTACGAGGCCGGATGTACGCTGTTGACCATCAGGCGCGCCCCGTGGCGCTCGCAGCGGTCGCGCACGGCGCGAAACAGCGCGTCGAAGCGTTGCTCGGGCATCCCCGGCTCGCGCAGCTGCAGCATGCGCAAGCCGGCCGCCAGTCGCGCGTCGAGCGCGTCGAGGAAGCGCGCGCCGCCGAGTTCGCTGGCCGAAGAGATCGCATGCAACGGCGCCAGGCGCAGCCAGCCGACGACCTGGATCGCCGCCGGCAGCAGCGGCGCGGCGTCGATCGCGTCGGGGCGCAGCCAGCGCAGCGCCTGCCCTTCGCGCGGGCGCACTTCGTGCCGCCAGCTTTCGATCCGGTGGAAGTGCAGGCGCACGTGCGCGTGCGGATAGACGTGCTCGCGCACGACCCAGCGCGACGAACCGTCGATCGCGATGCCGAGTTCCTCGTGCAGCTCGCGGGCCAGCGCCTGCGTGACGGTCTCGCCGGCCTCGAGCTTGCCGCCCGGAAATTCCCACCAGCCCGCGTAGGGCTTGCCGGCCAGGCGCTGGCCGAAAAGCACCGCACCGTCGGCGCGCACGAGCACGCCGACCGCGACATCGATCGGCGCGCGCGCGCCGCTCACTTCAGCGGCGTGGCCGCGCCACCGGCGCGCACCGAGTGGCCGTGCCGGCCGGCCCAATCCCGGGCGAACTGCCAGGCGACCCGGCCGGAGCGCGAACCGCGTTCGAGCGCGAAGCGCAGCGCGTCGGCGCGCGCCTCGGCGATCTCGTCGGGCCCGCAACCGAAGCTGGCCAGCCAGTGCGCGACGATGGCCAGGTACTCGTCCTGGCGAAACGGATAGAACGAGACCCACAGGCCGAAGCGCTCGGACAGCGAGATCTTCTCCTCGACGCGCTCGCCCGGATGGATCTCGCCGTCGGGCTGGTGCCGGGCCTCGAGGTTCTCGGCCATGTATTCGGGCATCAGGTGCCGCCGGTTCGAGGTCGCGTAGATCAGCACGTTCTCGGACTGCGCCGCGACCGATCCGTCGAGCGCGACCTTCAGCGCCTTGTAGCCGGGTTCGCCTTCCTCGAAGGACAGGTCGTCGCAGAAGACGATGAAGCGTTCCGGGCGTGAAGAGACCAGCTCGACGATGTCGGGCAGGTCGACCAGGTCGTCCTTGTCGACCTCGATCAGGCGCAGCCCCTGCGGCGCCCATTCGTTCAGGCAGGCCTTGATCAGCGACGACTTGCCGGTCCCGCGCGAGCCGGTCAGCAGCACGTTGTTCGCAGGCAGGCCTTCGACGAACTGGCGCGTGTTGCGCACGATCGCCTCTTTCTGGTCGTCGATGTTCTGCAGGTCGTCGAGCCGGATCGCGGCCACCTGGCGAACCGGCTGCAACTGAGCCTGTACGCCGAGCGCCGTCTGCCGGCGGCGCCAGCGAAACGCGATGGCGCTACCCCAGTCGGGCTCGCGGGTGGCGGGCAGCAGCGATTCGAGACGATCGAGCAGAAGCGTGGCGCGATCGACGAAGCGATCGAGGGAAGCGGAAGCGGGCATCAGGAACGGTAGTCGGCGTTGATCGAGACGTAGTCGTGCGACAGGTCGCAGGTCCAGACCGTCGTCGCGTGTTCGCCGCGTGCGAGCGCCACGCGCACCCGGATCTCGGCCTGCTTCATCACGCGCTGGCCGTCCTGCTCGCGGTAGTCGGGGTGACGCCCGCCTGCGCTCGCCACGTGCACGTCGTCGAGCCAGACGTCGACACGATCGACGTCGAGATCGGCGATGCCGCTGTAGCCGATCGCAGCGAGGATGCGACCGAGGTTCGGGTCGGACGCGAAGAACGCGGTCTTCACGAGCGGCGAATGCGCGATCGAATAGGCGACCGCCGCGGCTTCGTCGGGGCTGCCGGCCTGCTCGACTTCGATCGTGATGAACTTGGTGGCCCCCTCGCCGTCGCGGACCAGCGACTGCGCCAGCTGCCGGGCCACGGCCAGCAGCGCTTCCTTCAGCGCTGCGGCGCCGGGGTCGGCATCGTCGCGGATCGTCACGCCCGAGGCGCCCGAGGCGACCAGGATCAGCGAGTCGTTGGTCGAAGTGTCGCCGTCGACGGTCACGCGGTTGAAGCTCGCGTCGGCGATCTCGCGCAGCCAGCGCGACAGCAGCGGCTCGGCGACCGACGCATCGGTGGCGATGTAGCCGAGCATCGTTGCCATGTTCGGCCGGATCATGCCGGCGCCCTTGGCGATGCCGGTGACCGTGAGCTGCCGGTCGCCGGCCGGCACGCGCAGCGACACGGCCTTAGGGATCGTGTCGGTGGTCATGATCGCCTCGGCTGCATCGAGCCAGTCGCTGCGCCCGAGGTCGCCGGCAGCGCTCGCGATTCCCTGCGCCATCCGGTCCATCGGCAGGTGTTCGAGGATCACGCCGGTCGAGAACGGCAGCACCTGTGCGGGCTCGCAGCCGAGCGACCGGGCGACCAGCTCGCAGCTTCGCCTGGCATCGGCGAGCCCCTGCGCGGCGGTGCCGGCATTCGCGCAGCCGACGTTGACCAGCAGCGCGCGGATGGCGCTGCCGCCGTTGCGCAGATGCTCCTGGCAGACCCGCACCGGCGCGGCGCGGAAGCGGTTCCGCGTGAAGACGCCGGCGACCGTCGCACCTTCGGCGATGCGGATCAGCAGCACGTCGCGGCGGCCGGTCTTGCGGATCGCCGCGCAGGCGGTGCCGATCTCGACGCCGGGCACAGCCAGCAGCGCGTCGCGCGCCGGGATTTCCAGGTTCACTGGCATCGCATCGACCCCGTGGCAGTCGGAGGGCTTTCGTCGGCCGGCGACGGGCTCGCCTTCAGGCGAGCCTGCCGTGGCACTGCTTGTACTTCTTGCCCGAGCCGCAGGGACACGGATCGTTGCGGCCGACCTTCTGGCCGAAGCGGCGGAACGGCTGCTGCGCCTCGTCCCTGACCGCCGCCGGCGCCTGCTGCAGCGCGACGGCGACCGATTCGGCATCGCCGCCGGCGGCCGCCGCGACCTCGTCGAAGTCGGCGTGCGTGTAGTTGACGTTCGAGTAGTGCTGCTGCCGCTGCTGCTCGGCGACGGCCTCCGCCTGCTCGGCCTGCTCGGCCGTCTGCACGCGCACCGTCATCAGGATGCGCGTGACGTCGTCGCGGATGCGCTGCTGCATCGCCCCGAACAGTTCGAAGGCCTCGCGCTTGTACTCCTGCTTCGGGTTCTTCTGCGCGTAGCCGCGCAGGTGGATGCCCTGGCGCAGGTAGTCGAGCGCCGACAGGTGCTCGCGCCAGTGCTGGTCGATCGTCTGCAGCATGACCGAACGCTCGAAACCGGCGAAGGCCTCGGCCCCGACCAGCTCGACCTTGGCCGCGTAGCTCGCGTCGGCCGCGCCGAGCACGCGCTCGAGCAGGTCTTCGGCGGTCAGCTCGGGATTCTCGGCGAGCATCGCGGCCAGCGGCACCTCGAGCTGCCATTCGCCGGCCAGCGCCTGTTCGAGCGCAGGCACGTCCCACTGATCCTCGACCGAATCCTCGGGGATGTAGCGGTGGAACAGGTCGGTGAACACCGCGTGGCGCAGATCGGTGATGCGATCGCTGATCGCGTCGGACTCGAGCAGCGCGTTGCGGTCGGAATAGACGATCTTGCGCTGGTCGTTGGCGACGTCGTCGTATTCGAGCAGTTGCTTGCGGATGTCGAAGTTGCGCGCCTCGACCTTGCGCTGCGCCGATTCGATCGAGCGCGTGACCATGCCGGCCTCGATCGCCTCGCCCTCGGGCAGCTTCAGGCGGTCCATGATCGCCTTGAGCCGGTCGCCGGCGAAAATCTTCAGCAGCGGGTCGTCCATCGACAGGTAGAAGCGCGAAGAGCCCGGGTCGCCCTGGCGCCCGGCACGACCGCGCAGCTGGTTGTCGATGCGCCGCGACTCGTGACGTTCGGTGCCGATGATGTGCAGGCCGCCCGCGGCCACCACCTGGTCGTGCAGCGCCTGCCATTCGCTGCGCAGCGCCTGCGCCCGGGCCTCGCGCTCCTCGTCGGTCAGCGAGGCGTCGAGCTGCAACAGGTCGATCTGCTTCTCGACGTTGCCGCCGAGCACGATGTCGGTGCCTCGGCCGGCCATGTTGGTCGCGATCGTGATCGAGCGCGGCCGACCGGCCTCGGCGACGATGCCGGCCTCGCGCTCGTGCTGTTTGGCGTTGAGCACCGCGTGCGCGAGCCCCTCCTTCTGCAGCATGCCCGACAGCAGCTCGGAGTTCTCGATCGAGGTCGTGCCGACCAGCACCGGCTGGCCGCGCTGGTGGCAGTCCTTGATGTCGGCGAGGATCGCCGCGTATTTTTCCTGTGCGGTACGGAACACCTGGTCCTGGCGGTCGTCGCGGATCATCGGCCGATGGGTCGGGATCACGACGGTCTCGAGTCCGTAGATCTCCTGGAACTCGTAGGCTTCGGTGTCGGCCGTGCCGGTCATGCCGGCCAGCTTGTCGTACATCCGGAAGTAGTTCTGGAAGGTGATCGAGGCCAGCGTCTGGTTCTCGGCCTGGATCTTCACGCCCTCCTTGGCCTCGACGGCCTGGTGCAGGCCATCGGACCAGCGCCGGCCCGGCATCAGGCGACCGGTGAACTCGTCGACGATGATGACCTCGCCGTTCTGCACCACGTATTGCTGGTCGCGGTGGAACAAAGTGTGCGCGCGCAGCGCCGCCATCAGGTGGTGCATCAGCCCGATGTTGGCCGCGTCGTAGAGGCTGGCGCCGGCCGGCAGCAGGCCGTGCTCGCCGAGGATGCGCTCGGCCTTCTCGTGACCGGCCTCCGACAGGTAGACCTGGTTGGCCTTGCGGTCGACCCAGTAGTCGCCTTCGGGCTCGGGCTCGCTCGGTTTCGGCTCGGACGCCATTTCGGTCAGCAGTCGCGGCACCGCGTTGACCTTGACGTACATCTCGGTGTGGTCCTCGGCCTGGCCCGAGATGATCAACGGCGTGCGCGCCTCGTCGATCAGGATCGAGTCGACTTCGTCGACGATCGCGTAGTGCAGCGGGCGCTGGCGGCGATCGCCGACCGCGTACTCCATGTTGTCGCGCAGGTAGTCGAAGCCGAACTCGTTGTTCGTGCCGTAGGTGATGTCGGCGGCGTAGGCTTCCTTCTTCGTGGCCGTGGCCTGCTGCGACAGGATCGTGCCGACCGACATGCCGAGGAAACGATAGACGCGGCCCATCCATTCGGCGTCGCGGCTGGCCAGGTAATCGTTGACGGTGACCACGTGCACGCCCTTGCCGGCGAGCGCGTTCAGGTAGACCGCCAGCGTTGCGGTCAGCGTCTTGCCTTCGCCGGTGCGCATCTCGGCGATCTTGCCGTCGTGCAGCACCATGCCGCCGATCAACTGGACGTCGAAATGGCGCATGCCGAGCACGCGCCGTGCCGCCTCGCGGCAGACGGCGAAAGCTTCCGGCAGCAGCGCATCGAGCGTTTCGCCGTCGGCGATGCGCTGGCGGAACTCGGCGGTTTTCGCCGTCAGTTGCTCGTCGCTCAGCGCGCTGATCGACGGTTCGAGCGCATTGATCGCGGCGACCGACTTGCGATAGCCTTTCAGCAGGCGCTGGTTGCGGCTGCCGAAAATGCGGGTGAGGATCTTTTGAATCATCAGCGTCGGGCGGCCCGGATCGCGCCGGACAGGCACAACAGGCGGACCGCCGGGGAATTAACCCGAGGAGTCTAGCACGCAGCCCGCGGGCGCCCGGACCGGCCAACTGCGCATGCTATCGTGCCCGCACGATGCGCCGTCCCGCCGTTTCCCCGTCGACGCAGGCACTTCAGTCCTGGCTCGATCGCGACCCTTCGCTGCGCGAACTCGCGCGCAAGGTCGACGGCCTGGTCGCGCTTCAGGCCGCATTGCGGCGCGCCTGCCCGCAGGCGCCGACGAGCGTGGCCGCACTCGACGCGGCGGGCACGCTGACCGTCATCGTGCCCGGTGCGGCCTGGGCGAGCCGCCTGCGCCAGATCGAACCGAGGCTGCTTGCAGCGCTTGCCCAGCAGGATTCGCGCGTGCGCAGGCTCAGGTTCAAGCCGCGCCGCGAACTCGCCGCCGCGCCGCCGTTGCGCATCCCGAAACCGCCGGTGCCTGCCGAAGCGCTGTCGGCGCTTGCCCGCCTGCGCGGAGAACTCGAACCGTCGCCGCTGCGGCAGGCGCTCGACGGGCTGCTGTCGCGGCAGGCGAAGGCTCGCCGCTAGGAGGCTGCCGCTGCCTCCGGCCTGCGGCTGCTTCAGCCTCCGGCCTGCAGCCGCTCGACGATCACGACCGCGAAGAACACGAAGGCGACGACGATCGTGACCTGCAGTGCACGACGCGCCCGCAGCAGCCAATGGGGTTCGCGCGTGTAGAGCCAGGCCAGCGCGCAGCCGGCGACCGTGCCGAGGCCGAGCAGCGCCACCAGACGCAGCACCGCCATCATCGGCTGATGCCCGCCTCCGGTCTCTCGGAGTGCACGAACCGATGCGCTTTCAAGCGTGGCTCCAGTCGAGCGCGAACAACCTCGGCGCCTGCTGCCGTTCGGCGAAGCTGACCATTTCCCAGGCATCGCGCCGTGCCAGGAGCGCCCTGAGCAACTGGTTGTTCAGCGCGTGCCCGGACTTGTGCGCCGTGTACGCGGCCAGCAGCGGGTGGCCGACCAGGTACAGGTCGCCGATCGCGTCGAGGATCTTGTGCTTGACGAACTCGTCGCCCGAGCGCAGGCCGTCGGCGTTCAGCACACGGTATTCGTCCATGACGATCGCGTTGCCGAAGCTGCCGCCCTTGGCCAGGCCGTGGGCACGCAGCGCCTCGACGTCCTGCATGAAGCCGAAGGTGCGCGCCCGGGCGACGTCGCGCACGTAGGAGGTGTCGGCGAAGTCGACCTCGACGGCCTGCGCGGTCGCGTCGATCGCCGGGTGCCCGAAGTCGATCGAGAACTTCAGGCGGAAACCGAAGTAGGGATCGAGCCGGGCCCACTTGTCGCCGTCGCGCACCTCGACCGGCGCGAGCACCCGGATGAATTTCTTGGCGGCCGCCTGCTCTTCGATCCCGGCCGACTGGATCAGGAAGACGAAGGAGCCGGCCGAACCGTCGAGGATCGGGATCTCGGCGGCCGTGACGTCGACGTAGAGATTGTCGATGCCGAGGCCGGCCAGCGCCGACATCAGGTGTTCGACGGTGGCCACGCGCACGTTCGCCGCCTCGCCGCTGTCGCCGGCGGTGAGCGTGGACGCCATCCGCGTGTCGGTCACGCGCGTGGCGTCGCTCCGGATCTCGACCGGCGGGTCGAGGTCGACCCGGCGGAACACGATTCCGGTGTCCGCCGGCGCGGGCCGCAGCACCAGATCGACGCGCTCGCCCGAATGCAGGCCGACGCCGGTCGTGCGCACCAGCGAGCGGATCGTGCGCTGGCGCATCATGTCCGCACCTTCCGGTCGGGTGGGTGTTTCGGTGCGGTCACAAGCGCGCCAGCATCTGCTCGGCGCCGGAGACCTCGAACTTGCCGGGCGCCTCGACGTCGAGCGTGCGCACGACGCCGTCTTCGACCAGCATCGCGTAGCGCTGCGAGCGCATGCCGAGCCCCCTGGCGCTCAGGTCGAGTTCGAGTCCGAGCGCCTTCGTGAACTCGCCGCTGCCGTCGGCGATCATGCGGACCTTGCCGCCGGCCTGCTGCTCGCGCCCCCAGGCGCCCATGACGAAGGCATCGTTGACCGACACGCACCAGACCTCGTCGACCCCCTTGGCCTTCAGCGCATCGTGCTGCTGCACGTAGC
The DNA here is from genome assembly GCA_012513825.1 of Limnobacter sp. Lineage (GTDB taxonomy): Bacteria > Pseudomonadota > Gammaproteobacteria > Burkholderiales > Burkholderiaceae_E > Zeimonas. The sequence continues at coordinate 10,472 of JAAZBL010000295.1, read as the reverse complement.
TCGGCACATGCTGGGCCGAGCAGGTCGGCGTGAAAGCGCCCGGCAGGCCGAAGACGACGATCTTCTTGCCGCGCGCCTCCTCGGAAACCTTCAGGGCGCGGGGCCCGACGGGGCAGCCCTCGCCCTCGACTTCGTTGAATTCGTACAGCGTGGCTTCAGGCAGCTTGTCGCCTGGTTTGATCGTCATCACGCATCTCCCTGTCGATGTCAGCGCAGCGCCCGGGATGCCCCGGCCGAACGCGCCATTGTATGCCGCCACGCATTCCGACGGCGCTTGCCGGCCCGGCGACCCTGTGGGCCGAGCACGAAGCGTGCCCGGACCGGGCACGCAGGCAGGCGCCTCCGGTGGCAGGCGCCGCGAAGACGGCAGCTGCCACGGACAGCGTCGGAACGGACTCCGCGCCTGGAGGCCAAGCGCGCGGAGCCCGGAAAGCAGCGACCATCGCGGCCGGCCGGTTCCGGGGCGGGGGCCCGGGACCGGCCGGCCGCGGTGCCGACAGGCTGTCGGACCGCGGACCGCGGGAAGCGACCGCGGCCGACAGCGCTGCGGCGCCTCCTCAGTCGGCCTGCTTGCGCAGGAAGGCGGGAATGTCGAAGCGTTCGACGCCGCTTTCCTCGAGCGCGGCGACCTGTGCCACCGCAGAGGCGCGACCGCTGCGCCAGACGGTCGGCTGGTCGAGCTGGCCGTAGTTCATCGTATGGGCCGCCGGCGCCGCGTCGTGCGTGCCGGTGCGCAGATGGCTCTGCGGCACCAGGACCGGCTTGGCGGCGCGCTTGCCGATGCCGGTCGCGACCACGGTCACGCGCAGCCGGTCGTCCATGTCCTCGTCGAAGACCGTGCCATGGATGATCGTCGCGTCGTCGGAGCAGAAATGCTTGATCGTGTTGATGACGTCGTTGGTCTCCCTCAGCTTCAGCGTGCGATTCGCCGTGATGTTGACGATCACGCCGCGCGCGCCCTGCAGGTCGACGCCGTCGAGCAGCGGCGACGCGACCGCCTGCTCGGCGGCGATCCGCGCGCGGTCGAGCCCGCTGGCCTCGCCGATTCCCATCATCGCCTTGCCCTGCTCGCCCATCACCGTGCGCACGTCGGCGAAGTCGACGTTGACCAGGCCCGGGATGTTGATGATCTCGGCGATCCCGGCAACCGCGTTGTGCAGCACGTCGTCGGCGCGCTTGAACGCGTCTTCGAGGCTCGCGTCGTCTTCCATGACCTCGAACAGCTTCTCGTTGAGCACGACGATCAGCGAGTCGACATGCTGGACCAGCTGCTCGATCCCCTGGTCGGCGATCTGCATCTTGCGCTGGCCTTCGAAGTGGAAGGGCTTGGTCACGACGCCGACCGTCAGCACCCCCAGCTCCTTGGCGATCTCGGCGACCACCGGCGAAGCGCCGGTGCCGGTGCCCTTGCCCATGCCGGCGGTCAGGAACACCATGTTCGCGCCGCCCAATGCCTCGCGGATCTGGTCGCGCATCGCCTCGGCCGAAGCGCGGCCGGCCTCCGGCCGGGCGCCGGCGCCGAGGCCTTGCTCGCCGAGCTGGATCGTATGCTCGGCCAACGAGCGCCGCAGCGCCTGCCGGTCGGTGTTCAACGTGATGAACTCCACGCCCTGGACACCGCGATTGATCATATGGTTGACGGCATTGCCGCCGGCGCCTCCGACGCCGATGACCTTGATCACTGCGCCCTCCACTTCGTTCTCGATCATTTCAAAGCTGCTCATTGCCATGGCCTCCAGGGTGGAAGGGCAGCACATCGGAGAAGCCTGGCCGGAATCCGGCCCACGCCCCCGCAGGCGCGGCCTTGCGGCCCCGCCTCTCCTTCGCGCCGCCCCGGTACAGAAACACGGGGATCTCAGAAATTGCCAAGGAACCACTCCTTCATCCGTCGCAGCGTTTCCCTGAACGAACCCGACTGCTCGGCGACCTTGCGGCCGCGCAGTCGCTGCGTGCGCGCCTCCTCGAGCAGGCCGACCGCGGTCGTGTAGCGCGGCGAGCGGACGACGTCGGACAGCCCGCCGGTGTAGTCGGGCATGCCGATGCGCACCGGCTTCAGGAAGATGTCCTCGGCCAGTTCGACCATGCCGGGCAGCAGGCTGGTACCGCCGGTGATGACGATCCCCGACGACAACAGCTCCTCGTAGCCCGACTCGCGGATCACCTGCTGGACGAGCGAGAACAGTTCCTCGACGCGCGGCTCGATGACGGCCGCGAGCGCCTGGCGCGACAGCGTGCGCGGGCTGCGGTCGCCGAGCCCGGGCACTTCGATCTTCGCGTTCGGGTCGGCCAGCGCCTGCTTGGCGATGCCCGAGCGCAGCTTGATCTCCTCGGCTTCGGGCGTCGGCGTGCGCAGCGCCATCGCGACGTCGTTGGTGATCTGGTCGCCGGCGATCGGGATGACGGCCGTGTGCCGGATCGCACCGCCGGTGAAGATCGCGATGTCGGTCGTGCCGCCGCCGATGTCGACCAGCGCGACGCCGAGCTCCTTCTCGTCCTGCGTGAGGATCGCCATGCTCGACGCGAGCGGCTGCAGGATCAGGTCCTGGACCTCGAGCCCGCAGCGCCGCACGCACTTGACGATGTTCTGCGCGGCCGACACGGCACCGGTCACGATGTGCACCTTGACCTCGAGGCGCACGCCGCTCATGCCGATCGGCTCGCGGATGTCTTCCTGGCCGTCGATGATGAATTCCTGCGCGAGCACGTGCAGGATCTGCTGGTCGGTCGGGATGTTGACGGCCTTGGCCGTCTCGATCACGCGGGCCATGTCGGCCTCGGTGACCTCCTTGTCCTTGATCGCGACCATGCCGCTCGAATTGAACGAGCGGATGTGGCTGCCTGCGATCCCGGTGTAGACCGTGCGGATCTTGCAGTCGGCCATCAGCTCGGCCTCCTCGAGCGCGTGCTGGATCGAGGCCACCGTGCTCTCGATGTTGACCACCACGCCCTTCTTGAGGCCCTTCGATTCGTGCTGGCCGAGGCCGACGATCTCGTACTGGCCGTCGCTGCGCATCTCCGCGACGATCGCCACGATCTTCGACGTACCGATGTCGAGTCCGACGATGAGATCCTTCGCGTCCCTGGTCATGCCTCGGTCCTGGCTGCGTTCATGCTTCGTCTTTCGTTGCCGGTTGCTGCGATGGTCATCGCGCCGTCTCCGCTTCCTGCTCGTCGGCGAGCAGGGCCAGCGACCGGATCGCGAAGCCGTTCGGATAGCGCAGGTCGATCAGCTCGGCACGCCGGTTCAGCTGCACCATGACCTGCGGATAGGTTTCGACCCAGCGCGCCAGGCGCCGGTCGATCGGAATGCCCTGGTCGCGACCGAGCAGCAGCGTCGTGCCGTCGTCGAGCTTCAGCGTCCAGGCGTGGCGGTCGGACAGCGCCAGCGCCTGCGGTCGCGCGCCGAGCGGCGCGAGCACGCGGCCCAGCTCGTCGTAGCGGCGCGCGACGTGCATCTCGGTGCCCGGCGGCCCTGAGAACTGCGGCAGCGGGCCGTTTTCCTCGGCCTCGCCGAGGTTCGCGGAGAACAGCTCGCCGAAGGTGTTGACGAGACGGCCGTCGCCCCACAGCGCGAGCGCGCGATGCTCCTCGAGCTCGACGATCAGCCCGTCGGGCCAGACCCGCTGGACGCTGGCACGGCGCACCCACGGCACCGACTCGAACACGGCGCGCACCTCGCCGAGGCGGGTCGAGAAGAAATTGCCGCGCACCTCGCGCTCGACCGTCGCGCGCAGCACGGTCGGCGAAACGTGGCGCAGCTCGTGGCCGGGGCTCGCTTCGACCTCGACCTTGTGCAGCGTGAACGCCGGACGCTGCGAAACCCACCAGACCGCGCTCGCCATGCAGGCGAACAGCGTCGCGCCGAACAGCAGGTTCGCAAGCAGGTTCAGCAGGCGCGCGTCGTGCCAGGGATTCATTGCGCGCCTCCGATCTTCGTGGCGGCCGACGCCAGGATCTCCAGGCACAGGTCCTCGTAGGACAGGCCGGTCGCGCGCGCGGCCATCGGCACCAGCGAGTGCCCGGTCATTCCCGGCGAGGTGTTGACCTCGAGCAGGAACGGCCGATCGTCGGCGGTGCGCAGCATCACGTCGACGCGACCCCAGCCGGCGCAGCCGAGCGCGCGAAAGGCGCGCAGCGACAGCTCGGCGATCTCGTCGGCCAGCGGCGGCGGCAGCTCGGCCGGGCAGACGTAGCGCGTGTCGTCGCGGAAATACTTGTTCTGGTAGTCGTAGTTGCCGGCGGGCGCGACGATCTCGACGATCGGCAGCGCGCGCGCCGTCTCGCCGGTGCCGAGGATCGCCACCGTCAGCTCGCGGCCGGCGACGAACTCCTCGCACAGCACCTCGTCGTCGTGCCGGCGCGCGATCTCCCAGGCGAGCGGTGCCTGGTCGGCCTCGGTCAGCTTCGTGAAGCCGATCGTCGAGCCTTCGCGCGAGGGCTTGACCGCCATCGGCAGCCCGAAGCGGGCGGCGGCCGTGGCGACGTCGTCGGCACTGGCGGCTGCCGCGAATGCCGGCGTCGGCAGCCCGTGCGTGAGCCAGATCCGCTTCGTGAACACCTTGTCCATCGCGATCGCCGACGCCATGACGCCGCTGCCGGTGTACGGCAGCCCGAGCAGCTCGAGCGCACCCTGCACGGTGCCGTCCTCGCCGTAGCGACCGTGCAGCGCGATGAACACGCGCTCGAAGCCCTCGCGGCGCAGTTCGTCGAGCGCTCGCTCGGCGGGATCGAACGCATGCGCGTCGACGCCGCGGCTGCGCAGCGCCTCGAGCACGCCGGCGCCGGACATCAGCGAAACCTCGCGCTCGGCCGAGCGGCCGCCGAACAGCACGGCCACCTTGCCCATCGCACGCGGATCGGGCTTCATCGCTTCAGCGCCCACCGGCAGCCTCCTCGAGCAGCGCGGGAACCGAACCGATCGAGCCGGCTCCCATCGTGAGAACGACGTCGCCGGCGCGCGCGAGTTCCAGGATCGTTTCCGGCATCTCGGCGATGTCCTCGACGAAGACCGGTTCGACGCGTCCGCCCACGCGCACCGCGCGCGCGAGCGATCGGCTGTCGGCCGCGACGATCGGCTGCTCGCCGGCCGGATAGACCTCCGCGAGCAGCAACTGGTCGGCGCCGGACAGCACGCGCACGAAGTCCTCGAACAGGTCGCGCGTGCGCGTGAAGCGGTGCGGCTGGAACGCCAGCACGATGCGCCGGCCCGGGAACGCGCCGCGCGCGGCGGCGAGCGTCGCCGCCATCTCGACCGGATGGTGGCCGTAGTCGTCGACCAGCGCGAAGCGGCCGCCTCCGCGCGCCGGCAACTCGCCCCAGCGCTGGAAACGCCGGCCCACGCCGTGGAACTCCGACAGCGCCTTGACGATCGCGTCGTCGTCGACGCCCAGTTCGTCGGCGACGGCGATCGCGGCCAGCGCGTTGCGCACGTTGTGCTCGCCGGGCAGGTTCAGCGTGACGGCCAGCGGACCGGCGTCGGCGCGCAGCACGTCGAAGTGCATGCGTCCGGCGTCGGCGACGAGGTTCACGGCGCGGAAACGCGCGCCCTCGGACAGGCCGTAGCCGATCACCGGCTTGGACACCTGCGGCAGGATCCGGCGCACGTTCGGGTCGTCGATGCACAGCACGGCGGCGCCGTAGAACGGCAGGCGCTGCGTAAACTCGACGAAGGCCTGTTCGAGGCGCGCGAAATCGTGGCCGTAGGTCTCCATGTGGTCGACGTCGATGTTCGTGATCACGGCGATCATCGGCGACAGGTTCAGGAACGAGGCGTCGGATTCGTCGGCCTCGACGACGATGTATTCGCCGCTGCCGAGCCGCGCACTGGCGCCGGCGCTGACGAGCCGCCCGCCGATCACGAAGGTCGGATCGAGGCCACCGGCGGCCAGCACCGAAGCGACCAGGCTCGTCGTCGTGGTCTTGCCGTGCGTGCCGGCGATCGCGACCCCCTGCTTGAGCTTCATCAGCTCGGCGAGCATCAGCGCGCGCGGCACGACCGGAATGCCGCGGCCGCGCGCCGCCACGACTTCCGGGTTGTCCTCGCGCACCGCGGTCGACGTGACGATGCAGTCGGCGCCGAAAATGTGTTCCGCGGCGTGCCCGACCGCCACCTGTGCGCCGAGCGCGGCCAGCCGGCGCGTGACCGTGCTGTCGGCGATGTCCGAGCCGCTGATCCGGTAGCCGAGGTTCAGCAGGACCTCGGCGATGCCGCTCATGCCCGAGCCGCCGATGCCGACGAAGTGGATGTGCTTGACCTTGTGCTTCATGGCTTGCGCGACCGCCTTGCATGCCGGGCCGCCCGCTCGCAGGCGTCGGCCACGACCGCCGTTGCGTCGGGCCGGGCGAGTTCGCGAGCCGCGACGGCCATCGCCGTGCAGCGCTCGCGGTCGAGCCCGGCCAGGACCTGCGCCAGCGACTCGGCGTCGAAGGCAGACTGCGGCATCAGCCGCGCACCGCCCTGCCCGGACAGGAACATCGCGTTGCCGGTCTGGTGATCGTCGACCGCGTGCGGGTACGGCACCAGCACGCTGGCGACGCCCGCCGCGGCGATCTCGGAAACCGTCATCGCACCGGCCCGGCAGACCAGCAGGTCGGCCTGCGCATAGGCGGCCGCCATGTCGTCGATGAACTCGACGACCTGCGCGGCGACGCCCGCTTCGCGGTAGCGGCGCTCGACCTCTTCGCGGCGGCCGCGGCCGGTCTGGTGAACGACCGACGGGCGCTGCGCCTCGGGCAGGCGGGCCAGCGCCGCGGGGACCGTCTCGTTGAGGACCTGCGCACCGAGGCTGCCGCCGACGACGAGCAACTGCAGGGGCCCGCTGCGGGCTGCGTAGCGCTCGGCCGGCGGCGCCAGCGCGGCCACGTCGGCGCGCACCGGATTGCCGCATGCGGTCGCGCCGGGCAGCGCGCCGGGGAAGGCCTCGAGCACGCGGTCGGCGATCCTGGCCAGCAGCCGGTTGGTCATGCCGGCGACCGAGTTCTGTTCGTGCACGACCAGCGGACGCCCGGTCAATACCGCCATCATGCCGCCCGGGAACGCGACGTAGCCGCCCATGCCGAGCACGACCGAGGGCTTCGTGCGGCTCAGCGCGCGCAGGCTCTGCCAGAACGCGCGCAGCAGCACCGTCGGCAACAGCAGCTTCGTCAGCAGCCCCTTGCCGCGCAAACCGCCGATCGAGACCGGTTGCATCGCGATCCCGTGGCGCGGCACCAGCGTGGCTTCCATGCCCGACGGATTGCCGAGCCAGACGACCTGCCAGTTGCGCGCGCGCATCTCGGCGGCGACCGCCAGGCCGGGCATCACGTGCCCCCCGGTGCCGCCGGCCATGATCATGATCGTGCGGATCATGCGGCCCTTGTCGCCGGTGCGCGTCGCCGTCATGCCGCACCCCGCATCAGCTTCTTGTTCTCGAAATCGACGCGCAGCACGATCGCGATCGCGACGCAGTTCACGAGGATGCCGCTGCCGCCGTAGCTCATCAGCGGCAGCGTCAGCCCCTTGGTCGGCAGCAGTCCGGTGTTCACGCCGATGTTGATGAAGGCCTGCGCGCCGATCCACAGCCCCATGCCCTTGGCGACCATCCCGGCATAGACGCGGTCGAGCTTGATCGCCTGGCGGCCGATCTCGAAGGCGCGCCGCGTGATCCAGAAGAACGCGACGATGATCGCCAGCACGGCGATCAGTCCGAGTTCCTCGCCGATCACCGCGAGCAGGAAATCGGTGTGCGCCTCGGGCAGGTAGTGCAGCTTCTCGACCGAGCCGCCGAGGCCGACGCCGAAGAACTCGCCGCGGCCGAAGGCGATCAGCGAATGCGAGAGCTGGTAGCCCTTGCCGAGCGCCATCGATTCGTCGAACGGATCGAGGTACGCGAAGATGCGCTCGCGCCGCCACGGCGACAGCGCGATCAACAGCGCGAAGGTGCTGCCCACGATCACGACGAGCCCGGCGAAGAGCCTGCCGCTGACGCCGCCGAGGAACAGCACGCCCATCGCGACGGCCGCGATCACGACGAAGGCGCCCATGTCGGGCTCGAGCAGCAGCAGCAGCCCGACCAGCGCGACCGCGCAGCCCATCGGCAGGAAGCCCTTCCTGAACACGTGCATGTGGTCCTGCTTGCGCACCGTGTAATCGGCCGCATAGAGCACGACGAACAGCTTCATCAGCTCGGATGGCTGCAGGTTGATGAAATGGAAGGACAACCACCGGCGCGCGCCGAAGACTTCCTTGCCGACGCCGGGAATCAGCACGACGACCAGCAGCACGAGCCCGACGAAGAACAGCCACTTCGACCAGGCCTGCCACTGCCGCATCTGCACCGAGAACGCGAGCAGCGCCGCGACCAGCGCGATCGCGATGGCGATCGCGTGGCGCAGCAGGAAATGCGTCGGCGCATAGCGGGCGAAGCGCGGCGAATCGGGCAGCGCGATCGAGGCCGAATAGACCATCACGAGGCCGACCAGCAGCAGCGCTCCGACGACCCAGACCAGCGCGACGTCGACGCCGGGCTGCGCAGCGGTCACGCGGGTGCCGACGCGCGTGCGGCTCGCGCCCGCCGGCCGGCCGAGGCGCAGCGAGTTCAGCATGGCGCCTCCGCCACGTTGCCGCCGTCTTCGGCCAGCGCACGAACCTCGTCGGCGAACACGCGAGCCCGATGCGCATAGTCGGAGAACATGTCGAGGCTCGCGCAGGCCGGCGACAGCAGCACGGCCTCGCCGGCCTGCGCGCCCTCGGCGGCGGCCCGCACGGCCGACGGCAGGTCGGCGCAGTCGGTCAGCGGCACGCCGGTCGTGGCCAGCGCCTCGCGCAGCCGCGGCGCATCGCGGCCGATCAGCCAGACGCCGATCGCATGGCGGGCGACGACCGGCGCGAGCGGCGCGAAGTCCTGGCCCTTGCCGTCGCCGCCTGCGATCAGCCGGCAGCGGCGCCCGAGCCCTTCGAGCGCCGCGATCGTCGCGCCGACGTTCGTGCCCTTGCTGTCGTCGTAGTACTCGACGTCGTCGACGACGGCGATCAACTGGCAGCGATGCGGCTCGCCGGCATACGCCCGCAGCTCGTGCAGCATCCGCGCCATCGGCACGCCGATCGCGCTGCACAGCGCCAGCGCTGCGAGCGCGTTCGACTGGTTGTGCCGGCCGCGGATCAGCAGCGCGTCGGCCGGCATCAGCCGGCGCACGGTGAACGGCTGCGGCTCGCGACGCCGGCGTGCGCTGCTCGAGCCGTCGTCGACCGGCACCGCCTGCGCGAGCCATACGAGCGCGCCGTCGCGCAGCAGCCCGAAATCGCCGGCCACCGCAGGTTCGTCGACACCGAAGCTCAGGCGCGGAGCACGGTCGACCTGCGTGGCCGCGTCGGCCCGATTGACGACGGCGACAGTCGACGGCGCGTAGATCCGGCGCTTGGCCGCGACGTAGCTGTCGATCGATGCGTGCCAGTCGAGATGGTCCTCGCTGACGTTGAGCACGGTCGCGGCGTCGGGCGCGAAGCTGTCCGACAGCGCGAGCTGGAAGCTCGACAGTTCGAGCACCCAGACCTCGGGCAGCTCGCCGGCGCCGATCGTCTCGCGCAGCGCATCGAGCAGCGCCGGGCGGATGTTGCCGGCACTGCGCACGCGCAGGCCGGCGGCTTCGCACAGGTGCGCTGCGAGCGCCGTCGTCGTCGTCTTGCCGTTGGTACCGGTGACGGCGACGACCCGGGGCTGGTAGCCGCCTTCGCGCAGCTCGGCGAGCGCTTGCCAGAACAGCTCGAGCTCGCCGGCCACCGCGATCCCGCGCGCGCGCGCGGCCGCGTGGAACGCTGCCGAGGGGCCGGTCTCGATCGACAGCCCCGGGCTCCAGGCGACGACGTCGACGCCGTCGAGCCAGCGCTCGTCGAAGGGCCCGGCCAGGCACTCGACGTCGCCGACCGCTTCGCGCAGCTCCGCCAGCCGCGGCAACTGCGCGGCTTCGGCCGCCCGCGTGTCGGCCACGCGCAGCACGGCGCCGCGCGCGGCGGCCCATCGCGCCATCGACAGCCCCGAGTCGCCGAGGCCGAGCACGAGCACGCGCCGACCGGCCAGATCGAACAGGCGCATCTGCGAGCCGGTCTGAAGCTTCGGGTCGGTCATCGCGCGCTCACCGCAGCTTCAGCGTCGACAAACCGAACAGCACGAGCATCATCGTGACGATCCAGAAGCGCACGACGACCTGGCTCTCCTTGACCCCGCCGACCTCGAAATGGTGGTGCAGCGGCGCCATCCGGAAGATCCGCCGGCCCTCGCCGTAGCGCCGCTTCGTGTACTTGAAGTAGCCGACCTGCAGCATCACCGACAGCGTCTCGACGACGAAGACGCCGCCCATGATGAACAGGACGATCTCCTGCCGGACGATCACCGCCACGGTGCCGAGCGCGCCGCCGAGCGCCAGCGCGCCGACGTCGCCCATGAAGACCTGCGCGGGGTACGCGTTGTACCAGAGGAAGGCGAGCCCGGCGCCGG
>JAAZBL010000294.1 GCA_012513825.1 Limnobacter sp. | reverse complement strand
TTCGCCGCTACGATCGATCGGGGCGGCGCGAGAACGAAGCGGGGCGCGCGCTGCGCGCGACCTCGGCCGACGCCTTCGCCGCCAGCGCGCTGATCCGCTCCCAGTCGCGCGCACGCACCGCATCTTCGGGCGCGAGCCACGAGCCGCCGACCGCGAACACGTTCGGCAGCGCGAGGTACTGGCCGAAGTTGCCGGCGTCGACGCCGCCGGTCGGGCAGAAGCGCACGCCGGCGAAAGGACCCGCCAGGGCCCGCAGCATCGCGATGCCGCCGGCGACCGCGGCCGGAAACAGCTTCATCGCGCGATGGCCGCGGTTCGCGGCAGCCATCACTTCCGACGGTGTCATCACGCCGGGCAGGAACACGATGTCCTGCTGTCGGGCCGCGTCCGACAAGGCCGGCGACCAGCCCGGCGAGAACGCGAATCGCGCGCCGGCCGCCTTGACGGCCTGCATTTCGTCGGGCCGGGTGACGGTGCCGGCACCGACCAGCGCCTCGGGCATCTCGCCGGCAACGCGACGGATCGATTCGAGGCCGGCGTCGCTGCGCAGCGTGATCTCGAGCGCGCGCACGCCGCCGGCCAGCAGCGCGCGCGCCAGCGGCACGGCATCGTCGGCGTCGTGCAGCACGATCACCGGGATCAACGGACAGCTCAGCAGATCGCTCGAAGCAGGCATGGAAGACGGCACAATATGCGGCGCGCAGCGCAGGACGAGACCCGAGAAATGACCGACATCGTAGCGCTCGGCGAACCCTTGATCGAGTTCAGCCAGCTTCCCGGCGGCACGCAGTACACGCAGGACTTCGGCGGCGACACCTCGAACTTCGCGATCGCGGCTTCGCGCGCCGGTGCGCGCACCGCCTACCTGACGAGCGTCGGCAACGAAGCCTTCGGCCGGATGCTGATCGAGCTGTGGCAGCGCGAGGGCGTCGACTGCTCGGCCGTCACGATCGACGACAGCGCACCGACCGGCATCTACTTCATCAGCCACGGCGCCGACGGACACCGCTTCAGCTACCGTCGCGCCGGTTCGGCGGCCAGCCGGATGCGCTTCACCGAGGCCTTCGCGCAGCGGATCGCCCAGGCGCGCTGGCTGCATGTCTCCGGCATCTCGCAGGCAATCGGCGAACGGGCCTGCGACACGGTGTTCGAGGCGATCGAGCACGCCCGCCGCCACGGCGTGAAGATCAGTTACGACCTGAACTACCGGCCCCGGCTGTGGCCGGCCGCACGTGCGTCGGCGATCGCACGCGCGACGATCGCAAGCTGCGACCTGTTCCTGCCGTCGATCGACGAGTCGCAGGCGCTGTTCGGCATCGACGACCCGCATCGCCTGATCGACCTCGCGCACGAATGCGGCGCCGCGCTGGTGGCGGTCAAGCTCGGCGCGCGCGGCGCGCTGGTGTCCGACGGCCGCAGCGTGCGCGAAATCGCCGCGATGCGCGTCGACCCGGTCGACCGCACCGGCGCCGGCGACTGCTTCGGCGGCGTCACGGTCGCACGGCTGCTCGAAGGAGCTTCGCTGGCCGATGCGGCCCGCGCCGGCTGCGTGGCGGCCGCCTTGTCGACGACCGGCTACGGCGCGACCGCGCCGCTGCCGCGCCGCGAACAGATCCGCGCCGCACTCGGTACTCCGACAGCCTCCTGGTGACCGCCCGCCGCTCCTTCGGAACCGCGTGCCGACCGGCGCGAATCGCAGGTGGCGAACCGTGGCCGCGTCTGCGAACGGGGCCGGCCGCCGATTGGTTAGAATGCCGTCCGTGAGAGCTGCAGCCCCCTGCGCACCGCCTTCGTCCGCCCGCGAGCCGACCCTGCGATACAGCGAAACGACCCCGCCCGACCATGCGATGCGGGTGCGTGTCTATTACGAAGACACCGATGCCGGCGGAATCGTCTACCACGCGAACTGGCTGCGCTGGTTCGAGCGCGTGCGCACCGACTGGATGCGCACGCTCGGCGTCGAACACGCACGCTGGCTGGCCGAGACCGGCACGGGCTTCGTCGTGCGCGACCTGAAGATCGACTACCTGCGCCCGGCCCGGCTCGACGACGAACTGCTCGTCGACGTGCGCCTGCTCGAAGCGCGCCGCGCGACCTGGATCCTCGAACAGCAGGCGCGCCCGGCGCAGGGCGGCGAACTGCTGGTCGGCGCGAGGCTGCGCATCGCCGCGGTCCACCATGCGAGCGGCCGGCCGACCGCGTTTCCCAAAGGCCTGGCCGAGCGCGCGCTCGCTCGCGAAGGCGCCGCCCCCGCCCCCGACATCGCCTCCGGTCGCCTCTAACCGGCGACAGCCCCTCAGCCGACATCCGAATGAACGAACAACTATCGATCCTGACCCTGGTCGCCCAGGCGAGCGTGCTCGTCAAGCTCGTGATGGCGGGGCTGCTCGCGATCTCGATCGGA
>JAAZBL010000293.1 GCA_012513825.1 Limnobacter sp. | reverse complement strand
CCGAGCTGCTGTCGAATCGCAGCGCCCGTGCGAGCGCTACCTCTGTCGAGCAGGGGCGTGCGGGCGCAAAGGCCGACTGATCGACCTCGTTGACAGCGCCGTCGCCGACTCCCTATGATTCGCCGAACTGGTTGGACCAGTTCCCGAAACGACGATCGGCCCGCAACCCTACGCGCATCGGCAACGTGCCCACGAACGCCAATCGAACCTTTCCTGCCGACGAAACGGCACCGACTCCGCAGTCGCTGATCGGTGCGATGCTGCCGTTCCTGCGCGCGGGCGAATTCGAGCCCGGCTCCCGGCTTCCGTCGGAGCGGGACCTCGCCGAACGCTTCGCCGTCTCGCGCAACACCTTGCGCGAGGCGTTGACCACGCTCGAAGCGATGCGCGTGATCGAGCGGCGTCCACAGTCGGGCATCTACCTGCGCGACGCCGCCAGCGAGGCCAGCCTCGACACGCTGGTGCTCGAAGCCGACTACGACCTGCCGATGACGGCTGATCACGTCCGGGAACTGAACGAGTTCCGCTCGATCATCGAACTGCAGGCGATTTCGCTCGCATGCGACAGGGGCAGCGCCGCCCAGCTCGCAGCGATCGACGCCGTGCTCGACACGACGCGCCTGCGTCTGGCCGCCGGCTGTTCGGTCGCCGAGCAGGATGCAGCATTCCACCTCGCCATCTTCGCCGCCGCCAACAACCAGTTCCTGTTGCGCGCGGCCAATTCCTTCTACCTCGCTTCGCGCCGGCGCCGGGAGAGATTCTTCGCCGATCCGGACAACGGCCGGCGCTCGTTCGCACAGCACTGCAAGCTGCGCGACGCGATCGACAAGCGCGACCGGCTGGCGGCGCGCAAGCTGCTCGGCCGTCACCTGGGCTCGGTCGAGCGGTACTGGCTGTCGACGCTGCCGCAGCCCGAGTCGACGAAGCGGACCGCCCGATGAGCCAGCGTCCGATCGTCCTGCTGACCAATCCGATCGACCCGGTTGCCGAGCAGCGGCTCGCCGAGCGAAGCGAGGTGCGCCGCGCCTCGGCGGTCGACGCCGATACGCTGCGTCGCGAATCGGCGTCGGCCGACGGACTGATCGTGCGCGCCCCGCTGCCCGACGACATCTTCGCGGGCGCAACGCGCTTGCGCGCGGTCGTCCGGCACGGCGCGGGCGTCGACATGATCCCCATCGATCGCGCCACTGAAGCGGGCGTTCCGGTGGCGAACTGCCCGGGCGTGAACGCAGTAACGGTCGCACAGTTCGCGATCATGCAGATGCTGAACCTCGCCCGCCGCTTGCCGAAGATCACGGCACGGCTGAAGTCCGGCGAATGGCACGAAGCCCGCGCGCTGGCCGACGAGGCCGAAGACCTGACCGGAAAATGCGTGGGCATCGTCGGCATGGGAGCGATCGGAACGGAAATCGCCCGCATCGCGCGCGACGGCTTGCAGATGCGGGTGCTCGGCCATCGGCGCCGACTCGCCGAGATCGGGCCCGAGGCCGAACCCGCCGCGCTCGATGTGCTGCTCTCGCAAAGCGATTTCGTCGTGCTCGCCTGCCCGCTCACCGACGAGACGCGCGGCCTGATCGATGCGCAGCGGCTGTCCTCGATGAAGGCATCGGCATTCCTGGTCAACGTCTCGCGCGGCGCCGTGGTCGATCAGCGCGCACTGACGGCCAGCCTGCGCGAGCGGCGAATCGCGGGTGCCGCTCTCGACGTATTCGAAACCCAGCCACTTCCGCTCGGCAGCGAACTGCTCGCGCTCGATTCGGTGATCGCCACCCCGCACCTCGCCGGGATCACGAAACAGAGCATGCGCCGGATGAGCGAGCTGGCGGTCGACCAGATCCTGCAGATGCTCGACGGCCAGCCGCCGTCGCACCTCGTCAACCCGGAGGTGCTGCCGGCCGCCAGCGAGCGACGGGCACGCCTGCTTCGCCTCTCGAACTGAGTTCAACGAAAGATTCCGAACGATGAAGATCAAGTCCGTATCCGCCAACTGGCTGCACGTGCCGATTCCGTACGAGCAGCAACACGTGTCCGACTTCGGCCGCATCGCCTCCTTCGATT
>JAAZBL010000032.1 GCA_012513825.1 Limnobacter sp. | reverse complement strand
TACCTGGAGAGCCTGATGGCCAAGGCCGGCGGCGACGGCGTCAACGCGGCGGGCGGAACCGGCGGCGGCAACGACAGCGGCTACATCGCGCAGTTGTCGTCGCAGCTGATCGCCAATACCACGTACCAGATTCCGGTCGAGATCCAGGGCAATCCGAAGGCGACTTTTCTCGTCAAGGTCGGACCCGATTGCGAGATCGAGTCGGTCACGCTGCATCGCTCGAGCGGCGTGCCCGGCTGGGATGCCGCGGCCCGACGCGGGATCGAGCGAACCAGCCCGCTGCCCAGGCAACGCGACGGTAGTTGCCCGACCGAGCTCGAGATCGTCCGCGGCCCGCGCGACCAGCAGTGAGGCGAGCGGAGTCATCAGTGCGCACCCGTATAATCCCTGTTCGCGAACACCGAGGGAGTACATGAAAGCCCTGTTCCTCGCGCTGCTTTCCGCCCTGCTGTTGCCGCTCGGCGCAGCCGCCCAGATGCGCATCGATGTTTCCGGTGTCGGTGCCACCCAGTACCCGATCGCAATCGCCCGCTTCGCCGGCAGCTCCGGCCTGCCGCAGGACGTTCCTGCGATCGTCGGCGGCGACCTGTCGCGCAGCGGCGCGTTCCGGGTCATCGACGTCGCCGCCGTGATGTCGGACGCCGACACCGTCGACCACGTGGCGATGCGCGAACGCGGCGCCGACGCCGTGCTGACCGGCTCGGTCACGCGGCTGCCCGACGGCCGCTACGAAATCCGTTACCGGCTCAGCGACGCCGTGCGCCAGGCCGCGATCGGCGGCGAATCGCTGATCGTCGGCGAGAGCGACCTGCGCTTCGCCGCGCACCGGATCGCCGACTGGGTCTTCGAGCGCCTGACCGGCGAGAAAGGCATCTTCTCGACGCGGATCGCCTACGTGTCGAAGCAGGGCGAGCGCTATCGGCTCAACATCGCCGACTGGGACGGCGAGAACATCGTCACGCCGCTGAACTCGCCCGAACCGATCATCTCGCCGAGCTGGTCGCGCGACGGCAGCCGGATCGCCTACGTGTCGTTCGAAGCGCGCAAGCCGGTCGTCTACGTGCACACGCTGGCCACCGGCCAGCGCAAGCCGGTCGCGAACTTCAAGGGCAGCAACAGCGCACCGGCCTGGTCGCCCGACGGCCGCTCGCTCGCCGTCGCGCTCACGATCGACGGCCTGTCGCAGATCTACCTGGTACCGGCCGACGGCGGCGGCACGCCGCGACGGATCACCTCGTCGACCAGCATCGACACCGAGCCGGTGTTCTCGCCCGACGGCCAGTGGATCTATTTCACTTCCGATCGCGGCGGCTCGCCGCAGATCTACCGGATGAGCGCGAGCGGCGGCGACCCCACGCGCATCACCTTCACCGGCAACTACAACGTCAGCCCGCGCATCAGCCCGGACGGCCGTTCGCTCGCCTACGTCACACGCCGCAACGGCGGCTTCGTGGTCATCGTGCGCGACCTGGCCAGCGGTAACGAAGTCCAGCTGTCCGACGGCGGCCGCGAGGAATCGCCGAGCTTCGCACCGAACGGCCGCTGGGTCATGTACGCGACCGGTACCGGCGGGCGCGACTCGCTGGTCGCCGCCAGCGTCGACGGGCGCGTGCGCCAGCGACTGACCAGCAATCTCGGCGACATACGGGAACCCACCTGGGGCCCGTTCGCAAATTGACCAATTCGACCCACAATGCCTGAATGGCGCGCCAGATCCTGAGGAAACCATGAATCGAACCACCAAGCTTCTGCTGTCGGCGCTGTCCGCGCTCGTGCTCGCGGCCTGCAGTTCCGGCGTCAAGCTCGACGACACGGGACAGGATGCCGCTCCGGTCGAGAGCCGCGACGGCAGCGCAGCCGGCGCCGGCGTCGGCGTGTCCGGCGCCGACGCACGCGGCGTGCAGCCCGTCACGCTGGATCCGCTCGACGACCCGGCGAGCCCGCTGTCCAAGCGCAGCATCTACTTCGACTTCGACAGCTTCGCGATTCGCGACGAATTCCGGCCCACCGTCGACGCGCACTCGCGCTACCTGAACAGCAACCGCGATCGCCGCGTGCTGATCCAGGGCAACACCGACGAACGCGGCAGCCGCGAGTACAACCTCGCTCTCGGCCAGAAGCGCGCCGAGGCCGTGCGCCGCGCGCTCGCCGCACTGGGCGTGCAGGAGTCGCAGATGGAAGCGGTGAGCCTCGGCGAGGAGCGGCCGCGCGCAACCGGCTCCGACGAAGCCTCCTGGGCCGAGAACCGCCGCGCCGACCTGGTGTACCAGTGATGAAACCAGCCCTGCTCCAGGGCTTGATCGTGGCGGCGCTGCTCGCCGCCACGCCGTCGGCCCATGCGCTGTTCGGCGACGACGAGGCCCGCCGGGCCATCCTCGAGCTGCGCGGCCGCGTCCAGCAGCACCAGGACGAAAGCGACCAGCGGCTGGCGCGGATCGAAGCGCAGCTCACCGAGGCGATGGAGCGGCTCGATCAATCGTCGCGGCTGCAACTCGACAACCAGGCGCAGTTCGAGCAGTTGCGCCAGGAGATCGCCAAGCTGCGCGGCCAGCTCGAAGTGCAGGCGCACGAAGTCGCCACGATCCGGCGCCAGCTCGGCGAGCAACTGGCGACCGTCGACAACCGGATCAAGCGCTCGGAACCGGTCGGCGTCGAGATCGACGGCCGCACGGCCAGCGTCGACCCCGAAGAGAAACGCAGCTTCGAAGCGGCGCTCGCGCAGTTCCGCAGCGGCGATTTCAAGAACGCGCTGAGCTCGTTCCGGCAATTCCAGGAACAGTTCCCCGACAGCCACTATGCGCCGGCAAGCTGGTTCTGGATCGGCAGCAGCCAGTTCGCGCTGAAGGACTACAAGGGCGCAATCGGCAGCCACGAGACGCTGGTCGCGAAGTTCCCCGACAACTCGCGGGTTCCCGATGCGCTGCTGAACATCGGTTACGCGCAGGCCGAATCCGGCGACCGGAACGCGGCGCGCCAGACCTTGCAGTCGCTGATCGAGCGCTACCCGCAGAGCCCGGCGGCGCAGCTCGCGCGCGACCGGCTCGCATCGTTGCCGTCGCCGAGCGCGAAGAACTGAAGTCCGCCGACTGAAGCCCGCCGCAGGTTCCCGACGGCCCGGCATCGTGCCTGGCCGTCGACGTCATCCGCAATAGACCCATGCCCGACATCGACCTCGCTGCACTGCGCAGCACCGTCGTCTGGGCGAGCCTCGCGCTCGGCCTGGTGCTCGGTGCGGTCATGCACCGCACGAACTTCTGCACGATGGGCGCGATCGCCGACATCGTGAACATGGGCGACTGGAACCGGATGCGGATGTGGGTCTGCGCGATCGGGGTGGCGATCGTCGGCACGCAACTGCTGGCCGCAGCCGGGCTTCTCGATCCGTCGAAGACGATCTACACGGGCGCCCGCTTCACCTGGCTGTCCTACCTGGTCGGCGGCTTCCTGTTCGGCTTCGGCATGGTGCTCGCGTCGGGCTGCGGCAGCAAGACGCTGGTGCGCCTCGGCGCCGGCTCGCTGAAGTCGCTGGTCGTCTTCTTCGCGCTGGGGCTGGGCGCCTACATGACCCTCAAGGGGCTGACCGCGGTGCTGCGGGTCAACGCGATCGACAGCGTCGCGACCACGCTGCAGCCGGGGCAGGACCTGCCGCGCCTGATCGCCGACGGCGGCCTGCTGCCGCTGGCCACCGCGCACACGGTGCTCGGCCTGGCGATCGGTGGCGCGCTGATCGCCTGGGCGCTGGCGAGCCGCGAGTTCCGCAGCCCGCTGCACCTGCTCGGCGGCATCGTCCCGGGCCTGGTCATCGTCGGCGTCTGGTACGTGTCCGGGCACATCGGCTACCTGCCCGAGCACCCGGACACGCTCGAGGAAGCTTTCGTCGCGACCAATTCGGGCCGCGCCGAATCGTTCTCCTTCGTCGCGCCGATCGCCTACACGATCGAGCTGTTCCTGTTCTGGAGCGACGCCAGCCGGATCGTCACCGTCGGCATCGCCGCCGTGTTCGGAATGGTCGCCGGCTCGCTGCTGTCGGCGCTGGCGACGCGGCAGTTCCGCTGGGAAGGCTTCGGCGGCACCGAGGACACGGCGAACCACCTGGTCGGCGGCCTGCTGATGGGGGTCGGCGGCGTGACCGCGCTGGGCTGCACGATCGGCCAGGGGCTGAGCGGCGTGTCCACGCTGGCGCTCGGCTCCTTCGTCGCGCTGGCGGCGATCGGCGCCGGCGCCGTGGCGGCGCTCAAGTACCAGTACTGGCGCATCGAACGGATGGCCTGAAGCGCGGACGGACCGGAGCGCGGGATGGGTTCGTAACCCGGAGCTGGCACCGCGGATCCCGATTTGACCGGTTCTCATCGCGCAGATAGAATGGCAGGCTTTCCAGTCGTCGCCGCAACGCGGAGCCGGTCGGAAACGGGCCGTTAGCTCAGCTGGTAGAGCAGCGGACTTTTAATCCGTTGGTCACTGGTTCGAATCCAGTACGGCCTACCAACAGTCAAGCGCCAGTTCGAAAGGGCTTCCATTGCGGAGGCCCTTTTGTTTTGGGCGGCCGGCGAACCGCCCGGCGCGCCCCGCCCGGCGCGCCCGCCCGCGCCGAATCGCCGACGACGCCCGTCCACGCCCGACAGGATTGCCAGATGCCCGACCTAGCGAGCTTCGCTGCCCTCATCGGTCTCGACCAGGAAGACCTGACGATCCTCGCGCACCTGCTCAGCGCGCTCGCCGCCGGCAGCGCGATCGGGCTCGAGCGCAGCTTTCATGCGCGCCCGGCCGGCTTTCGCACCCACGCGCTCGTCTGCCTGGCCTCGGCGCTGCTGATGCTCGTCACGCTGTACCAATGGCGCTGGCTGCCCGGCGTGCCGATGGAAACCGTGCGCACCGACCCGACCCGCATGGCCCAGGGCATCATGACCGGGATCGGCTTCCTCGGCGCCGGCGTGATCTTCAAGGAAGGCTTCAGCGTGCGCGGGCTGACGACCGCCGCCTCGATCTGGATGACGTCGGCGATCGGCATCCTGTACGGCATCGGTTTCTACTTCCCGGCGGTGCTCGCCACGCTCGTCACGCTCGGCGTACTGTCGCTGTTCCGGGCGATCGAGGCCCGGATGCCGCAGCACACGTATGCGCACCACCATCTGCGATTCGATCGTCACGACACGATGAGCGAGGCCGAAGTCGTCGCGCTGCTGGCCGAGCATGACTTCCGGATCGCTCACATGAGCTATCGCGTCACCGACGACGGCACGGGCTTCGAATACCGGATGGTCATCCGCACCAGCCACCCGAACACTGCCGAGCGGCTTGCCGAGGCGTTGCGCGACAACGAGCGCGTGCGCTCGTTCAGGATCTCGCCGACCGGCGACTGAATCGATCAGTCGGCAAGCTGCCCGGCGGCCGCGCCGACGGTCAGGATCTCCAGCCGCAGCCGCCTGTCGTTGGGCAGCAGCGCCTCGGTCTGCTGGCCCGGTTTGCGCCCGAGCAGCGCGCGACCGACCGGCGACAGCACCGAGACCCGGCCATGGGCCGCGTCTGCCAGGTGCGGCAGCACCAGCGTGATCTCGCGCGTGGGGCCCGACGGCAGCTCGCGGTATTCGACCAGCGTGTCCAGCGTGACGACGTCGTCCGGAAGCAGCCGGTCTTCGACGATGCGCGCGCTCTCGAGCAGCTCGTCCATCGCTTCGGCAGCCAGGTCGGTGCGGTTCAGGTGCTCGAGCGTGTCCAGCAGCTTGCGCAGTTCGCCGGCATCGCCGGCACGGATCAGCAGTTCGCCGGTGACGGCGCGAGCCGGGCCGGCAGCAGCCGGGCTGCCTGCGGCATTCCTGTGGGCAACAAGAGGATTCGTATTCATCAGTGTCTACTCCATGGGGCTCGCGCGCCGGGCGAAGCAGTGCCCGCCGGATCGCGAACCGGTTGTCGTGGGACGGCGCCGTTCCGTCGCCGCGCGCGCACGCCCGCAGCGCGTCGTCGGGACCAGCCCGAACGGTCAGGGCAATCGGAAACGGAGGAAGCCGGAAATCCGGGAAAAGGTCGGCGCACCCGGCAGGCCGAACCGGCCCGCGGGACGGATCAGGGCCTACCGGGCGAGAGCCGGAAAGGCGGCGTTACTCCGTACGAAGCGGAGGCGCGGCACGTGAACGGAATGGCGCGTCATTGTCCACCGACCATAGCACGCGGCCCCGCAAAGTCAACCGGTGTACAGTTCGCGGTGATGTCTTCGATTCCCCCCGCAGCGGGCCGCCTCGAACCGGGTCGGCCCGAGGCGCGCCCGTTCGACGCGGCCGTGCCGCCGACCGGCGAAGCGATCGGCAAAGCCGCGCCCCCGCTTCGAGGACAGCGGCCGATCCCGCGCTGGTTCGGCGTGCTGGTCCTGGTCTCGATCGCGACGATCTTCGGCGCCAATCACGTCGCCGCCCGGCTGGCCTTCGACCACGGCGTCGACGTGACGACCGCGGTCGCGGTCCGCTCGCTCGGCACGGCGGTCTTCGTGATCGTGCTGCTGCGCTTCGCCGGCGTTTCGCTGCGCGTGCCCGCAGCCACGCTGCGGCGCGGTCTGTCGATCGGCGTGCTGATCGCCGTTCAGAGCTGGTGCCTGTACTCGGCCGTCGCCCGGATCCCGGTCGCGCTGGCGCTGCTCGCGTTCAACACCTTCCCGATCATGCTCGGGCTGATCTCGTGGATGGCCGGCGGCGAGCGGCCCGCGCGTCGCACGCTGATCGCAATGCCGATCGCGCTGGCCGGCCTCGCACTGGCGCTCGACATCGCCGGCCTCGTCGCGGGCGGCACCGGCGGGACGGATGCCGCGGCAGGCGCGATCACGCGCGACGCGCCGCCCGGCTTCGCCGCGATGTTGCCTGGCGTCGCCTTCGCCCTCGCCGGCTCGGCGGCCTTCGGGCTCGCGCTGCACCTGATCGGACACTGGCTGCCGGCGGTCGACGGGCGCCTGCGCACGCTGATGTTCATGGTCGTGGTCGCCGTCGTCGCGAGCGCCGCGGCCGGCGTCGGCGGCGGGTTCTCGTGGCCGCACGACGCGATCGGCTGGACCGGGCTGTCGCTGCTGACCGTGCTGTACGGCAGCGCGATCACGACGCTGTTCGTCGTGCTGCCGCGCATCGGCGCGGTCAACAACGCGGCGATCATGAACTTCGAACCGGTCGCCGCGCTCGTGCTCGGCTGGCTGGTGCTCGGGCAGACCGTCGGTGCCGTGCAGATGGCGGGCGGCTGCATCGTGATCGGCGCGATCGTCTACCTGAGCGTCGGGCGGCATTGAGGCTCATGCAGGCACGTCGATTGCTTTACCCTTGGATTGGCGGTTCGCTCGCGCGGCCGGTGCTCCACCCACGACACAGGAGGTCGTAAACTCATGTGCGGATTCGCGGGTGAAGCCCGCTTCGATTCCTCGCTCGCCGATTTCGGCGCGGTTGCCCGGATGGGCGAAACCATGTCGGCGCGCGGCCCCGACGGCGCCGGCGCGATCCACCAGGGCCGCTTTGCGCTCGCCCATCGCCGGCTGCGCATCATCGACCTGTCCGAGCACGCGCAGCAGCCGATGGTCGATCCGGCGCTCGGGCTCGCCATCGTCTTCAACGGCTGCATCTACAACTATCGCGATCTCCGGCGCGAGCTGGAAGCCCTCGACTACCGCTTCTTCTCCGACGGCGACACGGAAGTGGTGCTCAAGAGCTTTCACGCCTGGGGGCGTCGCTGCGTCGAGCGGTTCCAGGGGATGTTCGCGTTCGCCGTCGTCGAGCGCGACAGCGGCCGGCTGACGCTGGCGCGCGACCGCTTCGGGATCAAGCCGCTGTACCTGGCCGAACAGGCCGGACGGCTGCGCTTCGCGTCGTCGCTGCCGGCCCTGCTGGCCGCCGGCGACGTCGACACGTCGATCGACCCGGTCGCGCTGCACCACTACCTGAGCTGGCACGCGGTCGTGCCGCCGCCGCACACGATCCTGGCCGGCATCCGCAAGCTGCCGCCGGCGACCGTCGCGACCTGGGAGCCCGACGGGCGCTGCGACCGCGAGACCTACTGGCAACTCCAGGTGAAGGCGGACCCGGAGCTGGGCAGGCTCGGCGCGCAGGAACGCGAACGCCTCGTCGAGGATGCGCTGCGCACGGCCGTCAAGCGTCGGATGGTCTCCGACGTGCCGGTCGGCGTGCTGCTGTCGGGTGGCGTCGACTCGAGCCTGATCGTGGCGCTGCTGTCCGAACTGGGCCAGAGCGAGCTGCGCACCTTCTCGATCGGCTTCGAGGAGGCCGGCGGCGAGAAGGGCGACGAGTTCCTGTACTCGGACATGATCGCAAGGCGCTTCGAAACCCGTCACCAGCAGATCCGGATTCCGACCTCGGAGCTGATGGACGCGCTGCCCGGCACGATCGCCGCGATGAGCGAGCCGATGGTCAGCTACGACAACGTCGCGTTCTACCTGCTGTCGCGCGAAGTCGCCCGGCACCTGAAGGTCGTGCAGAGCGGCCAGGGCGCCGACGAGGTGTTCGCCGGCTATCACTGGTACCCGAAGCTCGTCGACAGCAGCGACCCGGTCGGCGACTACGCGGCCGCCTTCTTCGACAGCGACCACGAAGGCTACCTGCGCACCGTCGAGGATGCCTTCGCCATCGACGACGTCAGCCGCGCCTACGTCGAGCGCGCGTTCGCGTCGTCGAACGGCGGCAGTGCCGTCGAGAAGGCGCTGCAGCTCGATACGACGGTGATGCTCGCCGACGACCCGGTCAAGCGCGTCGACAACATGACGATGGCCTGGGGGCTGGAGGCCCGCGTGCCCTTCCTCGACCACGAGCTGGTCGAACTGGCCGGCCGCCTGCCGATCGAGGACAAGCTCGGCGACAACGGCAAGGGCGTGCTGAAGGCGATCGGACGCCGGCTGCTGCCGCGCGAGGTCGTCGATCGGCCCAAGGGATACTTCCCGGTGCCGATCCTCAAGCACATCGACGGCCCCGTCCTCGACCTGGTGCGCGACACGCTCGACAGCCGCGCGGCG
The DNA here is from genome assembly GCA_012513825.1 of Limnobacter sp. GTDB lineage: Bacteria > Pseudomonadota > Gammaproteobacteria > Burkholderiales > Burkholderiaceae_E > Zeimonas. The sequence continues at coordinate 13,614 of JAAZBL010000032.1, read as the reverse complement.
CGCGAACGCGGGGTGTTCCGGCGCGATACCGTCGAGGCGCTGCTCGCGTCGCCGGCGGCGCACCTGACGCCGCTGCGCGGCTCGCGGCTGTGGCAGCTCGCGCTGCTCGAAATGTGGCTGCAACAGCACGGCGTCTGACGACGCGAGACGAAGGCTGGCGGCCGGCCGCGATCGCAGGACACGATTCAGGAGACTTACCCGGATGATGAACACGATGACGAGATCCGATGCGCACGACCCGATGGACCCGTCGCATACCGCTTCGCTGCGCCATTGGGGCAACCTGCCCGAGGCCGACGCCGAACAGTTGCAGGACGAATCCTCGGTCGATTGCGGCTGGGGCCGCCTGATCTTCGCGCACACCTATCCGACGGCCGAACGGCTCGCCGAGGAGATCCGCCGCGAGGCGCCCGGCCGGCGCGACGTCGCGCTGTACGTTCGCGACCCGCACGTCGTGATCGCGCTGGCTCCGCAGTACCTGTTCCTCGACCCCTCGCACACGTTCCGGCTCGCGCTGCAGAACGGGTCGACCGAGCCGAACCTGCCGCAGGGCGTGCGCATCCGCGAGGCGCGCGCCGACGACGAAGCCGAAATCAACCGCATCTACTTGACGCGCGGGATGGTGCCGGTGCGCGAAGGCTTCGTCGCCGAGCTGCCGCAGAACGCCGCGGTCACGCTGCTGGTCGCCGAAGACGAGGACCGCGGGATGGTCTGCGCGGCCGTCACCGCCGTCGATCACGTCGCCGGCTGCAACGATCCCGAAGGAGGCTCGAGCCTCTGGTCGCTCGCCGTCGATCCGCACTGCACGCGCCCCGGGATCGGCGAGGCGCTCGTGCGCGCCGTCGCGCAGCGCTTTCGCGAGGCCGGGCGCAACTACCTCGACCTGTCGGTCATGCACGACAACAACGAGGCGATCGCGCTGTACGAAAAGCTCGGCTTCGAACGCGTGCCCGTCTACTGCCTGAAGAACAAGAACACGATCAACGAGAAGCTGTTCGTCGGACCCGAGCAGTACGACCGGCTGAACATCTACGGCCGGATCCTCGTCGACGAGGCGCGTCGCCGCGGCATCGCCGTCGAGCTGATCGATTCGGAGAACGGATACTTCCGCCTCACGCACGGCGGACGCTCGATCACCTGTCGCGAGTCCTTGTCGGAGCTGACCAGCGCGGTCGCGATGAGCCGCTGCGACGACAAGCGCGTGACCCGCAAGCTGCTCACCGAGGCCGGCCTGCGCATGCCCGAGCAGATCCTGGTCGGCGACGAGCGCGAGCTGCAGGCCTTCGTCGAACGCCACGGCCGCGTCGTCGTCAAGCCGGCGCGCGGCGAACAGGGGCGCGGCGTCAGCGTCGACCTGCGCGACATGGCCGAAGTCAAGGCGGCGATCGAAGCGGCGCGCCGCTACAGCGACGACGTGCTGGTCGAGGAGCTGGTCGAGGGCGAGGACCTGCGCATCATCGTCATCGACCACCAGGTCGTCGCCGCGGCGATCCGCAAGCCGGCCGAGGTGACCGGCGACGGCGAAAGCGACCTGCGCACGCTGATCGCCAAGCAGAGCCGGCGGCGCGAAGCGGCCACGAGCGGCGAGAGCTCGATCCCGCTCGACGACGAAACCGAGCGCTGCGTGCGTGCGGCCGGCTGGCGGCTGGACGACGTGCTGCCGGCCGGGCAGACGCTGGCCGTGCGCAAGACGGCCAACCTGCATACCGGCGGCACGATCCACGACGTGACGGCGAACCTGCACCCGAAGCTCGCCGAGGTCGCGACGCAGGCCTCGCGCGCGCTCGACATCCCGGTCGTCGGCCTCGACCTGATGGTGCCCGACGTCGGCGGCACCGAATACGCGATCATCGAGGCCAACGAACGGCCGGGCCTCGCGAACCACGAACCGCAGCCGACCGCCGAACGCTTCGTCGACCTGCTGTTCCCGCAGACGAGAACCGAGGCATGACGCGACGCACAGCTTCTCTGGCCGAGGCGGCCGGCCATCCGGGCGTTGCCGACCGGCAACGGCAGGTGCAGGACCTGCGCGAAGTCGCGGCGCGCGAGCAGCCCGTGCACGACCCGATCGACCGCGCCTACCTGCTCGACATGCTCGCGCGGCTGCTGGCGATTCCGAGCCCGTCGGGGATGACCGACGAGATCGTGGTCCAGGTCAGCGCCGAACTCGACAAGCTCGGCATTCCGTACAGCCTGACGCGACGCGGCGCGATCCGCGCCGACCTCGAAGGCGCGCGGCACAGCCCCGATCGCGCGATCGTCGCGCACCTGGACACGCTCGGGGCGATGGTCAAGCAACTGAAGCCCAATGGCCGGCTCGAAGTCGTGCCGATCGGGTTCTGGTCGTCGCGCTTCGCCGAAGGAGCGCGATGCACGGTGCACAGCGACGACGGCCGGCGCTTTCGCGGGACGATCCTGCCGCTGAAGGCCTCGGGCCACACGTACAACCAGGAGATCGACACGCAGCCGGTCGCCTGGGCCAACGTCGAGCTGCGCCTCGACGAGCACAGCCACAGCCTCGACGATCTGCTGCGGCTGGGCATCAACATCGGCGACACGATCTCGGTGGACTCGCGCCAGGAGTTCACCGACAACGGCTTCGTCTGCTCGCGCCACCTCGACGACAAGGCCGGCGTCGCCACGCTGCTCGCCGTCGCCAAGGCCACCGTCGAGAACGGGATGGCGCTGCCGGTCGATTGCCACCTGCTGTTCACGATCTCCGAGGAGGTCGGCGTCGGCGCGTCGCACATCCTGCACGGCGACGTCGCCGAACTCGTGTCGATCGACAACGGCACCATCGCGCCGGGGCAGAACACCGCCGAATACGGGGTCACGATCGCGATGCAGGATTCGTCGGGTCCGTTCGACTGGCACCTGACGCGCCACCTGATCGGGCTGTGCCGCGAACAGGGCATCGAACACAGCCGCGACGTCTTCCGCTACTACCGAAGCGACGCCGCCTCGGCGCTGGAGGCCGGCAACGACATCCGCACGGCGCTGGTCTGCTTCGCGCTCGATGCCTCGCACGGCTACGAACGGACGCACATCGATTCGCTCGCTGCGCTCGGTCGACTGCTCTACGCGTACGTCCACAGCAAGCCGCTGTTCCAGCGCGACGCGATGAAGCTCGGCCCGCTGGCCGACTTCCCGAATCCGCCGCCGAGCCCGAACCCACCCTCGGCCGAGCACGCGTCGCCGAACCCGGCCGAGACGCTGGCCGCCTCCGATCAGGACAGTTCGCGGGAGCTGGCCGCTGCGCGCCAGCGCGGGCCCAGGTCGGACGGGGGCTGACGAGCGCCTCGCGCGCGGCCACGGTTTGTCCGCCGACGCCGGGGTCTATGCGGCGTCGGCGGATTACGCCAGCGCGCCCGCGGACCAAGCCGGCGCGCCCGCGGGCTGCGCAGACGCGTTCGCGGGCTATGCCGACGCGTCGCGCGCCTGGGCGATCGCCGCCAGCAGCGCGTCCGCCCCCTGCGCGCCGCTGACCGCCACCCGGCCGTCGACGACGAAGAACGGCACGCCGCTGACCCCGAGCCGGCGCGCTTCCGAATCCGCCTGCGCGGCCCGTTCGAGCAGCGCCGTGTCGTCGAGCGCATCGCGGGCGCCGGCCTCGGGCATGCCGGCGGCTACGGCCAGGCCGACCAGGGTTTCGCGATCGGTCAGGTCGGCCCCTTCGACGAAGTAGCCGCGAAACAGCGACTCGACGAGCGCCTGCTGCGCGTCTCGATCGTTGTCGGCAGACCCGGCCCCCGAGTCCGTCGCGGCGCGGGAGATCAGCGCATGGGCTCGCAGCGTGTTCGGCTGGCGCGCGATCCGCTCGAGCCTCAGTTCGAGCCCGACGCGCTGCGCAGCAGCATTGACCCGCTCGTAGATCGCGCCCGGATCGCTGCTGCCGAACTTCGCCTTCATGTAGTCGGCGCGCGCCATGCCGGATTCGGGGAGCTCCGGATTGAGCTGGAACGGGTGCCAGCGCACCTGCGGCTGCGGCCCCTCGGGATGGTCGGCGCGCCAACGGGCCAGCGCCGATTCGAGCTGGCGCTTGCCGACGTAGCACCAGGGGCAGACGACGTCGGAGATCACGTCGATGCGCGGCACTTCGCCGGCGGGTTCGAGAATCGGGTTCATGGGTCGGGTCCGGTTCGGCCGGCGGCGCCCGACGGCGCTGCGGCCACTGCGAGGCTACTGCGAGACGAGTTCGCCGATCGCGTTCATCGGCTCGGTTTCGACATGGTCGGCGCAGATCTTCAGCACGACGAGGATCGGCACCGCGACGATGATGCCACCGAGCCCCCACAACCATCCCCAGAACACGATGCTGAGGAAGGTCACGACGACGTTCAACCGCAGGCGTCGACCGACGAGCAGGGGCTGCAGGAACTGGCCTTCGATCAGGGTCAGCACGAAATAGCTGAGCGGAACCGCGCTGATCGACACCCAGTCGTCCATGCTGATCAGCGCACCGGCGGTCAGCAGCACGAGCGAGGCGCCGGGCCCTGCGTACGGAACGAAGTTCAGGAGTCCGACCAGCACGCCCCAGAAGACCGCCGACGGCATGCCGAGCGCCGTCAGCACACCGGCGGTGACGACGGCCAGCCCGACGTTGATCGTCGCAATCGTCAGGAAATAACGCCCGATCTCGACCTGGATCGTTCGCGCGATCCCGACCGCCCGCTTCTTGTCTTCGAGCGTCGGCAGCACGCGAATCAGCTTGCGCAGGAACAGGTCGCCCGAAGCCAGCAGGAAGTACAGCAGCACGACGGTCGAGACCACGCCGGCCATCAGCGGCTGGGCGCTGCGCAGCACGCTCAGCGAACCGGCACGTTCGACGACCACCTCGCGCTTCCTGCTGCCGGCACCGTCACCGTCGGCGACGCCGGCCATCCGCTCCTGCGCCCCCTGCAGATCGCTCAGCGGCGCGAGCAGCTCGCGGATCCGGCTTTCGAGCTTGCGGAACTCGGTGGACTTCGGGTTCAGCCATTGCTGCGCGGGTGCGGCCAGTTGCGTGGCGGCGGCGGCCGCGCCGGCCAGCAGCGCGACGACGACGATCAGCGATCCCAGCCAGCGAGGCATCCAGAAGCGTTCGGCGAAGTCGACGGCCGGGGTCAGCAGCAGCGTCAGCAGCACGGCCAGCACGATCGGCAGGAACAACTGCTTGCCGAACCACAGCGCCGCGCCGACGGCGACGGCCGCCATCAGGAACAGGCTGACCCGTATGCCGCGCAGCGGATTCACGACAGGGGGCTCGGAGCTCACAGGCAAGTCTCGCCGAAATGGGGGTTTCATCCTACATGGGATTCCCGCCTGCGGCAGCGTAACCGCCGGCCCCGAACCGCGAGAGCCAGTCGCCCCGTATACCCCTGCCCTCGTGGCAGCGGCCCGTGCGGGCCGGCCGCGGCTCCGGCAGAATCGCCGGGACGACTGGCGGAAACGAGGAGCCGCGGATGGACACGCCTCGCAACACCGCGCCCCAACCCGATGCCCGCGCCGAATTCCTGGCGACCGTGGCGTCGCGATCGCAGCATGGGCTGCGCGGTGACTACTCGAACATGCGCGACGACTACACGGTCGAGCAGGACTACGCGCTGTACACGCCGCAGCAACAGGACATCTGGCGACGCCTGTATCGGCGCCAGCACGAGCTGCTGCCCGGGCGGGCCTGCGCCGCGTTCGCGTCGGCGCTGGCCCGGCTCGATTTCGCCGACGCGATTCCGCGCTTCGACGTCGTCAACGAGCAACTTGCAGTAGCCACGAACTGGCAGCTCGTGCCGGTGCCCGGGCTGCTGCCCGACGAGGTCTTCTTCGGCCATCTGGCAGCGCGGCGCTTTCCGGTGACCGTCTGGATCCGCGCACCCGAGGAGTTCGACTACATCGTCGAGCCGGACATCTTCCACGACTTCTTCGGCCATGTGCCGCTGCTGTTCGATTCGCGGATCGCCGACTACCTGCAGGCCTACGGCCTCGGCGGCCTGAAGGCGAAGCGGCTCGACGCACTGAAGTACCTGGCCCGGCTCTACTGGTACACGATCGAGTTCGGCCTCGTCGCCGACCCGGACGGCGTACGCGCCTACGGTGCCGGCATCCTGTCCTCGCCCGGCGAGTTGCGGCACGCGGTCGAGTCGCCCGACGCGCAGCGCGAGCGCTTCGACCTGATCCGGGTCATGCAGACGCGCTACCTGATCGACGACTTCCAGAAGGTCTACTTCGTCGTCGACTCCTTCGACCAGCTGTTCGAGGAGACGGCGCCGGATTTCTCGCTGCTCTACCGCGCGCTCGAGCGGCTGCCCGAGCTCGATCCGTGAATCGATGACCCCGCGAGCCCGGCCGGCCGTCGGGGCCGGGCGACGGGCCCCTAGCCGGAAGTCCGCCTGCGGCGCGCCGGCTACGAGGCTGCCTGGCGATCAGTCGCGCAGCACGACCCAGGCAGGCGCATGGTCGCTGGCCTTCTCGCGCCCGCGCACCTCGCGATCCACTCCGGCCTCGACGAGCCGCGCCGCGGCCTCGCGGTTCAGCAGCAGATGGTCGATGCGCAGGCCCGAATTACGCTCCCAGCGGTTTCGGAAGTAGTCCCAGTACGTGTACATCGGCGCATCGGGGTGCAGGCTGCGGATGGCGTCGGTCCAGCCGGCGTCGAGCAGCCGCCGGTACGCGGCCCGGCTCTCGGGCTGCAGCAGCGCGTCCTTCTTCCAGGACACCGGCGAGTAGATGTCGCCGACCTCGTCGGTCGGCACGACGTTGTAGTCGCCGGCCAGAACGACCGGGACGCCCGCGTCGAGCAGTTGCTCGGCTCTCGCGATCAGCCGGTCGAACCAGGACAGCTTGTAGTCGAACTTCGGGCCGGGCTGCGGGTTGCCGTTGGGCAGGTAGATCGACGCGACGACGAGGCCGTCGACCGCGGCTTCGAGGTAGCGCGACTGCTCGTCGGTCGGATCGCCGTCGAGGCCGCGACGGGTCTCGACCGGCGCCGCGCCTCGCGAGAGGATCGCCACGCCGTTGAAGCCCTTCTGCCCGTGCCAGATCGCCCGGTAGCCGGCCTCTGCGATCGCCGCTTCCGGGAACACGGCATCGACGCACTTGAGTTCCTGCAGGCAGACGACGTCCGGTTCGGACTCGGCCAGCCATTCGAGCAGGCGCGGCAGTCGCGCATTGATGCCGTTGACGTTGAAGGTCGCGATCTTCATCGGTTGCATGCCTCGTTCGATAGTGACGCGGCCGTCAGGGGTGCCGCAAGCTCGGCTACGATAACCGAGCCATGCAAACCCATCCGGTCCTGCGCTACACGATCGGCGAATGCTCGCTCGGCCTGCTGCTCGTCGCTGTCGGCGAACGCGGCATCTGCGCGATCCTGATCGACGACGCGCGCGAGGCGCTGGTCGCCGACCTGCAGCGCCGTTTCCGCCGCGCCGAGCTGCGCGAATGCCCTGCAGCCGGGAATTCCCGCTTCGAACAGGTCCGCCGCTGCGTCGACGATCCGTCGCAGACGCTGGCCGCACCGCTCGAACTGCACGGCACGCCCTTCCAGCGCAAGGTCTGGGACGCGCTGCTCGCGATCCCGAAGGGCACGACCACCAACTATGCCGAGATCGCCAGGCGCATCGGCGCGCCGACGTCCTCGCGCGCCGTCGGCGCGGCGATCGCGGCCAACCCGCTTGCGGTCGTCGTACCCTGCCACCGCGTGCTGCGAAGCGACGGTGCGCTGTCGGGCTACCGCTGGGGCGTCAGCCGCAAGCGCGTGCTGCTCGAACGCGAAGCGCGCGCCGCAACGGGAGACGACGCTGCCCCCGAGCGTGCCGAGCGGGGGATTTCACGCATTTCCCTTGCGGGCGCCGCCGATCAGGAGTAGAAAAACCAGCGAAGCATCGGTCACGAGGAGGCTTCCCATGGAACTGCACCTCGATGGGGTCCGCTGGGCCCGCCGCGAACCCGACTGGGCCGCCGCGGCGGTCTCCGGATTCGCGGCAGGCGCCGTATTGATGGTCCTCGAACTGCTATGGGCCGGGGCCACCGGCGCGAACGTCTGGGACGTCTCCCACCGGATCGCGGCGATCCTGGTCGGTCCGCACGTGCTCGAGTACACGAGTTCGAGTTTCGGCGTCGGCCTTGCCGCGCTGGCTACGCACTACGCACTCGGCATCGGTTTCGGCTTCCTGACCGGTTTCCTGCTCGCCCGCCTGCGTCTGGACGGCGCCCTCGCCGTCGCGCTCGCTGCCGGGGCAGTGATCGGCCTGCTGCTGTACTTCGTCGATTTCCACCTGATGACGCGGTTCTTCCCGTGGATGACCGCGATGCGGGGCGGCTCGACGATACTCGCGCACCTCGTCTTCGGCATGGTCACCGCCGGCTTGTACTGGGTGCTGCGGCGCGGCCCGCGCGCACGCTGGCAGCACTGAACCGGCCGTCTCTCCGGACCGGGCCGCCCCCTCGCGGCGGCCCGACAGGCACCCCCGGCGGCTGCCGGCGAAACGGAGGTCAAAGACATGGCGATGGCAGTCGCACTCGTTGCGATCGTTGCCGCGTCGCTGCTGTTCCACTTCGTCAGTCCCTGGCATGCGACGCCGCTTGCCTCGAACTGGCAGGCGATGGACGACACCCTGCTGATCACCTTCGTGATCACCGGCGTGTTTTTCGTCGCGATCAACCTGTTCATCGTCTTCGCGATCCTGCGGTTCCGCCATCGCCCGGGCGCCCGCCGGCGTGCGCGCGGCGAGGCCGACGACAGTCGGCTCGAGCGCTGGTTGATCGTCGGCACGACGGTCGGCATCGTCGCACTGCTCGCGCCGGGCCTGGCGGTCTACGCGGAGTACATCCGCCCGCCGGCCGACGCGATGACCGTCGAGGCGCTCAGCCAGCAGTGGCAATGGCGCTTCCGCTTCCCCGGGGACTCGGGTCGCCTCGGCGGCAGCGACGTGCGATTCGTCGCGCCCGACAATCCGTTCGGCGTCGACCCCGCCGACCCCGAAGCGCACGACGACCGGCTCGTGGTCAGCCACGAACTGCACCTGCCGCTCGGCAGGCCGGTCCGGATGCTGCTGCGCTCGCACGACGTGCTGCACGACTTCTACGTGCCGCAGTTCCGCGCACGGATGAACATCGTTCCGGGCATGGTCACGAGCTTCTGGTTCACGCCGACCGAAGCGGGGCGCTACGAGATCCTGTGTGCGCAGCTCTGCGGCATCGGACACTTCAACATGCGCGGTGTCGTCGTCGTCGAGGAGCCGGCGGCCTTCGACGCCTGGTTGCGGGAGCAGCCGACCTTCGCCGCCGCGACCGCGCCGGCCGGCGGCGAGAGCGCGTCCGACGCCGGAGCCGCATCGGCAGACGCCGACTCCGCGCCCGCCCGCGGCAAGGCGATCGCGCAGGCCAAGGGCTGCCTCGGCTGCCACTCGGTCGACGGGAGCCGGATCATCGGACCGAGCTGGAAGGGCCTGTACGGAGGCCGGACGGAACTCGCCGACGGTTCGGCCGCGCGCGTCGACGACGACTACCTGCGTCGCTCGATCGCCGAGCCGAACGCGCAGATCGTCAAGGGCTACCCGCCGCTGATGCCGCCGTCGGAACTGACCGAAGACGAGACCGAGGCATTGCTCGCGTACCTGCGCTCTCTCGGAGGAGGCGATGGCAAGCACTGAACTGCTGCACCCGGTCGGCGCGATGCACGGCGGCGACGACGAAGCGCACGCCGACGAGCACGGTCCGCGCGGCTTCTGGACCCGTTACGTCTGGAGCCAGGACCACAAGGTGATCGCGATCCAGTACACGGTCACCGCGATCGCGGTCGGGCTGATCGGTGTGCTGCTGTCGAACCTGATGCGCATCCAGCTCGGTTTCCCGGGCGCCTTCGAATTCATCGATCCCGAGCGCTACTACCAGTTCGTGACGATGCACGGAATGATCATGGTGATCTACCTGCTGACCGCGCTTTTCCTCGGCGGCTTCGGCAACTACATGATCCCGCTGATGATCGGTGCGCGCGACATGGTGTTCCCGTACCTGAACATGCTCAGCTTCTGGGTCTACCTGCTGTCGGTGATCGTGCTGCTGGCCAGCTTCTTCGCGCCGGACGGGCCGACCGGCGCCGGCTGGACGCTGTATCCGCCGCAGGCGATCTCGCCGGGAACGCCGGGGCGCGACTGGGGCATCGTGCTGATGCTGGTCTCGCTCGGGATCTTCATCGTCGCAGCGACGATGGGCGGGTTGAACTACGTGACGACGGTGCTGCAGGCCCGCACCGAGGGCATGACGCTGCTGCGCATGCCGCTGACGGTCTGGGGCATCTTCACCGCGACGATCCTGGCGCTGCTCGCGTTCCCGGCGCTGTTCGTCAGCGCGATCATGATGCTGCTCGATCGAACGCTGGGCACGAGCTTCTTCATGCCGGCGATGATCTCGCTGGGCCAGTTGACCGACTACCAGGGCGGCAGCCCGCTGCTGTTCCAGCATCTGTTCTGGTTCTTCGGCCACCCCGAGGTCTACATCGTCGCGCTGCCGGCATTCGGAATCGTGTCGGACCTGATCAGCGTGCACGCGCGCAAGAGCATCTTCGGCTACCGGACGATGGTCTGGGCGATCCTGGTCATCGGCGTGCTGAGCTTCGTCGTCTGGGCGCACCACATGTTCGTCAGCGGCATGAACCCGTATTTCGGCTTCTTCTTCGCGACGACGACGCTGATCATCGCGGTGCCGACCGCGATCAAGGTCTACAACTGGGTGCTGACGCTGTGGCGCGGCGACATCCACCTGACGGTTCCGATGCTGTTCGCGCTCGCGTTCCTGAGCACCTTCCTGATCGGCGGACTGACCGGGCTGTTCCTCGGCAACGTCAGCGTCGACATCCCGTTGTCGAACTCGTATTTCGTCGTCGCGCACTTCCACATGGTGATGGGCGTGGCGCCGATCCTCGTCGTCTTCGGCGGCATCTACCACTGGTACCCGAAGATCACCGGACGCATGCTCGACGACCGGATCGGCAAGCTGCACTTCTGGATCACGTTCCTCGGCACCTACGCGATCTTCTTTCCGATGCACTACCTCGGCCTGCTCGGAATGCCTCGGCGCTATTACGAGTTCGGCCAGTACGAGTTCATCCCCGGCTCCGCGCATGCGCTGAACGGTTGGATCAGCGCGATCGCGCTGTTCGTGGGCACCGCCCAGTTGCTGTTCGTCTTCAATCTCGCCTGGAGCCTGCGCTACGGGCGTCGCGCCGATCCGAACCCGTGGCGCGCCGCCTCGCTCGAATGGCAGACGCCGACGACGCCGCCGGGTCACGGCAACTGGGGGCCGCAGCGGCCGGTCGTCTACCGCGGCGCCTACGCGTACGACGTGCCGGGTGCGCCGCTCGATTTCGTCGCGCAGAACGCGCCGCCCGGTTCGCTGGCCGAAGCGTCCGAGACCGAGCGCAGCACGGACCGCGCCGTGACATGAACGCGAACGCGGTCACGTCGATCGGAACGAACTGGACGAGACGGACAGGGGTCATGACATGAGCACCCGAGCCGCCCTGTTGCGTGGAGGCGTTCCAGCCGGTCGCACCGGCGCGGCGCGGTTCGTCGACGACGAGCGCGGCGATCGAACCGATCGGACCGATCGAACCGATCGCGGCGATCGCGGCGGACCGGACGACCCGCAAACGCGGCCGCACGCGCTGCCGGAGCCGACGAGATCGGCCGACGTCGGGCTGTGGGTGTTCATCGGCGTCGCGACCTCGCTGTTCTCGCTGTTCCTGCTCGCGTTCGCATTGCGGATGAACGGCAGCGACTGGGTCACGATCGCGCTGCCGCGGCAACTGTGGCTGAGCACCGCGCTGCTGGTCGTCGGCAGCGTGCTGATGCAGCGGGCCGGTCGCGGCCTCGTCGCGGCGACCGCTGCGGCGCTGCCGCCCGATCCGGTCGCGCGCAGCTCGTGGCTCGCCGCCGGCGCGCTCGCCCTCGCCTTCCTCGCCGTGCAGCTCTGGGCATGGCAGGAAATGTCGTCGCGCCAGGTTTCGGTGTCGGGCAACCCGGCCGCCAGCTTCTTCTACCTGCTGACGGCGATGCACGGGCTGCACGTCGCCGGCGGCCTGGTCGCCTGGATGATCGTCGACCGGCGGCTGCGGCACGGCTTCGGCACGCACGCGTCCCGCGGCGACCCGGTACGCGGCGATCCGGCGGCCGGCGATCCGGCGGCCGGCGATCCGGCGCCCGGCGATCCGGCGGCCGGCGATCCGGCGCGCGCGGATGCCGGCGCGGATGCCTGGCGCGTCGCGCTGTGCGCGCGGTACTGGCACTTCCTTCTGGCCGTCTGGATCGCGCTGTATGCGGCGATCGGCTGGTTGTCTCCGGATTTCGTTCGTTACCTGTGTGGCACGGCATGAGCGCGACCGTCACCCATCGAAGCAGCGACCGCGTGCCGCCGGCAGGCTGGCGCGGACTGATCGCCGACTGGTCCTCCGACCGCCAGGCCTTCGGCGTGTCGTGGGGCAAGGCGATGATGTGGATCTTCCTGCTCAGCGACACCTTCGTCTTCGGCTCGTTCCTGACCGGCTACATGACGGTCAGGATGTCGACGACGGTGCCCTGGCCGAACCCGAGCGAAGTCTTCGCGTTGACCGTGGCCGGCGTTCACGTGCCGCTGCTGCTGATCGCGATCATGACCTTCGTGCTGATCACCAGCAGCGGCACGATGGCCATGGCGGTCAGCTTCGCGTATCAGCGCAACCGGCGCCGCGCCGCGCTGCTGATGCTGGTCACCGCAGCGCTCGGCGCGGTCTTCGTCGGCATGCAGGCTTTCGAGTGGACGAAGCTGATCGTCGAAGAAGGCGTGCGCCCGTGGGGCAACCCGATGGGCGCGGCGCAGTTCGGCTCGACCTTCTTCATGATCACCGGCTTTCACGGGCTTCACGTGTCGGCCGGCGTCGTCTACCTGCTGATCGTCGCGCTGCGCGTGCTGCGCGGGCGCTACGAGCGCAGCGGCAACTATCAGCAGGTCGAGATCGCCGGCCTGTACTGGCACTTCGTCGACCTGGTTTGGGTCTTCATCTTCGCGTTGTTCTATCTGTGGTGAGGCGGCGATGGACACGACTTCCGCCGGACATGCGCCTTCGGGCCAGCAGCATCCGATCGGCCTGTACCTGAAGATCTGGCTGCTGCTCTTCGTCCTCAGCGCACTGTCCTACCTGGTCGACTACGTGCAATTCCAGGGGCTGCTGCGCTGGTCGCTGATCGTCGTGCTGATGCTGCTGAAGGCCGGCCTGATCGTCGCGGTGTTCATGCACATGGCCTGGGAGCGCCTGTCCCTGATCTACGCGATCCTCGTGCCTCCGCTGTGCCTGCTGGTGCTCGTCGCACTGATGGCGGCCGAAGCCGAGCATACCTACGTGACCCGGCTGCTTTTCTTCCGCTGACGCGCGTCCTGCGTCGGTGCGGCGCGGACGGACGCCGACACGCGTCCTGCGTCGGTATCGTGCGGACGGACGCAGCGCAGCGGGGGCCTGTCGCCGGCGCGTGGCTGCGCCCCTCGCCTTCGGCGAGGGGTTCCCGCGTCTACCTCGAAATTCCGGACCCGCCTCGTAAGGCGCTTCGCGCCAACGAGCGGGTCCCGCGAAATTTCTTTCGGTAGCACGCGGCTTGCCAATGCGCCGGC
>JAAZBL010000292.1 GCA_012513825.1 Limnobacter sp. | reverse complement strand
GCGGAGGCACCCGCGCGGAGGCACCCGGGCGGAGGCACCCGGGCGGGGACACGCGCCGACGGCGCGATTCAGGCGCGCGCTTCGAGCGCCTGAACCGCCGGCAAGGTCTTGCCTTCGAGGAATTCGAGGAACGCGCCGCCGCCGGTGGAGATGTAGTCGACGCGGTCGCCGACGCCGAACTTCGCAATCGCGGCCAGCGTGTCGCCGCCGCCGGCGATCGAGAAAGCCGGCGACTCGGCGATCGCTTCGGCGATCGCGCGCGTGCCGCCGGCGAAGGCGTCGAATTCGAAGACGCCGACCGGACCGTTCCAGACGATCGTGCCGGCCTGCTTCAGTTCTTCGGCGAGCGCCGCGGCGGTGCGCGGGCCGATGTCGAGGATCAGGTCGTCGTCGGCGACTTCGGTCGCCGCCTTGACGGTGGCGGGCGCATCGGCGGCGAAGGATTTCGCGCAGACGACGTCGACCGGGATCGGCACCTGCGCGCCGCGCGCGGCCATCAGGTCGATGATCGCCTTCGCCTCGTCGGCCAGATCGTGCTCGGCCAGCGACTTGCCGATCGGCAGGCCCGAAGCCAGCATGAACGTGTTCGCGATGCCGCCGCCGACGATCAGGCGGTCGACGCGGTCGGCCAGCGACTTCAGGATCGTGAGCTTGGTCGAGACCTTCGACCCGGCGACGATCGCGACCAGCGGACGCTTCGGGTCGCCCAGCGCGCGCCCGAGCGCGTCGAGTTCGGCCGCGAGCAGCGGTCCGGCGCAGGCGACCGGCGCGAAGCGCGCGATCCCCTCGGTCGTGGCCTCGGCGCGGTGTGCGGTGCCGAACGCGTCGTTGACGTAGACGTCGCAAAGCTGCGCCATCCGGCGCGCCAGCGACTCGTCGTTCTTCTTCTCGCCCTTGTTGCCGCGGCAGTTCTCGAGCAGCACGAGCTCGCCCGGCGCGACCTCGAAACCGCCGTCGACCCAGTCGGCGACCAGCGGCACCTCGCGTCCGAGCAGCTCGCCCAGCCGCTTGCCGACCGGCGCCAGCGAGTCCTCGGGTTTCAGCGCGCCTTCGGTCGGACGCCCCAGGTGAGAGGTCAGCATCACGGCGGCGCCGGCGTCGAGGCACTTGCGGATCGCCGGCAACGACGCACGGATGCGCGTATCGTCGGTGATCCGGCCGGCGTCGTCCTGCGGAACGTTCAGGTCGGCACGGATGAACACGCGCTTGCCGCGCAGGTCGAGTTCGTCGAGTCGCTTGAATCGCATCGGGATCACCTGGTTTCGTGGGAGTCGGTAGCGGTCGCGCGAAGCGGTCGCGCGAAGCGGTCGCGGGAGCCGGTCGCGGGACTGCTTCGCGCGAAGCGGTCGCGGTCGCCGGGCCGCGTCAGTGAAGAGCGTACAGCAGCCGTTCGAGTTCGAGCCGCTCGCTGTCGTCGATCAGCTCGAGCGGGTTTTCGCCGTCGTGCTGCAGCCAGTCGCCGAAGCCGGCCTGCCGGCCATCGGCCGCCGTGATGCGGACGACGTGGTCGAGGCTGGCGCTGTCGACGAAGAACACGATCTCGGCGTCGCCGGCCACGACGCCCCACTCGCCGACGGCGACCGAAACGAACGGGCGGCGGCCGGTCGGCCGCAGCCCGAGTTCGCCGGCGACGATCGCACGCAGCAGCGATGCGGCCTCGGCGGCCGGCAGGTGCCGGCCCCGTTCGCCGCGCGCGCCGGTCGTCACTTCGCGTTGACCAGGGCCACCGTCGTGTCGAGCATCCGGTTCGAGAAGCCCCACTCGTTGTCGTACCAGCTGTTGACCTTGACCAGCCGGCCCGAAACCTTGGTCAGCGTCGCGTCGAAGGTGCTCGAGGCCGGATCGTGGTTGAAGTCGACCGAAACCAGCGGCGCATCGCTCCAGGCGAGCACGCCCTTCATCGGGCCTTCGGCGGCCGCCTTCATGACCGAGTTGACTTCGTCGACGCTCGTGTCGCGCGACGCGATGAACGACAGGTCGACGATCGACACGTTGATCGTCGGCACGCGCATCGCATAGCCGTCGAGCCGGCCGTTCAGCTCGGGCAGCACGAGGCCGACGGCGGCGGCCGCGCCGGTCTTGGTCGGGATCATCGACGTCGTGGCCGAGCGCGCGCGGCGCAGGTCTTCGTGATAGACGTCGGTCAGCACCTGGTCGTTCGTGTAGGCGTGGATCGTCGTCATCAGGCCGTTCTCGATGCCGATCTTCTCGTGCAGCACCTTGGCGACCGGGGCCAGGCAGTTGGTCGTGCACGAGGCATTCGAGATGACCGTGTCGGAGGCCTTCAGCACCTCGTGGTTGACGCCGTAGACGACGGTGGCATCGACGTCCTTGCCGCCGGGCGCCGAGATGATGACCTTCTTCGCGCCGCCTTTCAGGTGCGCGGATGCCTTTTCCTTGCTGGTGAAGAAGCCGGTGCATTCGAGCACCACGTCGACGTTCAGCTCGCCCCAGGGCAGCTCGGCCGGGTTGCGCTGCGACAGAACGCGGATGCGATCGCCGTTGACGACGATCGAGTCGCCGTCGACCGAGACGGTGCCCGGGAAGCGTCCGTGCGCGGTGTCGTACTGCGTGAGATGCGCATTGATCTTCGCGTCGCCGAGGTCGTTGATCGCGACGATCTCGATCGGGTGCTTCTTGCCGCCTTCGTAGTGGGCGCGCAGGATGTTTCGGCCGATGCGGCCGTAACCGTTGATTGCAACTCGAATGGTCATGGCTGTCTTCCTGGGTGGGATTGGGAGGCTGGGTTCGTTCGCGATGCGGTTCAGGCGCGCTGGCGCAGCACTTCGCGCACCGCGTCGGCGACTTTCCCGGCGGTCAGGCCGAAATACTCGAACAGTGCCTGCGCGGGCGCCGATTCGCCGAAGCTGTCGATGCCGACGACGGCGTCGCAGCGGTACTTCCACCAGAAGTCGCGCACGCCGGCTTCGACGGCCACGCGCGGCATCCCGTCGGGCAGCACGGCCTTGCGCCAGCTCTCGTCCTGGCGGTCGAAGACCGTGGTGGCCGGCATCGAGACGACACGCACGGCAACCCCCTCGGCGGCCAGCAACTCGCGCGCGTCGAGCGCCAAGCCGACTTCGGAGCCGGTGGCGATGATGACGGCGACTGCTTCTTCGGCGTCGCGCAGCACGTAGCCGCCGCGGACCACCGCGTCGGTCTGAAGCTCGGAGCGAGTCACGAAGGGCACGGCCTGGCGCGTGAACAGCAGCGCGCTCGGCCCGTCGGCGCGC
>JAAZBL010000291.1 GCA_012513825.1 Limnobacter sp. | reverse complement strand
GGCTTGACCGAGGCCACGATCACGTGGCCGTCGTTGACCTGGCCGGCGTCCATGAACGCGAACACGTGCTCGTCCTCCCAGACGCGCGCGCACGGCAGTTCGCCGGCATACAGTCGCTCGAAGATCGTTGCCATCGCCTGTCTCCTTGTCGGTGCCGGTTCGTAGCGACCGGGCGCGTAGGTCGGTGCGGTGCGGCCCGGCACGCAGCCGAGCCGCAGTCGCAGCCGCAGTCGCAGCAGCAGCCGTAGTCGCAGCAGCAGGGCAGATCCCGCTCACCGTGCCCGTGCGCCGCCGTTCTGCGAGCTCGTCGCCGGAGCCATTTCCGCAGTCGCCGACCCCATGCCCACCCCCGTCGGGGAACCCTTCGACCGCTTGTACGGCCCCCAGCCGAAGGTCCGGATCGCCGCCTTCTCGATCTCGGCCACGAAGAAGACGAAGGCGCCTGCCAGCACGACCCGGCCCCATTCGGCCGGCCCGAGGTCGGTGGAGCGGAACACGCTGTGGAAGAACGCCGTGTGCGTGTAGGCAAGCTGCAGCGCGACGCAGGCGACGATCGCGGCGATCACGTGACGATTACCGAACAGCCCTTCGAAGGACAGCACCGAGCCGTAGATGCGGCGGCTGTTGACCAGATAGAACATCTCGGCGACGACGACGGCGTTGACGGTCACCGTCTGCGCGAGCGCGATGCTCGAGCCGCGCGACAGTTCCCACAGGAACAGCCCGAGCGCGCCGATCATCATCAGCACCGAGACCATCGCCACGCGCCAGACGAAGAAGCCGGTCAGCAGCTTCTCGCGCGGGTCGCGCGGCGGACGGCGCATCACGTCGTTCTCGGTTTCCTCGAAGGCCAGCGCCAGCCCGAGCGTGCTGACCGTGGCCATGTTGATCCACAGCACCTGCGCCGGCGTCAGCGGCAGCGGCAGCGCGAACAGGATCGCCGCGAGCACGACCAGCGCTTCGCCGCCGTTGGTCGGCAGCATGAACAGGATGAACTTGCGGATGTTGTCGTAGATCCCGCGGCCCTCGCGCACGGCGTTGCTGATCGTCGCGAAGTTGTCGTCGGTCAGCACGATGTCGGCGGCCTCCTTCGCCGCCTCGGTGCCCTTGCCGCCCATCGCCACGCCGACGTCGGCGCGCTCGAGTGCCGGGGCGTCGTTGACGCCGTCGCCGGTCATCGAGACGACCTGCCCTTCGGCCTGCAGCGCCTCGACGAGCCGCAGCTTGTGCTCGGGGCTGACGCGCGCGAAGACGTCGATCTCGGTCGCCACCCGGCGCAGCTGTGCGTCGTCCATCAGTTCGATCTCGGCGCCGGTCAAGGCCGGCTTGCCCAGGCCGATGCCGAGCTGCGCTCCGATCGCGCGCGCCGTTTCGGCGTGGTCGCCGGTGATCATCTTTATCCGGATGCCGGCCGACTGGCACTGCGCGACCGCCTCCTTCGCCTCTTCGCGCGGCGGGTCGATGCTGCCGAACAGCGCGAGCAGCGTGAAGCCCGAGCGCAGGTCGTCGAAGGCCAGTTCGCTCTTGCCCGACGGCACGCGGCGCACGGCGACGGCCAGCAGCCGCAGGGCGCGCGCGGCCAGATCGGTGCTGGCACGGCGCCAGTAGTCGTGATCGAGCGGCAGATCGAACCCGGCGACCCGCTGGGTCTCGCACATGTCGAGCACGACTTCCGGGGCGCCCTTGACGAAGATGTAGCCATGGCCGGCGTGGTCGTGGTTCAGCGTGGCCATGAACCGGTGTTCGGATTCGAACGGAATCACGTCGACGCGCGGCATCGCGCTGCGCTCGGCATCCTGGTCGATGCCGGCCTTCAGCGCCAGCGTCAGCAGCGCGCCCTCGGTCGGGTCGCCTTCGAGCTGCCAGGCGCCGTCGACCTTGCGCAGTTGCGAGTCGTTGCACAGCAGGGCGGCGCGGGCGACCTCCCGCAACTCGTGGCCGTCGTCGACGGCGACGACCTGGCCGCCGGTCGCGAACCCGCCTTCGGGCGCGTAGCCCGAGCCCTCGACCTCGTAGACGTGGCCGGCGGTGACGACGCGCTGGACCGTCATCTCGTTGCAGGTCAGCGTGCCGGTCTTGTCCGAGCAGATGACGGTGACCGAACCCAGCGACTCGACCGAGGGCAGGTGCCGGACGATCGCGTTGCGCTGCGCCATGCGCCGAACGCCGAGCGCCAGCGTGATCGTCATGATCGCCGGCAGCCCCTCCGGGATCGCCGAGGCGGCCAGCGCGACGACCATGATGAACATGTCGGTCGGCGCGATCCCGCGCCACAGCACGCCGACCGCGAACGCGGCGGCCGCGCCTCCGACGATCGCGAAGCCCAGCCAGCGACTGAAGTCGTCGATCTGGCGCTGCAGCGGCGTGGGTGCCGTTCCGGCTTCGCCGAGCATCGCGCTGATGCGCCCGAGTTCGGTGTGGCGACCGGTCGCGACGACGACGCCGCGCGCCACGCCGCTGGCGACCAGCGTGCCCGAGTACATCATGCAGCGCCGGTCGCCGATCTGGCTGTCGGCGGCGACCGGCTCGACCGTCTTCTCGACCGGCAGCGATTCGCCGGTCAGCACCGACTCGTCGGCCTTCAGGCCCTTGACCGACAGCAGCCGCAGGTCGGCCGGCACCTTGTCGCCGGACGCCAGCACGACGATGTCGCCGGGCACCAGCCGTTCGGCCGGCAGGTGGTGGCGGCGCCCGTCGCGCACGACCGTCGCCTGCAGCGACAGCATCCGGCGGATCGCGTCGAGCGCCGTTTCGGCGCGACCCTCCTGGATGAAGCCGATGATCGCGTTGATGACTACGGCCGTGAGCAGCACCGCAGTGTCGACCCAGTGCCCGAGCACGGCGGTGATCGCGCCGGCGGTCAGCATCAGGTAGATCAGCAGGTTGTGGAACTGGCTCAGGAGCCGCAGCCAGGCCGGCCGGCGCGGCGGTGCGGGCAGCAGGTTCGGGCCGTGGCGAGCCAGCAGCGCCTCGGCTCGCTCGGCGCTCAGCCCGGCGCGGGCGTCGGTTGCCAGGCGTTCGACGGTTTCGTCGGCCGCCAGTGCATGCCAGTCGGGTGCGCTCGGGGCGCCGTTCGACGGAGACGTCATCGGGTTCGGGGTTTCGGAATTCCGGTTGCCCGCACCGCTTCGGAGCGGAATCGGGTCCGGGATCGGTTCGGTTCGACGAAAAGGTCTGCGACTGGCGCTACGCTATCGCCTCTCGCGTCCCCGTGCATCGGATCGTATCAATGAGAGTGCTGATCATCGGCGGCGGCATCGGCGGCCTGACCCTGGCTTTGATGCTGCACGCTCGCGGCATCCGGCCGCGCATCGTCGAAGCCGCTGCCGAGATCCGGCCGCTCGGCGTCGGCATCAACGTGCAGCCGAGCGCCGTTGCCGAGCTCGCGATGCTCGGCCTGCTCGATCGGCTCGACGCGATCGGGGTGCGCACGGC
>JAAZBL010000290.1 GCA_012513825.1 Limnobacter sp. | reverse complement strand
TCGCCGGCATGTTCATGGAGCCCACCGGGATCATCCTGATCCTGGCGCCGATCCTGTTTCCGATCGCGATGCAGCTCGGCATCGATCCGGTGCACCTGGGCATCATCATGGTCGTGAACCTGGAGATCGGCCTCGTCACGCCTCCGGTCGGACTGAACCTGTTCGTCGCGGCCGGGATCACGAAGATGCCGATCGGCGAGGTCATTCGCGCGGCCCTGCCGTGGCTCGGCGTGCTGCTCAGCTTCCTGGTGATCGTGACCTACATCCCGCAGGTCTCGCTGCTGCTGCCGAACCTGCTGTTCTGACCCGGGGGCGATACCCGCGCCGGCCGGCGACTACAGGATCCGCTTGCGGATCGCGGTGACGACGATCTCGGCGAGCACGACGACGACGAAGATCGCGAGCAGCACCGTCGCCACGCGCTGCCACTGGAACAGGTTCATCGCCGTGTCGAGGGCCATGCCGATGCCGCCGGCGCCGACGAGCCCGAGCACCGCCGATTCGCGCACGTTGATGTCCCAGCGGAACAGCACGATCGACCAGAACGCCGGCCTGACCTGCGGCCAGTAGCCCTTCGAGAGCACCGACAGCCAGGGCGCGCCGACCGACTGGAGCGCTTCGATCGGCCCGTGCTGCGCCTCCTCGAGCGCCTCGCCGAAGAGCTTGCCGACGAAGCCGATCGAGCGGAACGCGATGGCCAGCGTGCCGGCGAGCGCACCGGGGCCGAACACGGCCACGAACAGCAGGGCCCAGATCAGCGAGTTCACCGAACGGCTGGAGACCAGCAGCAGGCGCGCGAACTGGTTCAGCAGGCGGCTGGGCACCAGGTTCGGAGCCGCCATCACGCCGATCGGCAGCGCCATCAGCACGGCCAGCAGCGTGCCGAGCGAGGCGATGTGGATCGTCTCCATCAGCGGCGCGTGCACGCCTTCGGGGTAGTACGCGAGGTCGACCGGCCACATCCGGGCGAGCAGGTCCTGCATCTGCTCGGGCGCGTCGTAGAGGAACTCGGGAATGATCTCGACCGATCGTGCCGAGGCGACGATCGCGGCGACGATCGCCAGGTAGACGGCGAAGCGCGCCAGGCGCTCGGCCGGCGCGAAGCGCTGCCAGTGCCGCGGCAAGGCCTGCGCGCCGGCGCCGCCGCCGGGTACCGGGCGCCGTGCATCCGTCGTCATCGCGGCGCGGCCTCAGTCATCCACCTTCTCGCTGGGCAGCGCAGGCACCGCCGGCCTGCCCGGTCCGCCGGGACGTCGCGGGTCGCCGCGATCGAATCCGTCCGGCCGCCCCGGACGTCGTTCGAGGAATACGCCGCGGACCCAGCGCGCGAGCACTTCGCCGACCATGATCATCGCGATGATCGCGATCAGGATCGCGCAGACGAAGTCGTAGTCGAAGCGCTGGAACGCGGCGAACAGCGTGCCGCCGATGCCGCCGGCGCCGACGATGCCGACCATCGTCGAATTGCGCAGGTTCGAATCGAGCTGGTAGGTCGCGAAGCCGACGAAGCGCGACAACACCTGCGGCAGCACGCCGTACGCGATGACGCTGACGAACGGGGCGCCGGTCGCGCGCACCGCCTCGACCTGCTTTTGCGAGATCTCCTCGATGGCCTCGGCGAACAGCTTGCCGATGAAGCCGATCGAGGCGACGGTCAGTGCGAGGATGCCGGCCAGCGCGCCGAAGCCGACCGCCTTGACGAAGACGATCGCGACGATCACCGGATGAAAGGACCGGCACAGCGCGATCAGCGCCCGCGCCGGCCAGGTCGCCCAGGCCGGCATCAGGTTGCGCGCTGCGGCAAGCCCGACCGGCAGCGCCAGCACGATGCCGAGGAACGAGGCAAGGATCGCGATCTCGAGCGACTCGACGAGGCCCGAAACGAGCGTGTCGGGCTGCGCGACGACCGGCGGGAACATCCGGCCGAGAAAGCGCGCGCCGTTGTCGAGGCCGGCGACGAAGCGCGCCCATGTGAACTCGAGGCGCGAGGCCGCGTAGACGACGTAGACGGCCAGGGCGACCCAGCCGGCGCGCGCCCACCAGTTCGGACGGAACGCAGCGCTCATTGCAGCCAGTCTTCGCCGCCGTAGATCCGCTCGAGCATCCGGTCGTCGAGCCCCGCGCCCGGACCGTCGTAGACGAGCGTGCCCTCGGACATGCCGATGATGCGGTCGGCGAAGCGCCGCGCCAGCCCGACGTCGTGCATGTTGACGACGACCGGCACCCGGTGTTCGCGCCCCAGTTCGCGCATCAGCTGCATGATCTCGACCGAGGTCTTCGGGTCCAGCGACGAGGTCGGCTCGTCGGCCAGCAGCAATTTCGGCTGCTGCATGACCGCCCGCGCGATGCCGACGCGCTGGCGCTGTCCGCCCGACAGGCTGTCGGCGCGCTGGCCGGCGAAGCCGTGCAGCCCGACCTGGTCGAGCAGCTCGAACGCACGTTCGATGTCCGCCTGCGGGTAGCGGCGCAACCAGGCCTTCAGCGGCGATACGTAGCCGAGCCGGCCGCTCAGCAGGTTCTCCATCACGGTCAGGCGTTCGACGAGGTTGTACTCCTGGAACACCATGCCGATGTGGCGCCGCGCCCGGCGCAGCGCCTTGCCGCCGAGCCGGGCGAGATCGACGCCGTCGAACAGGATCTCGCCGGCGCTCGGGTCGACGAGCCGGTTGATGCAGCGAAGCAGCGTGCTCTTGCCGGTGCCCGACGGGCCGATGATCGCGGTCAGGCCTTCGCCGCCGATGTCGAGGTCGATGCCGCGCAGTACCGGCCGGTTGCGCTCGTAGGCCTTGACGAGCCCGCGGATCTGCAGCGCAGCGTCGGTCACCGCGCTCAGTTCTTCCCTGCCTTCTTCTTGCGCGCCTCTTCCTCGCGCCTGGACTCCTTCTCGTAGCCGGCGCGGTTGAAGCTCTCGCCGCCGCTTTCGGCGACCTGCCGCACGATCGCCCAGTCGTCCTTGTAGTTGATCGGGAAGAAGCGGTCGGCACCGTCGAAGGCCTTCTGCATTTCCGGCGGGAAGCGATAGTCGTAGAAGCACTTCAGCATCTTGTCGCGGAAGCCCGGTTCGAGGTCGTGCGCGTAGGCGAACGACGAGGTCGGGAACTTCGCGCTGCGGTAGATGATGCGAAAGTCGTTCTCGTCGATCTGGCCGCGCACCGACATCCGGTGGAAGACGTCGGAGGCGACGGCCGCCGCGTCGTAGTCGCCGGAGTTCACCCCCATCACCGACTGGTCGTGCTTGCCGGAGAAGACGATCTCGTAGTCTTCGCCGGGCTTGAGCCCCTCGTCGGGGAACAGCGCCATCGGAGCCATGTGGCCCGAGTTCGACGACGGCGAGGTATGCGCGAGCTTCTTGCCCTTCAGGTCGGGCAGCTTCTGGAACGGACTGTCCTTCTTGACGATGACGATCAGGTTGTAGCCCTGGAACTCGTTCTCGTAGCCCTTGACCGCGAAGGGCACGGCGCCGGCGATGTTGACGGCGAAGGCGGTGGGCCCGGTCGAGAAGCCGCCGACGTGCAGGCGCCCGGAGCGCATCGCCTCGATCTCGGCGGCGTTCGATTGCACCTGGTAGAAGACCACGCGCTTGCCCGTGCACTGCGACAGGTGGTCGGTGAAGGGCTTGAACACCTTCTCGTAGACCGCCGGATCCTCGACCGGCGTGTAGGTGAAGACCAGCGTGTTCGGCGTCTTCAGCTTCGCCGGGTCGGTCGGCGTGTCGGCGACCAGGTCGCCGTCGGCATCGCAGTACATCGGGTCGAGATCGCCGCGATTGCTGCAGTCGTCCTGCGCGGCGGCGCCGAAGGACACGAGCATCGCGATGATGAACAGCGGCGCGTGGAACAGGCGCGGCATGGGTCTCCTCCGGGGCGCGTTTCGATTGTCGGGGCAGTGTAGCAAAGCGGATGCAGGCCGCGAAGCGCCCGCGGCCGACTATCACTATCATCGGAAAACAGGGCCCGCCTGCGCCGGCCATCACGTTTTCGGGAGTGACAGTGAGCGTTTCCAGTTTTCATGGGGTCTGGCCGTACCTGGTGTCGCCGGTCGCCGCCGACGGTTCGATCGACGACGCCGTGCTCGCTCGGCTGTGCGACGACCTGATCGCCGCCGGCGTGCACGGGCTGACCGCGCTCGGTTCGACCGGCGAATTCGCCTATCTGTCGTGGCCGCAGCGCCGTCGCGTTGCCGAGGTCGTCGTCGCCGCGGCGCGCGGGCGCGTGCCGGTGATCGCCGGTGTCGCCGCCACGACGACGGCCGAGGCGGTCCGGCAGGCACGCGAGATGGCCGAGATCGGCTGCGACGGCATCCTGGCGATCCTCGAAGCCTACTTCCCGATCTCCGACGACGGCGTCCACGACTACTTCGCGGCGATCGCCGCGGCCACGCCGCTGCCGGTCGTGCTGTACACGAACCCGAACTTCCAGCGCTCGGACCTGTCGCTCGGGGTCATCGACCGGCTCAGCCGGATCGACAACGTGCGGGCGATCAAGGACGCCTCGAACAACACCGGCCGGCTGCTGTCGATCATCAACCGGGTCGACGGGCGGATGCAGGTGGTTGCCGCGTCGGCACACATTCCGGCCTGCGTGATGCTGATCGGCGGCGTCGGCTGGATGGCCGGGCCGGCCTGCCTGGTGCCGCGGCAGAGCGTCGAACTCTTCGAACTGTGCCGGGCCGGCCGCTGGCCGGAAGCGATGGCGCTGCAGGCGAAGCTCTGGAACCTGAACCAGGCGTTCGCGCGGCACAACCTGGCGGCCTGCATCAAGGGCGGCCTGGTCATGCAGGGTTATCCGGTCGGCGACCCGCTGCCGCCGCAGGCGCCGCTGTCGGCGGAAGGCCAGGCCGAAGTCCGCCGTGCGCTCGACGAGGTATCGCAATGAATGCTCTCGAAGCCTTCCTCGAACAGCCGTTCGCGGTGATGACCGACGCGATCCGGCTGCATGCGCGGGCCACGCCGCGCAAGCCCGCGCTGATCCTCGACGACCGCAGGCTGGACTACGGCGCGCTCGACGAGGCGATGGACCGCGTCGCCGCGGCGCTGCAGCGCGACGGCTGCGGCCGCGGCGACACGATCGCCGTCTGCGCGGGAACCTCGATCGAATACATGGTCGTCTATCTCGGTGCAGTGCGCGCCGGTCTCGCCGTCGCGCCGATGTCGCCGTCGCTGCGGCCCGAGCAACTGGCCGCGATGCTGGCCGACGCCGATCCGCGCGTCTTCTTCCTGGACGCCGGCACGGCCGAACTGTTGTCCGGCGTCGAGGCCGCGCCGCGCGTCGCCCGCGTCGCGCTCGACGGCTCGGACGCGGGCCGCCCGCTGGTCGACTGGCTCGCGCCCCTGGGTGCGCAGCCGGCGCGCGTCGAACACGAGCCCGACGACCCGTTCAACATCATCTATTCGTCGGGCACGACCGGCACGCCGAAGGGGATCGTCCAGCCGGCGTCGATGCGCTGGATGCATTCGCGGCGCGGTCCGTTCTACGGTTACTCGGCCGATTCGATCGGCATCCTGACTACGCCGCTGTACTCGAACACGACGCTGGTCCACGTGTTCCCGCCGCTGACGATGGGCGGCACGCTGGTGCTGATGAAGAAGTTCGACGTACCGAGGTTCTTCGAGCTGGTGCAGCGTCATCGCGTCACGCACGCGGTGCTGGTGCCGGTGCAGTACCAGCGGATCATGAGCCATCCGGATTTCGAGCGCTACGACCTGAGCTCGCTGGTCAACCGCTTCTCGACCAGCGCACCGTTCCCGGCCGAACTGAAGGCCGAGGTCCTGCGCCGCTGGCCGGGCAAGCTGCTCGACACCTACGGAATGACCGAGGGCGGCGGCGCCTGCATGCTGCAGGCCGACGAATTCCCGGACAAGCTGCATACGGTCGGGCGGCCGGCCGCCGGCCACACGATCCTGCTGATCGACGAACAGGGGCGCGAAGTCGCGCCGGGCGAGACCGGCGAGATCGTCGGACACTCGCCGGGGATCATGACCGGCTACCGGAACCAGCCCGATCTGACCGCCGAAGCCGAATGGATCGCTCCCGACGGTCGCCGGTTCATCCGCACCGGAGACATCGGCCGCTTCGACGAAGACGGCTTCCTGATCCTGATGGGCCGTCGCAAGGACATGATCATCTCGGGCGGCTTCAACATCTATCCGGTCGACCTCGAGGACGAGCTGCGCCAGCACGAAGACGTGGCCGACTGCGCGGTGGTCGGCGTGCCATCGAAGGAATGGGGCGAAACGCCGGTCGCCTTCGTGATCTCGCGTTCCGGAGGCAGCGCGATCGCGGCCGAAGCGCTTCGCGCCTGGGTCAACGAGCGGCTCGGCCGGATGCAGCGGATCGCCGACCTGCGCTTCGTCGACACGCTGCCGCGCAGCTCGATCGGCAAGGTGCTCAAGCGGGAACTGCGCGACGACTACATCGCCGATCGTTCGTAGCCGCGGCGCGACTTTGCAGCATTCCGGATATCGACCGCAGAAATCCTTCGTTTGCCCGCTGCCCGGCGCCCGACACACTGGCCGCGTTCGTCCCTGCCTTGCCTCCCCCTCGACCGGGCGGGTCGAAACGGGCGCCTCCGGCACCTGCCGGGGGCGCCCGCCTGCTCGCGGCCCTTGTTGCCGGCGCGCCGATGCGCGCACAATGGGACGCTCGAAGAGCTGCTGCCATGGCACAGACCGCCGCCATCGATCAGGGGCGAGAAGCGTTCGACCGGCAGAAGTGGAAACGGGCCTGCGAGCTGTTGTCGATCGCGGACCGCGAATTGGCGCTCGAACCGGCCGACCTCGAACGGTTCGCTGCCGCAGCCTGGCTGATCGGAGACGAATCTCGGGCAACCCGCACCTGGGTGCGAGCGCACCACGCGCTCGTCGACCGGGGACACGTGGAGCGCGCCGCGCGATCGGGGTTCTGGCTCGCGCTGCAGATGCTGCTGGCCGGCGAGCTGGCCCCGGCCAATGCCTGGCTCGCCCGTTCGCAGCGCTTGCTCGAGCGCCGCGAAGCGGCGTGTGTCGAGCGGGGCTACGGATTCGTCGTAACCGGCCTGCTGGCGATGGGCAGCGGCGATCTGGACAGCGCCGGTGACGCTTTCGACGAGGCCACCGCCCTGGCGCAGCGCTTTGGCGATCCGGACCTGCTGGCGCTCGGCCTGCTCAGCCGGGGCCAGACCCTGATCCAGTCGAGGCGGCCTGCCGAAGGGCTGGCGCGGCTCGACGAGGCGATGCTGGCGGTGACCGCCGGCGAGGTTTCGCCGATCCTTGCCGGAATCGTCTATTGCGCCGTCATCCTGGCGTGCCAGCGCATCTTCGACCTGCGTCGGGCACGCGAATGGACCCGGCAGTTCGACGGGTGGTGCGGCGCCCAGCCCGACCTGGTGCCCTATCGCGGCCGCTGCCTCGTGCATCGGTCGGAGATCCTGCAGTTCGAGGGCGATTGGCCCGAGGCGCTCGCCGAAGCGACGAGGGCCCGCGTCCACCTTGCCCGGCGGTCGGAGGCCGTCGTCGGGCGCGCCTGCTACCAGCAGGCCGAGCTGCACCGCCTGCGCGGCGAGTTCGCGCAGGCCGAGCGGATGTTCGGCGAAGCCAGTCGCAACGGTTTCGAGCCCCAGCCCGGCCTGTCGCTGCTTCGCCTGGCCCAGGGCCGGCCCGAAGCGGCCATCAGCCTGATGCACGGAATCGCGGACTTCGGAGGTGACGCTCCGAAGGCAGCGGGGGGCGAGCCGTCGCGCGCCGGCCTGCTCGCCGCGTTCGTCGAGGTCGCGCTCGCCAGTGACGATCGCCTGGCCGCACGTGCCGCTGCCGACGAGTTGACGCGCATCGCTGCCGAACTCGATGCGCCGTTCCTGCGGGCGAGCGCCACCCGGGCCACCGGCGCGGTCCTGGTCGCCGAGGGCAGGCCGGACGCGGCTCTCGCCGCGCTGCGCGAGTCGTGGGCGCTCTGGCAGGAGCTCGAAGCGCCGTACGAGTGCGCCCGCGTGCGCGCGCTGCTCGGCCAGGCCTGCCAGGCACTCGGCGATCCCGAGTCCGCATCGATGCACTGGCAGGCGGCAGCGTCGGCCTTCGGGCAGCTCGGCGCCGCCCCCGACCTCGCGCGAATCGAGCGGCTGATGGCCGTTCGCAGCGCCGACCCCGGTGGCGCGCTGACGGCACGCGAGCGTGAAGTGCTCTCGCTCGTGGCGTCGGGCCGGACGAACCGGCAGGTCGCCGCCGAGCTCGGCCTCAGCGAGCACACCGTTTCGCGGCACCTGAGCAACATCTTCGACAAGCTCGACGTCGATTCGCGGACCGCGGCCAGCGCATTCGC
Source organism: Limnobacter sp. (assembly GCA_012513825.1). GTDB lineage: Bacteria > Pseudomonadota > Gammaproteobacteria > Burkholderiales > Burkholderiaceae_E > Zeimonas. Next base: position 19,559 of record JAAZBL010000290.1, on the reverse strand, counting down.
CTACAGGCACGGACTGGCTTGAGCCGCGCCATGGTCGATTTCGACCATGGCGCGGACCGCGCGGCATGGCGGATTCGAGCGATGCGCACCGCGCTGCTTCGTTCGTAGAGTGGGGGCGTTTCCAACCCGCACGGAGGAAGCACGATGGACCAGCAATGCATCAGCATCCGCCGCGACCACGTCGCGACAGGCGATGGGCTTGCGCGAGACCGGCGCCCTGATCGAGTCGATGGCGGAAACCCGGCGAAGAACTACCAGCGCTTCTTCGTTCCGGCGATCGGTGCACCGTTCGCGCGGGCGCTCGTCGCCGCCGCCGACCTGCGACCGGGCGAGCGCGTACTCGATGTGGCCTGCGGCACCGGCGTGGTGACGCGGCTCGCGGCAGAGCGTGTCGGCGCCGCCGGCTCGGTGACCGGCCTCGACATCCACCCCGGGATGCTGGCGGTTGCCGAGTCTGCGACGCCGCCGGGCGTCGCGATCGAATGGAAGGAAGCGAACGCCGAGTCGCTGCCGTTCCCGGACGCCGCGTTCGACGTCGTGCTCTGCCAGATGGGCCTTCAGTTCGTTCCCGACAAGCCGACCGCGCTGCGCGAAATGCGGCGGGTGCTCGAAACGGGCGGACGCGTCCTCGTCAGCGTACCAGGGCCCAAGCCGCCGCTGTTCGCCATCCTGACCGATGCGCTGGCCCGCCACATCGGCCCGCCGGCCGCCGCGTTCGGCGATCGGGTCTTCTCGATGCACGATGTCGACGAAATGCGGGATCTGGTGCGCAGCGCCGGCTTTCGCGAGGTCGCCGTCGAGGCAACCGGCATCGACCTGCTGCTGCCGGCGCCCGCCGACTTCCTGTGGCAGTACGTCTACAGCACGCCGCTGGCCGAGGCGGCGACCAGGACCGGCGAGGCCGGACGTGCCGCGTTCGAGCGAGAAGTCTGCGCGCAGTGGCAGGCGTTCGTCGCGGACGACGCCCTGCCGCTGCGCGTGGGCGTCACGACGGCGATCGCAAGGAAATGACGCGCATGGCGCGGCGCTTGCCCTGACGATCGAGCGGGATGGCGTTGCCGCTCGTCGCGAGCGGAGCCGGCCCGCCCGCTCATCGCGATCGGCAACTGAGCCCGCCGTCGACGGCCAGGCACTGGCCGGTGATGTATTCGGCGTCGTCCGAGGCGAGGAACACCGCCGCCTTGGCGATGTCCCAGGCCGTGCCCATGCGCCCGGTCGGCGACAGCTTGTTGCGGGCGGCGACCATCTCTTCCTTCGTCTGGTACTGCCCGGCGATATTCTGGTAGATGTGCGGCGTGTCCATCAGCCCGGGCATGATCGCGTTGGCGCGGATGCCGCGCGATGCGTATTCGAGCGCGATCGCGACGGTCAGGTGGTTCACGGCGGCCTTGCTCGCGTAGTAGGCCGGATACGGGTAGCCGGTATAGCGGATCGCGGCCACCGACGAGATGTTGACGATCGCGCCGCGCCCGCGTTCGAGCATCGTCGGGATCGTCGCCTGGCAGCACAGCAGAACGCTCTTCAGGTTGACGTCCATCGCGAGGTCCCAGGCCTCCTCGGTGATCGTCTCGATCGTGCCCATCGCGGGCAGGCCGACGTTGTTGTGCAGCACGTCGATCGTCCCGTATTCGGCGCGCGCCGCCGCGACGACCGCGTCGATCTGTTCGCGCTTCGTGACGTCGCACTGCTGCGCGATCGCCTGGCCGCCTTCGCCGACGACGATGTCGCGGGTCTCGGCGGCCGCGTCGCCGTCGATGTCGACGGCGATCACCTTCGCGCCCTCGCGCGCGTACTGCACGGCGGCGGCCTTGCCGTTGCCCCAGCCGGGTCCGATCGAGCCGGCGCCGAAAACCAGGGCCACGCGGCCCGCGAGTCGTTGCGTCATCTGGTGCTTCCTGCGAAGAATCTGTTGTCCGAGGGGCCAAGCATTCGCGGTCGGGGCGTCCGGCCGCGTGCAAGTCAGTTGCCGCCGACGACCTTCGGCAGCCAGGTCGAGAGCGCCGGCACGAAGGTGATCAGCATCAGCACGCCGATCGCCGTAAAGAAGAAGGGCAGCGCCTCGCGAGTGACCTCGCGCGGCGGCGCCTTCGCCAGCAGCGCGGCGATCGACAGGCAGATCGCGACCGGTGGCGTGATCAGTCCGATGACCAGGTTGATGCCGACGATCATCGAGAAGTGATACGGGTCGACGCCGAACTTCGCCGCGACCGGATAAAGTACCGGGCACAGCATGACCAGCGCCGGCCCGTTTTCCATGAACGTGCCGACGACGATCAGCAGGACGTTCACGAGCAGCAGGAACGCGACCGGGCTCGACGCGATCTCGATCATCGAGTCGGCGATCCGCTGCGGCACGTTCTCGTAGGCGAGGAACCACGAAACGATCTGCGCACCGCCGAGGATGATCAGGATCACCGCGGTCGTGCGTGCCGAGCCGACCAGTGCGCGCCAGATCTTCGCGAGGTTCAGTTCGCGGTGCACGACCAGCCCGACGAACAGCGCATAGGCGACCGCCGCCGCCGACGACTCGGTCACGTTGAAGATGCCGGTGCGGATCCCGACCAGCAGCATCGCCGGCATCGCAAGCGCCCAGACCGCGCGCCGGAAGGTCGAGCGCAGCTCGCCGGCACCGGCGGAACGATGGATCGGATAGTTTCGCCGCCGGCTGATGTAGGCGGCCATCGCCATCATCGCCGCGCTGTACAGCAGCCCGGGGATCACCGCCGCGATGAACAGCTTCAGCGGCGACAGCCCGGTCAGCACGCTGATCAGGATGAAGGTGATCGACGGCGGGATGATCGGGCCGACGACGTTCGCGCAGCCGGTCAGCGCGGCCGCGAAGCCGCGGTCGTAGCCGGCCTTGGCCATCGCCGGGATCAGCACCTTGCCGAGTGCGCCGGTGTCGGCGACCGCCGATCCGGAGATGCCCGACATGAAGGTGGCCGAGGCGACGTTGCTCATCGCGAGCCCGCCGCGAAAGCGCCCGAACAGCGCGTTGGAGAAATCGAGCAGCCGATCGGTCATCCCGCCGATCGTCATCAGCTCGCCGGCGAGCAGGAACAGCGGAATGGCCAGCAGCAGGAAGCCGTCGATGCCCGCGTAGACCTGCTGCGGAACGATCATCAGGTCGATGCCGCCGACGAACAGCACGGCGATCACCGCCGACAGGATCAACGCGAACGCGACCGGTACCGCGAGCAGCAGCAGTACGAACAGCGCAGTGACCAGGACGCCGAGGAAGGTCATCGAGGAATCGGCGTGCCGGCTACCACTCGAGCGGGTCGACGGTCGGCGCCTCGCCGCCGATCCGCGACAGGCACAGTTGCAGCGCGATCAGCGCCGGCCCCACGCACAGCGCCAGGTAGGCCCAGAACATCGGAATCTCGAGCGCGGGCGAATCCTGCGTGGCATTGAGCATCGCGTAGCGCAGGCCGGCCCAGGACAGCACCCCCACCGCCGCGAGGATCGCGAAGTCGCGCAGCCACAGCACGAAGTTGCGCGGGCCCGCCGGCAGCGCGTTGACGAGCACCGTCACCGCGATGTGGCTGCCGCCGCGCAGGCACGCCGCGGCGCCGAGCATCGTCAGCCAGGCGATCAGCATCCGCGCGACTTCCTCGGTCCAGCTCGGGGCGTGGCCCAGGACGTAGCGACCGAAGATCTGGTAGATCAGCGAGAAGGTGATGACGGCGAGGATCGCGCCGATCACCAGATCGAGGACGTTCTGGATGCGCCGGGCCAGGCGGACGACGATCGGGTTCGGCGCAGCAGGGTCGGCCATCGAACTCGCGTGGTGCGCGGGCGCTGGCGATCAGTCGACCGCGCGGAACTTCTCGACCCAAGGGGCAAGGTCGGGGAACTCCTTGCCCATCGGTTCGAGCTTCGCGGCGAATGCCTGGCGATCGACCTCGTTGAACTTCATGCCGTGGCCCTCGAGCTTCTTCTTCAATTCGCCTTCGAGCCCGATCATCCGGTCGGTGGCCTCGAGCATCACGCGCTCGCCCTCTTCCTTCAGCAGCGTCTGCACTTCGGCAGGCAGGCGCTTGAAGCGCGCGTCCGAGAAGATCCAGGTCATCGCGCCGATCACGTGCCGGGTGTCGATCGCGTGTTTCTGGACCTCGTAGTACTTCATCGACTCGACGACTTCGAGCGGATTCTCCTGGCCATCGACGACACCCTGCTGCATCGACGTGAACAGTTCACTGACGCCCATCGGCACCGTGCTCGCGCCGAGCAGGTCCCAGGTCATCCGGTACATCTTCAAGGGCGGCACACGCAGCTTGACGCCTTTCAGGTCGTCGACCTTCTCGACCGGCTTGTTCGACGTGAGCCAGCGCGCACCGCGATAGCCGGCGCCGATGATCCGGAACGAGCTCTTCTTCGCGACCTCTTCCATGAACTCGGCGCCGACCGGGCCGTAGTAGACCTTCTTGAAGTGGTCGACGTCGCGCAGCAGGTAGGGCCAGGCTTCGATGCCGGGCAGGATGTTGTAGCGGTCGAGCGTGCCGATCGACTGCAGCACGATGTCGTTGGTGCCGATCTTCAGCCCTTCGATCGACGACGGCCAGTCGCCGGTCGAGCCGCTGTGCGCGATCTGGATCCTGACCTTTCCGCCCGACTTTTCCTCGACGGCTTTCGCGTAGGCTTCCGCCGCGTCGTACCAGATGTTGCCGGGCGTGTAGATGTGCGCCATCTTCAGCACGGTCGTCTGGGCCATCGCCGCGGGTGCGGTCGCGACCGCCAGCAGGCTCGCTGCCGCAGTGGCGCCGAGAGCGCGCAGGATGCCGTGAAGTCGCATGTCTGTCTCCAAGGTTCGGTCGGATCGGGGGCAGGCACCTGCCGCAGGCTCCGTCCGGGAGGCGCGGCAGGCGAGGCGAGACTGTATATCGTATGACAATCGGCAGGTCAATCGGAGACCGGCCGACAGGGACGTGAGCTGCGGCTAGACGCCCCAGGTGATGTCGCGCTGGCCCTTGTGCGCTTCGAGCAGCATCTCGATGAACGGCCAGGCGCGCTGCGCGTGCGTGACGATCGCCTCGGCGTCGGGATCCTTGCGCTCGTCGTCTTCGTCCTCGCGGTGAGCGGATTCGCGGCGGGCTTCGCGGATCGCCCGCTTTTCTTCTTCGATCGCCGCGCGCAGCGCCTCGACGGCTGCCGGCATCTGTTCGACGGTGATGATGCCCGTCGGCCCCGGCTGCTTGCCGATGACGCCGAGGATCCACTCGGCGGCCGCCTTGTTCATCACGACCGTTCCGGTTGCGCGCGATTTGAACTCGTAGATCATCCTGGACTCCCGGTGCGAACGCTGCTCGTTGCTAACATTAGCCGATGAGTCTGCTCCGTGCACAGATATCGCGCATCGCGGGGATGCGGTGGACATCGGCGCCGGCGTTCGTCCTCGGAGCGGCCCTGCTGCTCGGCGGCTGCTCGCCGAGCTACGACTGGCGCGAGATCCGTGCCGAAGACGACCACTACCTCGCGATGATGCCGGGCAAGCCCGACGCGCTGACCTTGCCGATCGACCTCGCCGGCATGAAGGTCTCGATGACGATGCGCGGGGCGCGCGTCGGCGACGTTGCGTTCACCGTCGCGGCCACGGTGTTGCCCGAGGACTCGCCGACCGCGCGGCAGCAGGCGATCGACGGGATGCGCACGGCGATGCTGCGCAACATCGCCGGTCGCGAAGTCGCCGCCGAAGCCGTCGCGGTACCGGTCGTCGACGCCATCGGCCAGGCCACGGGGAGCGCGCCGGGTTGGCGCATGGAAGCGGCCGGCACGGCCGCCGGAAACGAGGTCGGGATGCACGCACTGTTCGCCGCGCGCGAGGACCGCGCCTGGCAGGCCGTCGTCGTGGGCCCCGCGCCCGACCGGGAGCAGGCAAGGACCTTCCTCGACGGCTTCCGGATCACTCGTTGAGCGCGCCGTCGACCGTGCTGCCGAGGGGCGCGGCGATCCGCGTCTTCCTCGCGTTCGCCGCCGGCTATTTCATGTCCTACGCGTTGCGCTCGGTCAACGCGATGATCGCGCCGGCGCTGATCGACGAGTTCGGCCTGAGCAACGCGCAGCTCGGCTCCCTGTCGGCCGCCTATTTCCTCAGCTTCGCCGCGCTGCAGTTGCCGCTGGGCATCTGGCTCGATCGCCATGGTTCGCGCCGCGTCGATGCGGCCTTGCTGCTGGTCGCCGCGGCCGGCTGCGCGGTCTTCGCGACGGCCACCGGCACGTTCGCCTTGTGGGTCGGTCGTGCGCTGGTCGGCGCCGGCGTGGCCGGGGCGCTGATGTGTGCGCTGCGCGCGTTCCGCTTCTGGTACGCGCCGGAGCGCCAGCAGCAGCTTGCGGCCTGGATGCTGGTAGCCGGCACCCTCGGCGCGCTGTCGACGACGGTGCCGGTGCAGCTCGCGCTGCCCGTGCTCGGCTGGCGCGGGCTGTTCTGGGTCGGCGCGCTGCTGCTGGTGGCGGCCAGCGCTTCGATCTTCGTGCTGCTGCCGCGCGAGCCGCTCGGTCAGCCGGACGACGAGTCGCCCTGGATCGGCTACCTGACCGTGTTCCGCGAGCCGTATTTCTGGCGCTTCGGCATCGTGACGCTCGCCGTGCAGTCGAGCTTCATCGCGTTCCAGAGCCTGTGGCTGGGACCGTGGTTCCGCCAGGTGCTCGGCATGAACCTCGAGCAGTCGGGGCAGGCGCTGCTGGTCTTCAACACCGTGCTGATGTTGTCCTACCTCGCGCTGGGCTGGGCGGCGCCGCTGCTCGCGCGGGCCGGCTGGTCGACGATGTCGCTGGTCAAGCTCGGCACCAGCATCGTGCTGGCGCTCGAGCTGTGGATCGTCTTCGCGAGCGGCGCGCACGCCTGGCTGCTGTGGCTCGGCGTCGCCTGCTTCACCACGGTCATGGCGCTGATCCAGACGCACGTGAGCCTGGTCTTTCCGGAGCGGCTGACCGGCCGGGCGTTCACCGCCTTCAACCTGATCGCGTTCGTCGGGATCTTCGTCGTCCAGTGGCTGTTCGGCATCCTCGTCGATGCGATGGGCAGTGCGGCCGACGGCACGCTGGGTTTTCGCCGCGCGCTGCTGGTCTGGGTCGTCGTGCAGGCGGCTTCGCTGCTGGCGATGGTGTTCTGGCGGGTCAGTCCGCCGCCGCGCGAGGCCTGAACGCGCGCACGCCGAGCACGACGCCGGCGACCAGCAGCGCTACGCCGGCCCAGGTTCCGGGCGCAGGCCACTGGCCGCGCCAGGCGAAGCCCATCGCCAGCGCCGAGAGCGTCTCGAAGACGATCAGCTGGCCGGCGAGCGAAGTCGGCAGCAACTGGCTGGCGCGATTCCAGCACAGCGTGCCGAGCCAGGACGCGAGCAGCCCGATCGCCAGCATCAGGCTGACGAACAGCGCCGGCCGCGGCCCGAGCGGCCAGTCGAAGGCGGCGCCTGCGGCTGCATCGGAGGCGCCACTCGCGGCAGCATCGAAGCGCTCGCCTGCGGCTGCATCGGAGCCATCGCTCCAGGCTCGACCGAAGCCGTCGGCCGTTTCGGGGCCGCCCAGGCTCGCGAGCCCGCCGAACGCCAGCCATCCGGCCAGCGCGAGCGGCAAGGTCGTCAGCCCCTGCGCCGTCGCCCAGACGTCCGGGCGCAGCCCCGGCCGCTTGCGCAGCCAGGTTGCGTTGCGGATCGGGTACCAGGTCCAACAGGCGAGCGCGACGAGGGCTGCCGAGGCACCGGCAAGCAGCCGCGAGTCGCCTGCGGCTTCGACCTGCGCGAGCTCGTCGCGATTGACCAGCAGGATGCCGGCGGCGATCACTGCCAGCGACAGCGCCAGCCGGCGCCATGGCAACGCCTGCTCGCCCGCGTTCGACGCGATCGCGATGACGACCGGCAACGCACCGATGATCATCGTCGGCAGCGGCGGGCCGGCGAGCTGGATCGCCGCCGCGAGGAAACCGTAGTACAGCAGGTTGCCGACCAGCGACAGGCGGGCCGCCTCGCGCCAGTCGGCGCGCGAAAGCCTCGCGATTTCGCGGCGACCGGCCAGCGCCAGCGGCAGCGAGATCAGCCCGAAGGCCAGGTAGCGGCTGATCGACAGGATCGCCGGCGGGTAGTCGTGCAGGATCGCCGGCACGATGAACACGCTCCCCCACATGATGCCCGCGAGCAGCACCCAGCCCACGCCGTGGAGCAGCGCCGTGTTGGTCATGGGGACGAGTTCTCGTCGGGGGTTCGCGGATCGGATGGGAGCTGCGGCTTCGTCGGTGTCGCCGATTCCGTCGGTGCGGCGCCCCCCGTCGGCTCGGCGATCGTTTCGATCCGGCGAATCCGCGGGCCTCAGTGGCCTGGAACCGCCCCGTTATCCGATTCCAGAAAGCGGAGCACCTGGCCCGGCTGATCGAAAGGCTCGCTTGCGAACAGCTCGTTGGCCCGGTTGTGCGGATGCACGGCCGCCTCGGCGAAGTCGAGGACCGGGGTCAGGCAGGCGTCGCGCGACTCGGCGCGCTGCGCCCAGTCGTCGCGCGTGCGTTCGGCGAAGCGTCGGGCGAAGCGCTCGGCGGCGTCGGGCCACTGCTCTCGGCGATACTGGGCCGCCGCGTCGAGCTCGCCGGCGAGCCCGGTGACTTCGAGCAGCTCGCGGTAGAACTTCGGTTCGAGCGCGCCGACCGCGACGAAGCGTCCGTCGGCGCAGCGATAGGTGCGGTAGAAGGGGGCGCCTCCGTCGAGCAGGTTCGCCTCGCGGGCGAGCGACCACAGGCCGTCGGCGATCAAGCCGTAGAACATGCCGGTCAGGCCGACGGTGCCGGCCAGGATGCTGGTCTCGACGACGCCGCCGCGACCGGTGATCCCGCGGCGCACGAGCCGTGCGAGCACGCCGACCAGCAGGTGCATCGCGCCGCCGCCGAAGTCGGCGACCAGGTTCAGCGGCGGCAGCGGCTCGTCGCGCTTGCCGACCGCCTCGAGCACGCCCGCGATGGCCAGGTAGTTGATGTCGTGACCGGCGCGCGGCGCGAGCGCTCCGCGCGCACCCCAGCCCGACAGGCGCCCGACGACCAGCCTCGGATGGCGTTCGATCAGCGCGTCGGGGGACAGGCCGAGCCGTTCGAGCACACCGGGCCGGAAGCCCTCGAGCAATACGTCGGCACCGGCGAGCAACTCGTGCAGCGAGGCCAGCCCGTCGGGCTGCTTCAGGTCGAGCAAGCGCGGTTGCTTGCCGGCGTTCAGCACGTCGTGCTTGCGGTCGACGGCGACACCGAGCCCCGGGTCCTGCGGCGGCGAAACGCGAACGACCTCGGCGCCCAGGCCACGCAGCAACTGCCCGGCGAACGGAACCGGCCCGATCGCGTGCAGTTCGACGACGGTGAGTCCGGCGAGGGGCCGGGGCATGGCGTGCTTCGTGTTCATCGGGGAGGCTCGCAGTGCGGGTGCAAGCGCCGATGATAGCGAGGCCGCCCGCGCGCCTGCCCGCTTCAGTCGTTCACGACGATTCGATCGGCGTCGACCAGCGGGTCGAGCGCGCGCCGGTATCCGATCGCCTCGCCGACGTCGGCGGCTTCGATCGCATCGCGTTGGGCGAGGTCGGCGATCGTCCGAGCCAGCCGTTGCACGCGGTGCAGCGCGCGCGACGACCAGCGCAGTCGACGCGCGGCCGCGTGCAGCAGCGCGAGCGACTCGTCGTCGAGCGGGCAGTGCCGGGCGAGCCCGTCCGGGCCGAGCTGCGCGTTCGGCATGCGCTGGCGTTCGTGCTGGCGCCGGTGCGCGGCGGCGACCCGTGCGGCGATCTGCGCGCTCGGCTCGCCGTCGGGAGGCGAAGTCAGCGCGGTCTCGTCGACCGGCCGCACCGTGAGCTGGATATCGATGCGATCGAGCAGCGGCCCGGACAGCCGCGCCTGGTAACGGAAGACCTGATCGGGCGTGCAACGGCAGCGACCGTCGCCGAGATGTCCGCAAGGGCAGGGGTTCATCGCCGCGACGAGCTGGAACCGCGCCGGCAGCTCGATCTGCCGCGTCGCTCGCGACAGCGCGATACGTCCCGTCTCGAGCGGTTCGCGCAAGGCCTCGAGCGCGCCCCGCCGGAACTCGGGCAGCTCGTCGAGGAACAGAACGCCGAGGTGCGCGAGGCTGATCTCGCCGGGACGCGGGTTCGAGCCGCCGCCGACGAGCGCAGCCGTCGATGCGCTGTGGTGCGGCGAGCGGAACGGCCGCAGCCGCCATCGTTCGGGCCGGAAGCCGCCCGACAGGCTCGCGACCGAGGCGGCTTCGAGCGCCTCGTCGTCGTCGAGCGGCGGCAGGATCGACGGCAGCCGGGCGGCCAGCAGCGACTTGCCGGCGCCCGGCGGGCCGAGCATCAGCAGATGATGACGCCCGGCCGCGGCGATTTCGAGCGCGCGCTTGGCGCCGCGATGGCCGCGCACTTCGCGGAAGTCGCCGGCGTCGGCATCGCGATTCATTTCCCCCGGCGTCCGGATGTCTGGGCCGACGCCGGCTCCCGCCGGCGCGGCCGCAGCCGTACGGTCGACACACGGCATCGGCGCCTCGCCGCGCAACTGCGCGACCAGCGACCCGAGCGTGTCGGCCGCCAGGATGCGCGGGCCGTCGACGAGTGCCGCCTCCGCGGCGTTGGAGGCCGGCAGCACGAGCGAATCGGCGTCTGCGTCGCGCGCGACCGCCGCGGCCATCGCCAGCGCGCCGCGAATCGGCCGGATCGCACCGGTCAGCGACAGCTCGCCGACGAACTCGACCTTGCCCAGCGCCCCACTCGGAAGCTGGTCGGTCGCAGCCAGGATGCCGAGCGCGATCGGCAAGTCGAAGCGACCCGACTCCTTCGGCAGGTCAGCCGGTGCCAGGTTGACGGTGAGGCGGCGATTCGGGAAGTCGAAGCCGGTGTGCAGCAAGGCGGCGCGGACGCGCTCGCGGCTCTCGCGGACTTCGGCTTCCGGCAGCCCGACGATGTGAAAAGCGGGCAAGCCGTTTCCGAGATGGACTTCGACGCTGACCGGGGGCGCGGACAGGCCGATCAGCGCGCGGCTGCGGACGACCGCGAGTGACATTCGATCCTCCGTGCCGGCGAGCCGGGCCGGAGGATCCGGGCGGCCTCAGAGCGGCGGCTTGCTTCTTTCCTCGAGCGCCTTCTCGAGTTCGGCGACGCGTTCCTGCAACCGCGCCATCCGTTCGAGCTGTGCGTCGAATTCGTCTCGCGTGACCAGGTCGAGTCGCTGGAAGGTCTGGCCGACGACGGCGCGCAGGTTGCGTTCGAGGTCGCCGGCCGGGCTCTTGCGCAGCAGCTCGGAAAGTCGCGATTGCAGATCGGCGATCAACGCCTGCGGAGTCGGTCTCGACATGGTGAATCGAGTCTAGCACGCGAGCTTCGGCGCGTCGGCAGGCCGGTATCGGCGCGATGGCCGAGCGCGATGGCCGAAGACGAAAGCGCTGGTCGCCGCGAAGGGCCCGAGGCCGCCGCCGGCTCCCGATCGCCAGCGCACCAAGCCGGTGCGTCGCACCGCGTATCGCCGGATTGGTGCATGCGCAGATCGGCCGCGCACCCGGAGCCGCACCGATCCGGGTCGAAACGCGAGACCGGGGGCGCGGCTCCCGGCTGCCTTGCACCGTCGCCGCGCTCTGGCACGGCTTATGCAGTCAAGGTCGGCTGGAAGCAGTCCACCGCGATCCACCCATCATTTTTCGATCGAGAGGAAGATCATGAAACGACTCATCGCCGCTGCCGCGATCGCCGGTGCCGGTGCGATACCCGGCCCGGTCTCGGCGCAGGCCGTGGCCGAAGCGCCGGCTCACAGCCTGAGCGCCAACCTCGGGCTGGTCACCGAGTACCGCTATCGCGGGATCGGGCAGACGAACGGCGATCCTGCCGTTCAGGCAGGGCTCGACTACGAGCATTCGAGCGGCGTTTATGCCGGCACCTGGTGGACCAACGTGAGCTGGCTGGCGGATGCGGATCCCGACGTCAGCAGCAGCCTGGAAACCGACATCTACGCCGGCTATCGCGGCAGCTTCGGCGACTTCGGCTACGACGTCGGCGTGCTGCGCTACCTGTATCCGGGCAGCTTCCCGAGCGGCTTCACGTCGCCGCACACGACCGAGCTCTACGTGGCCGGAAGCTGGCGGATGTTCACGCTCAAGTACTCGCATGCCGTGACCAACCTGTTCGGCTTCGACGACAGCGAAGGCGCCGGCTACCTCGAGCTGAACGGAGACGTCGCACTCGGTGCGGGCTTCGGCCTGCTTGCGCACGTCGGCCACCAGCGGATTCCCGCCGGACGCGTGGGCGGCGTCGAGATCCGCTCGCGCGACGACTGCTCGTACACCGACTGGGCCCTGGGCCTCACGAAGGAGTTCGTCGGCCTGGACTGGAAGCTGTCCTGGATCGACACGAACGCCGAGGGCGGCACCGGCGAGTGCTACCGCAACGCACGCGATCGCGACGTCGGCAAGTCGGTGCTGGTGCTGTCGGTCGGCAAGACGTTCTGAACACGATCCGCACGGTCGGCCCGACCGGCCGTGCATGGGAGAAGCTGATGAAACTGATCACCGCGATCATCAAGCCGTTCAAGCTCGACGAGGTCCGCGAAGCGCTGTCCGCGATCGGCGTCCAGGGCATCACGGTCACCGAGGTCAAGGGCTTCGGCCGCCAGAAGGGCCATACCGAGCTGTACCGCGGCGCCGAGTACGTCGTCGATTTCCTGCCGAAGGTGAAGATCGAGGCCGCCATGCCCGACGAGCTCGTCGAGCGGGCCATCGAGACGATCGAGTCCTCGGCGCGCACCGGAAAGATCGGCGACGGGAAGATCTTCGTCTTCGACATCGAACAGACGATCCGGATCCGCACCGGCGAGACCGGCAACGACGCGATCTGAGCCAGCCACCACGAATTCCGACGGAGAAGTCGATGAAATCCCCGATTCGAACGCTGGCCCTCTGGCTGGCATTGAGCCTGGCGCCGGCGGCCGCGATGGCCGGCGCGCCGGAACCGCAGTCCGCGGCGGCGTCGCCGACGGCATCGCCGACGCAGATCGCGCCTGCGAATGCGTCGGCGGCGCCCGCGCCGACCGCCATCCTGCTCGCGCAGGCCGCGCCGGCGGCCGACGCCCAGCCGCCGCAGGACCCGCCGCTCGCCGTCGATACCTCGGCGGCTGCCGGCAGCGGTCCGTCGGTCGACAAGGGCGACGTCGCCTGGATGATGACCTCGACCGTGCTCGTCGTCGCGATGATCGTGCCCGGCCTCGCGCTGTTCTACGGCGGGCTGATGCGCGCGAAGAACATGCTGTCGGTGCTGATGCAGGTGTTCGTCGTGTTCTCGATGATCACGCTGCTCTGGGTCAGCTACGGCTACAGCATGGCCTTCACCGGGACCGGATCGTTCTTCGGCTCGTTCGAGAAGCTGTTCCTGTCCGGGGTCAGCACGGAGACGCTGGCCGACACGTTCTCGGAGAACGCGAAGCTGCCCGAGTACGTGTTCGTGTCGTTCCAGGCCACGTTCGCGGCGATCACCTGCTGCCTGATCGTCGGCGCCTTCGCCGAGCGGATGAAGATCACCGCGGTGCTGCTGTTCATGGTGCTGTGGTTCACGTTCAGCTACCTGCCGGTTGCGCACATGGTCTGGCACGGCACCGGCTACCTGTTCAAGGACGGCGCGCTCGACTTCGCCGGCGGCACGGTCGTGCACATCAACGCCGGCGTCGCGGGCCTGGTCGGCGCCTACATGGTCGGCAACCGAATCGGCTTCGGCCGCGAGGCGATGCCCCCGCACTCGCTGACGATGACGATGATCGGCGCCTCGCTGCTGTGGGTCGGCTGGTTCGGCTTCAACGCCGGTTCGAACCTCGAAGCCACCTCGGGTGCCGCGCTGCCGCTGCTGAACACGATCGTCGCGACTTCGGCCGCCACGCTCGCCTGGTGCGCCGGCGAAGCGCTCGGGCGCGGCAAGGCCTCGATGCTCGGTGCGGCCTCCGGTGCGATCGCCGGCCTCGTGGCGATCACGCCGGCTTGCGGCACCGTCGGTCCGATGGGCGCGATCGTGATCGGCATCGTCGCCGGATTCGCCTGCCTGTGGGGCGTAACCGGGCTGAAGCGGATGCTCGGAGTCGACGACGCGGCCGACGTGTTCGGCGTGCACGGCGTCGGCGGCATCGTCGGTGCGCTGTTGACCGGTGTCTTCACGGCGCCGTGGCTCGGCGGTACCGGTGCCGAGGATTTCGTGATCGGCCAGCAGTTCGTCGTGCAGCTGAAGGGGGTCGTGCTGACGATCGTCTGGTCGGCCGTCGTGTCGCTCGTCGCCTTCAAGCTCGTCGACCTGCTCGTCGGATTGCGCGTCAGCGAGGAAGACGAGCGCGAAGGGCTCGACACGAGCTGGCACGGCGAATCGGCCTACGCCAAGTAAGCAGCGGCAAGGAGGAGCCGCAGCAAGCCCGGCGGGTCCGTAGAATCGGCGCTCATGGTCGAACTGCGGACCCTCGTTCGGGATGTCGCGCCGGCGCTGGTCGCCGGCGCGCTCGCGCTTGCGCTGCGGCATTTCGCGATCGAGCCGGCGGCGATCGCCCACCTGTGCGATCCGCAGCCCTGGCAAGGCTGGTGCGCGATGCGCTCGACGCTGCTGCAGTTGTTCGTCCAGCAGCGCCTCGGCTGGTTCGCGCTGGCCGTCGGCGTGCTGGCGTTCGCGATCGCCAGGCCGCTGCCGTCGCGCTTCGCGCTGGCGGCCGGCATTGCCGGGCTGATCCTTTACAGCTACGAGCCGTCGGCCGTGGGCACGGTGCTGGCCGCCCTGGCATTGCTGCGCAGCAGGCGGAAATCGATCCGCGCGAGCGCGTAGACGAGCATCAGCCCGCAGTAGGCCATCGCTTCGCTGTTCGCTGCTCCCTCGAACACGGCGACCGCGAGCGAGCCGCCGGCCACGATGGCGGCCAGCAGCCGGGCCTCGGCGCTGACGACCGAAGACCGCAGCCGGGAGCAGCCCAGCCGCAGCAGCTCGACGGCCGCCGGTACCGCGAAGAACGATAGCGGAAAGCCGCGGTAGCGCGCATCGAAGACCAGCAGCACGATGTTCACCGCGGCGCCGAACAGGAAGAGCATCCGCAGCGTGTCCAGCGTGCGCCGACCCCGGACGGCCGCAATCGGTTCCGCGATCGCACGGACCGCATCGCGCGGGGGCTCCGCATCGGAGGAGCTCTCGCGCAGCGCGTTTGCGCTGTCCGCCAGCGTGCTGTCGACCGCCAGCCACGCGAGCGGCGCGCTCGCCAGCAGGAACGGCAGCGTCGCGGCCCACTCGATCGCGTCGCGGTTCCAGTCCTGCAGATAGCGCCACTGCGCCAGCAGCAGCAGCGTCGTGGCACCGCCGGCGAAAGCCTGTGCCGGCAGCGACCCTCGCCGCCCGAAGGCGAAGCCGAGCCCCGCGAACGCCAGCGCGCCGACGACGCTCCAGCCGAGTTCGGCGCGCCATCCGGGGCGCGCGACGACCGGGCCCTGCCACGGGAACTTCGGTTCGCCGGCGCTGTCGAACACGCCCCAGTGCGCGCCCATCGCGCCTTCGAGCCGCGCCTTCCACGGCTGGTCGAAAGCCTCGATCAGGTTGTACGGAATCTTTTCGGCCTGCGCCATCGCGACGAACTCGCGCAGGAAGCGCGCCTGTTCGACGACTCCCGGACGCGCCTCCTCGCGCGATCGCCCGGCGCTGGGCCAGCCGGTCTCGCCGATCAGCATCGTGTGGCGACCCCCGGGGGCGCCGCCGAGCGCCGCCTCGGCCCGCCGGTAGATCGCGCGTACGTGCTCGACCGCCTGGTCGATCCCGACCGGTTCGTCCTCCCAGTAGGGAAGGATGTGGATCGTGACGAAGTCGACCGCGTCGACCAGTCGCGGGTGCTCGAGCCAGAATTCCCAGACGTCGGCGTAGGTGACCGGCACGCCGGCCTGGCTGCGTGCGTGATCGAGCGCCTCCTTCAGTTCGCGTTCGGGCAGTTCGCGGCGCAACAGCACCTCGTTGCCGACGATCAGCGCGCGCACGGTGTCGCCGTGTTCGCGGGCCAGCGCGATCGCCCGCTCGAGCTCGACCCGGTTGAGCACGCGGTCGCGCGACAGCCAGGCTCCGAGAAGCACCTGCATGCCGAGCGAGGCGGCGACCTCGGGCACGGCGTCGAGTCCCTGGTCGACCGAGTAGGTTCGCACGCAACTCGTGCGGGCCGAAAGCAGCCGCAGGTCTTCGGCGATCCGCTCGCGGCTCACGTAGGCCGCGGGATCGAAGGGCGTTTCGCCCGGCTTGCGAAACGGCGCGTACGAAAGGCAGTCGAGCCTGCCTTCCGGGGCGTCGGCGAGCGGCTGCGGCCGGCCTGCCGCGATCGTGGCCGCGGCCGCGGCGAACCAGGCGATGGCCATGACGACGGCCACGATGACCGCGGTCATTCGCGTCGGGGCCGACCACGTCGATGCCGACCGCGTCGATGCCGACCGCGTCGAGCGGTGAAATTCTTCTGGATCGTCGATACGCATCGGCTTCGGATCGGTGCTTGCCCTGTGGCAAGAAAATGGCTGGGCACAGGATTTGCCCTCGGGCTGCCACTGCTTCGCCCCGATTGCCGGCAACTTCGCTAACGAGTGTAAACAAGGTGGCCTGGCAGGGGTTTCAGGCCTCAGCATCGACAGCATCCAGTGCCCGGTTGCGGCTTTTCGAGCGGCCGGGTTCGACAAGAAAAAGAACTGCATCGAAGCATGAAAAAGGGAGGGGGTACCCAGAGCGCGCGGGCGGCTGTCATGCCGCCCGTGTGAATGTAACGAGGCTCGAAAAATGAACGAACATGCGTCTGGTCCGAACGACTCCGTTGCTGCAGCCGCCGTACCGAATGCCGTTCCGATCTCACGCAGGCCCGCGCCCGACGGCGCGGCCGCACGGCCGACCGCTGCCGGAGGCGCGGGCAGCTCGGCCGCCTTGCGCAACTGGCTCGTCGGCTCGCTGCTTGCGCTCGTGCTGGCGACGGCCAACCTCGGCGGCTGGCACTGGCTGAATCCGCCGGTCGCGCCGCCCGACGTCGACCACCGTATCGCCGGCCTTGCCTACAACGGCTTCCAGCGCTGGGACGACCCGTTCGCCCGCAAGTACCCGACTGCCGAGCAGATCGACGCCGACCTGGCACTGCTCGCCGGCCTGACGCAGCGCATCCGGACTTACAGCTCGAGCGAGATCCCCGAACTGCCGACGTTGGCCGAACGCCATGGCCTGCGCGTGACCGCCGGCGTCTGGCTCGACCGTCGCCCGGCGAACAATCGCCGCGAGCTCGAAGCGGCGCGGCTGGCCGTCAAGACCAGCAGCAGCATCGACCGGCTGATGGTCGGAAACGAGGTCCTGCTGCGCGGCGACCTGACCGTCCAGCAACTGATCGCGGCGCTCGTCGAGATGCGCACGACGGCACGCGTTCCGGTGTCGACCGCCGAGCCCTGGCACGTCTGGCTGCGTTACCCGGAGCTCGCCAGGCACGTCGACTTCATCACCGTCCACCTGCTGCCGTACTGGGAAGGCCTGCCGACCGACCAGGCGCTGAAGTACGCCGAAGAGCGCCTGGCGGCCGTCAAGAAGCGCTTCCCGGGGCGCAAGGTCGTGATCGGCGAGATCGGCTGGCCGAGCCAGGGCGACCGCTTCGACGGCGCGCACGCCAACCCGGCCGCACAGGCGAGCTTCATCCGCGAGTTCATGGCGAGCCCGATGGGCCGCGGCAGCGACTACTTCCTGATGGAGGCGATCGACCAGCCCTGGAAGGTCGCCACCGAAGGCCGCACCGGCGCCTACTGGGGCATCCTGCACGCCGACCGCACGCCGAAGTTCGCGCTGCAGGGCGAGGTCCACAAGGACCCGCGCTGGTTCGACAAGGCCCTGCTCGCCACGCTGCTCGCGCTCGCGCCGATCGCGGTCTTCTGTGCGCGTTTCGCGCGCTGGCGGCTCCCCAGCCGCCTGTTCTTCGGCGCGATGATCCAGGGCGCCGTTTCGCTGCTGGTCTGGCTGGTCGCGCTGCCGCTCGACTACTACCTGCGCCCGGCCGACTGGCTGGCGCTGGTCGTGCTGATACCGGCACTGCTTGGAATGGTCGCGATCTTGCTGGCCAACGGTTTCGAGTTCGCCGAGATGTTCTGGAAGGGCAACCTGCGTCGCAGTTTCGAGCCGCGGCCGCTGCCCGAGGGCGCGCGCGAGCCCTTCGTGTCGGTGCACCTGGCCTGCTGCAACGAGGCGCCCGAGATGGTGATCGCCACGCTCGACAGCCTCGCCGCGCTCGACTATTCGAACTACGAGGTCGTGATCGTCGACAACAACACGGCCGACGAAGCGCTGTGGCTGCCGGTGCAGGACCACGCGCGCAAGCTCGGCGAGCGTTTCCGTTTCTTCCACCTGCCGCAGTGGCCCGGCTTCAAGGCCGGGGCGCTGAACTTCGCGCTCGAACAGACCGATCCGCGCGCCGAGGTCGTCGGCGTCGTCGACGCCGACTACGTCGTTCGCCGCGACTGGCTGCGCGCGCTGGTCGGGCACTTCGCCGATCCCAAGGTTGCGGTCGTCCAGGCGCCGCAGGCGCACCGCGACTGGGCGCGCCAGCCGTTCCGCCGGATGATGAACTGGGAATACGAAGGCTTCTTCCGGATCGGCATGCACCATCGCAACGAGCGCGACGCGATCATCCAGCACGGCACGATGACGCTGATCCGCGCCGATGCGCTGCGTGAGCACGGACGCTGGTCCGAATGGTGCATCTGCGAAGACGCCGAGCTGGGCCTGCGGCTGATGAAGGCCGGACTGTCGACCGTCTACGTCGACCGCGTGTTCGGCGAAGGCCTCACGCCCGACGACTTCGCCGCATTCGGCAAGCAGCGGCGGCGCTGGGCGCTCGGCGCGATGCAGATCCTCAAGGCGCACTGGCGCACGCTTCTTTCCGGCGAGCGGCTGAGCGCCGGCCAGCGTTTCCATTTCCTGACCGGCTGGCTGTCGTGGTTCGGCGACGCCTTGCACCTGGTCTTCGCGTTCGCCGCGATGGCCTGGACGATCGGCATCATCGCCGCGCCGCAATGGTTCAGCCTGCCGATCACGCTGTTCATGCTGCCGCTGTTCGGCTTCTTTGCGGTCAAGGCGCTGGCCGGCCCGCTGCTGTATCTGCGCCGCGTCGACTGCGGGCTGCGCGACGCGCTCGGCGCCGCGCTGGCCGGGATGGCGTTGTCGCACTCGATCGCCCGCGGCGTGTTCGCCGGGCTCGCACAGCGCCGCAGCGTGTTCGAGGTCACTCGCAAGGGGACGAACAAGCCGGCAGCCGCCATGGGCCGCTGGCACCCGGTGCGCGAGGAGCTGCTGCTCGCCGCGGGGCTGCTTGTCTGCGTGGCAGGCATGGCGATTTCGCGCAAGGCCGGCCATCCCGAGTCGCTGATGTGGATCGCGATCCTGGCGATGCAGACGGTGCCGTACCTGGCCACGCTGGTCTGCAATGCGATCGCCGGACGGCCGGAGCGCGCGCCGCAGCCGACGGTCGAGCACGAACCGCCGGTCGAGCTGCCGACGGTCGTCGCCGCGGCGCCCGCCTGGCCTGCGCGTCCGGCCGGGCCGCGTCCGGCCGGGCCGCG
>JAAZBL010000289.1 GCA_012513825.1 Limnobacter sp. | reverse complement strand
CTCGTAGCGCTCGGCGTGCATCCTGTGCTGCGACAGGTCGTCGACCCGCACCGGCTGGAAGGTTCCGGCGCCGACATGCAAGGTCAGCCGCGCCAGCTCGATGCCGCGTTCGCGCAGCCTGGCGAACGTCGCGTCGTCGAAATGCAGCCCGGCCGTGGGTGCGGCGACCGAACCGGGCGCTCGCGCGTACACGGTCTGGTAGCGACGCTCGTCGTCGGCGTCGGGAACGTGCGTGATGTACGGCGGCAGCGGCAGCCGGCCTTCGCGCTCGAGCACGCGTTCGACGGCTTCGTCGAAGCGCAGCTGCCAGAACTCGCCGGCGCGGCCGACGACCTCGGCGCCGCTGCTCGTCCAGGCTATCCGCGAGCCGGGCTTCGGCGGCTTGCTCGCGCGCAGCATCGCGATGGCCTCGCGTTCGCCGGTGATGCGCTCGATCAGCGCCTCGACGCGTCCGCCGCTGTCCTTGTGGCCGAACAGCCTCGCCCGGATCACGCGCGTGTCGTTGAGGACCAGCAGGTCTCCGGCAGCGAGCAGCATCGGCAACTCGTCGAAGCGACGATCCTGCGGCGGCTGCCCCGGGCTTACGGCGAGCAGGCGCGAGGCGCCGCGCTGCGCGGCCGGATGCTGCGCGATCAGCTCGGGCGGCAGGACGAAGTCGAAATCGGACAGTTGCATGGCGCGCCAATGTAGACGACAGGCTGACGCTCTGTCGGCTGCCGAACGTGCAGGGTCCGCGGGTGCTGGCCGTTTCGCGGACGAAGCCGTCCGGTTGACGAGCTATCGTGGTGCCGGTGGTCGGAGTCGAACCGACACGAGGTTTCCCCCGGGGGATTTTGAGTCCCCTGCGTATACCAGTTTCGCCACACCGGCCGGTGTGCAGCAGGCGAGAGTTTAAACGAGACGGAAGCGAGACGATGTCGATCCCCGAACGCTACCGTCGGGCGATCAGGACGTTAAGTCGCGCGATCAGACTCTCCCCATCGACAGCGCGGTGCTGCCGAGAACCAGCGAAACAGAATCGCAACGAGGGAAACGACATGAACGCCTTTGCCAAACTCGCCGTCTCGACCTCCCTGGCCTTCGCCGCTTTCGGCGCCGGCGCGCAGACCATCGAGACCGACTATCCGGTCGTCCGCGGTACCGGGTCCCAGCCGTCGACGATGCAGGTGCTTGCCGCACCGTCGCATGCGCCGTCGCGGGCCGACCCCTTCCTGATCCAGTCGAACAACGAGGGCGTGCGGGTGAACCCGTCGCAGCAGCGCTCGAGCGCGCTGACGCGGGCGGAGGTCCAGCAAGAAGCATCGATCGTCCTGCCCTACGGCGCGTCGAACAACGCCTGATCGCGCGCCGACCGGCGCCCTGCGCGGTCGGCCATACGGCCCGACCGCCGAACCGGAAACGCCGCCTCTCCTCCCGAATCGTTCGCGCCCGGCAGTTCGCGCTGCCGGGCGCGAATTCGTTGTGCCCGCGGATTTCGGTCATCATCGGCACGGTGGCAACGAATGGAGGTTTGCGTGCGTGACAAGTTCGACCTGATCACGATCGGCGCCGGTTCGGGCGGCATCGCGGCGTCGCGGCGGGCTGCCGCGCACGGTGCGCGGGTCCTGATCATCGAAGGCAGCCGCCTGGGCGGCACCTGCGTGATCCGCGGCTGCGTGCCGAAGAAGCTGATGGCGTATGCCGCCGGGTTCTCCGACGCGCTGCGCGAAGCGGCCGCATTCGGATGGCGCGGGATCGACGCCGAGTTCGACATGGGGCACTGGGCGAGCGCCAAGGCGGCGGAGATCGACCGGCTCGAAGGCATCTACCGGCAGATGCTCGCCGGATCGAAGGTCGAGGTCGTCGAAGGATGGGCGAAGCTGGTCGGCCCCGGCACGGTGGAGGTCGACGGACGCCGCTTTTCGGCGCCTCGCGTGCTGCTGGCGACCGGCGGCACGCCATCGCGCGATGCGATCCCCGGGCTCGACGAGGCGATGACCTCGAACGAGATCCTCGATCTCCGCGAGCTGCCCGAGACGCTGCTGGTGATCGGCGGCGGCTACATCGCCTGCGAGTTCGCCAGCATCATGGCCGGCCTGGGCGTACGCGTGACGCAGGCCTACCGCGACGTGCTGCCGCTGCGCGGCTTCGACAACGACCTGCGCCGCCGCCTGGCCGATGCCTTCGAGGCACGCGGCATCGCGCTCGCTCCGGGCGTTGCCTTCGAGTCGCTGCGGCGCCGCGACGGCGGCTTCGAGCTGCTCCGCGTCGACGGCTCGGTGTTGTCGGCTGCCGCCGTGCTCAATGCGACCGGTCGCCGGCCCAATATCGCCGGCCTGGGGCTGGACGCGGTCGGGGTCGAGCTCGACGACAAGGGGGCCGTTCGCGTCGACGTCGACAGTCGCAGCAGCGTCGACGGGATCTGGGCGATCGGCGACCTGACCAACCGGCGCAACCTGACGCCGGTCGCGATTGCCGAAGGGCGCGCGTTCGCCGACAGCGAGTTCGGGCCGTCCTCGCCAGGCCGGCCGGCGGCGCGCGTCGACCACCGCCTGGTGGCGGCCGCCGTTTTCACCGAACCTCCGATCGCTACGGTCGGCCTGACCGAAGCGCAGGCCTGCACGCTCGGCCCGACCGACGTCTACGAGGCGGAATTCCGGCCGATGAAGACCGCCTTCGCCGGCGGCCAGCAGCGCACCTACATGAAACTGGTCGTCGACGGGCTCGACGATCGGGTGCTCGGCGCGCACATGATCGGCACCGACGCGCCGGAAATCGTCCAGAGCCTGTCCGTTGCGCTGACCTGCGGGGCACGCAAGCAAGACTTCGACCGCACGATCGCCGTGCACCCGACGGCGGCCGAGGAGTTTGTCCTGATGCGGGAACCGGCGCGCTCCACGCGGTAAACTCCGGAAACGGAACCGCCTGTTGGGAGAGGAAATGGACCTGAACTACACGGCCGAAGAGCTCGCGTTTCGCGACGAGGTGCGTGAGTGGCTGCAAGCCAGCATCCCGGCCGAGCTGCGCGAGAAGGTGCTGAACTACGAGGAGTTGTCGAAGGACGACCTCGTGCGCTGGCACAAGATCCTGGCCGACAAAGGCTGGCTCGCGCCGTCCTGGCCGGTCGAATGGGGCGGAACCGACTGGACGCCGGTGCAACGCTACATCTTCGAGGAGGAATACGCGTATGCCGGCGCGCCGCCGATCGCGCCGTTCGGGCCCACGATGTGCGCGTCGGTGCTGCTGAGGTTCGGCACCGAGGAGCAGAAGAAGCGTTTCCTGCCGCGCATCTACCACTGCGACGACTTCTGGTGCCAGGGCTATTCGGAGCCGGGATCGGGTTCGGACCTCGCTTCGCTGAAGTGCCGCGCCGAACGCCGCGGCGACCACTACGTCGTCAACGGGCAGAAGATCTGGACCACGCTGGGCCATTACGGCGACTGGATCTTCTGCCTCGTGCGTACCGACAACACGGTCTCGAAGAAGCAGGAAGGGATCAGCTTCCTTCTGATCGACATGAAGACGCCCGGGATCACCGTGCGCCCGCTCGTGCTGCTCGACGAGGGGCACGAGGTCAACGAGGTGTTCTTCGAAGACGTCAAGGTTCCGGTCGAGAACCTCGTCTACGAGGAGAACAAGGGCTGGACCGTCGCGAAGTACCTGCTCGGCCACGAACGCCTGAACACAGGGCGCGTCGGCCAGTCCAAGCGCGAGTTGCTCAAGCTCAAGGACATGGCGGCGCGCACTACCAAGAACGGCCGGCCGCTGCTCGAGGATCCGCGCTTTCGCGACCGGGTCACGCGCGTCGAGGTCGAACTGATGGCGCTCGAGATCACGAACCTGCGCTTCGTCGACGAGATGCGCCGCACCGGCCAGATCGGCGCCGACGTCTCGATGCTGAAGATCAAGGGCACCGAGATCCAGCAGGCGATCACCGAACTGCTGATGCAGGTGGCCGGACCACGGGCGCAATCGTTCAAGCCGATCGATTACGAGGGCTTCGACGAATTCATGGGGTCGATCGCGGCGCGTTACTTCAACTTCCGCAAGACCTCGATCTACGCCGGTTCCAACGAGATCCAGCGCAACATCATCGCCAAGATGTCACTCGGACTCTGACCATGGACTTCCAGTACACCGAAGAGCAGCAGCTGCTGGCCGACAGCGTCGAGCGCCTGGTCGAGAAGACCTACGACTTCGAGTCGCGGCAGAAGATCGTGCGCTCGGATGCCGGCTACAGCCCCGAACTCTGGTCCAACCTCGCCGAACTCGGCCTCTTGTCGCTGCCTTTTGCCGAAGACGACGGCGGTTTCGGCGGCGGCACGACCGACCTGATCGCGACGATGCAGACGGTCGGCAAGGCCCTGCTCGCCGAGCCGGTGCTGTCGACGCTGGTCGGCGGCCGCCTGATCGCCAATGCAGGCAGCGACGAGCAGCGCGCTGCGCTGCTGCCGTCGGTCATCGACGGTTCCACGAAGCTCGCCTTCGCGTACGTCGAGGTCGACGCGCGTTACGAGCCGGCGCAGATCGCCGCGAAGGCCACGAAGAGCGCCGACGGCTGGACGCTCGACGGCCGGAAGATCGCCGTCCAGCATGGGCCTCTGGCCGACAAGCTGGTCGTCGCGGCCCGCAGCGCCGGCAATCCCGGCGACCGCGAGGGCCTGAGCCTGTTCGTCGTCGATCCGAAGGCGCAGGGCGTTTCGCTGAAGAGCTATCGCAGCGTCGACAACCTGCGCATGGCCGACGTCGACTTCCAGGGGGTGAAGCTGCCCGCCGACGCGCTGCTCGGCGAGGCCGGCAAGGCCTGGGAAGCGATCGACGAAGCGCTCGACTTCGCCACGGTGCTGCTGTGCTGCGAGGCGGTCGGCGCGATGAAATTCGCCAACGAGACCACCCTCGAGTACCTGAAGACGCGCAAGCAGTTCGGCGTCCCGATCGGCTCGTTCCAGGCGCTGCAGCACCGGATGGTCGACATGACGATCAGCGCGGCGCAGTCGTATTCGATCTGCCTGCTCGCGACCGCGCGCTTCGACGCGGCCGCCCGCGGCGAACTCGACGCGGCCGAGCGACGCCGCATCGTGTCGGGCGCCAAGGTCAAGATCGGCGAGGCAAGCCGGCACGTGGGCCAGGAGGCGGTCCAGTTGCACGGCGGCATGGGGATGACCGAGGAACTGAAGGTCTCGCATACCTTCAAGCGGCTGACGATGATCTGCCAGCTCTTCGGCGACGTAGACCACCATCTCGAGCGCTTCGCGGCTGCCGCCTGAGGCCGGCCGCCTTGCCCGGTCGGCCCGGCGACGCCTGCTGGCGCCGCCGACCGCTGACCGGGCCTGCGATACACTTCGACCGCGATTCCTCCTTCCTTCTTGAAGAACTCGGAGCCCCCGAGCCCTGCACTCGCCTGCCGGGCGCGCGCGGGCGCCCCCTCGCAGGGAGAAACCGATGACCGAATCGAGCCAGCCCAGTGAAGACGCGGTGTTGCGCAGCTTTGCCGTCTACCAGGACGCACTCGTACGCATCGCCGACATCGCCAGACGGGGCGACTCTGCCGGTACGCTCGCCAAACCGGTGACCGAGATCTGCTACCAGGCGCACAGGGAGGTGGCTGCCATCCTGAGTCCCGCACAGGCGCATCCGGACTCGGACGAAGGCGAACCGCAGACCGACGCGGCCGCCTGAGCGGCCGGCGGCCGGCGCGCCCTGGCACGACGGCCTCGCATCGGTCCGGGGGAGGCGGTGCCTTGAGTTCGCAGACCGAGATCGAACTGAAGTTCCTGGTTCCGGCGGGTTCGCGACCCGCGCTGGTTGCCGAGATGGCGCGCGGGTCGGCATCGCTCGAGCGGCGCACGCTGGCGGCGATGTATCTCGACACCGCCGACCGGAGGCTGGCGCGCGCGGGCATTGCCTGGCGGCTGCGCCGCGAAGGCCGGCGATGGGTCCAGACGCTGAAGGCCGGCGGGACGAATCCGCTCGAGCGCTTCGAACACGAGGTGATCCGTCCCGATACGAGCTTCGATGCCGACGCGCACGCGGGCACCGAGGCAGGCGACCGCTTGCGGGCGATCCTCGACGAAGCTCACGACGAAGGCGTCGACGTCGGCGTCCGCTTTCGCACCGAAGTGCGCCGCACGGCGCGCCGGATCCGCACGCGCGGTGCAGTCGTCGAAGTCGCGTTCGACGAAGGCCGGCTGCTCGCCGGCGAAGCCAGGCAAAGGATCCGCGAGATCGAATTCGAGCTGGTCTCGGGTTCGGCCGGCGCGATGCTCGCGCTCGCCGAGCGCTGGCGCAAGCGATTCGGGCTGATCTACGATCCGCGAAGCAAGGCCGAGCGCGGCGACCGGCTGGCCGAGGGCTCGCCGTTTCCGAAGGTTCGCAAGGCGCGCCGTCCGGAATACGGCGAAGACGCGACGGCGATCGAGGCCCTGGGTGCGGTGCTCGACGAGTGCCTGGCGCAGATCGCGCACAACGCGATCGGCCTGCTCGAAGGGAGCCCGGACAGGCGCGTCGCGCACGTGCACCAGATGCGCGTCGGCATCCGCAGGCTGCGCAGTGCGCTGCGCAGCTTCGAGGGCTGGGCGCCTGCGCCGCCCGAGGACCTCGTCGACGAATTGCGCAGCCTGTTCGCCACGCTGGGCGAGTCGCGCGACAGCGACGTGCTCGACGCCGGCGTCGCCGCCCAGCTCGCGCGGGCCGGCGCACCGCCGATGGCGGTGCCCGCAGGCGAGCCGGGGCCCGATCCGGTCGCGGCAGTGCGCGACGCCGCCGTGCAGCGATTGCTGCTGGCCTGGATCGCCTGGCGCACGAGCCTGGCCGAACGGCCGGGGCCCGAACCGGCCCGGCAGGCATCGGATGCCGGGCGGCCGGCGCCGGCTGCCGTGCCGGAGTCGGAGGTCGTCGAGCCGGGACCGTCGACGCCGTCATCGTCGGCCGACGCGCAGGCCGACCTTGCCGTCGACGAGGACAGCGCGAAGGATTTCCACCGCCGGCTCCAGCGCCGGCTGCGCCGATGGCATCGACGCATCGCCGACGACGCGCGGATCTTCGACCAGCTCGACGAGGAACGCGTCCATTCGCTGCGCAAGCGGATCAAGCGCCAGCGTTACGCGGTCGAGTTCTTCGCGCCGGTGCTGCGACGGCGCAGGACCGACCGCTATCTCGCCCCCTTGACGGCGGCCCAGGAACGGATGGGCGAGTTGAACGACCTGTTCGTCGCCCGGGCCCGATACCGGCAGCTCGTCGCGTCCGACCCGGCGGCCTGGTTCGCCCTCGGCTGGCTCGCGGCGCGCATCGCCGAGATACGCGCGCTGGCCGGTTCCGAACTCGCCCGCCTGGCCAAGGCCGAGCCGCCGACCGGCTGAGGCTGCGAAGAATTCGGGGGTCGCTGTCACATTACCGTCATCGCCGGCTCCTAAGCTTTCGGGAACCAAGCTCCTTCTTTACGGAATCCCTTCATGAAACAGCTTGTCAGTCTTCTCGCCGGCGGCCTCGTTGCAGTCTCGGTGTCCGCGCAGGCCACCGACATCACTGGCGCGGGCGCGTCGTTCCCGGCTCCGGTCTACGCGAAGTGGGCCGAGGCGTACAAGGCCGAAACCGGCGTCGCGATGAACTACCAGGCGATCGGCTCGGGCGGCGGGGTCAAGCAGATCAACACGAAGACCGTCGATTTCGGCGCTTCCGACGACCCGGTGTCGGGCGAGCAGCTGGAGAAGGACGGTCTCGTCCAGTTTCCTGCCGTGATCGGCGGCATCGTCCCGGTCCTGAACGTGGCGGGCGTGCAGCCCGGCCAGCTCAAGCTCGACGGCAAGCTGCTCGCCGACATCTTCCGCGGCGAGGTCAAGACTTGGAACGATCCGGCGATCGCTGCGAAGAATCCGGACCTCGAGCTGCCGTCGACGGCCATCACGATCGTCTATCGCTCGGACTCCTCGGGTACGACCGCCGCGTTCACCAGCTACCTGGCCGAGGTCTCGCCCGAGTTCAAGGCCACCGTTCGCTCGGGCAAGACGGTGAACTGGCCGACCGGCCTGGGCGGCCGCGGCAACGCGGGCGTGGCTGCCAACGTCGCCAAGCTCAAGGGTTCGCTCGGCTATGTCGAATACGCGTATGCCAAGCAGAACGAGCTGACGCACGCGGCGATGGTCAATCGCGCCGGTGAGGTCGTCCAGCCCGACGAGAAGAGCTTCGCCGCGGCGGCGGCCAACGCCGACTGGACAGCGTCGCCGGGCTTCGGCGTGAACCTGAACAACCAGGCCGGCGACGCAGCCTGGCCAATCACGTCGGCGAGCTACATCCTGATGCACAAGACCGCCGACAAGCCCGAGCGGTCGGCCGAAGTGCTGAAGTTCTTCCGCTGGGCGCTGAACAACGGGCAGCAGTTGGCGCTCGAACTCGACTACGTGCCGCTGCCGGACGAGGTCGTCGACCTGATCGAAGCCTCGTGGAGCCAGATCGCCGATGCATCGGGCAAGCCGGTACTCGGCGACTGAATCCGGGGCAAGCCGGGAGCGGCTGGTGATGCGCGACAAGCGCGCAACGAGTGCCGGCCGCCGCGCAGCGGCGTGACCCTCGCGGTCGCGCCGCCGTTCCGATTCGACACAAGGGCATGAAGAAGCCGATGGCGTTTACTGCAAGCACTGCGGCCGGGGGACTCGGCGGCCCCGCGGCGGCCCCGCGCGGCGAACGCGCACAGGAAGCCCTGGCGGCCAGGGTCCGTCGATTCGCGATGCAGGATCGCCTGTTCGGCGGGCTGACCTTCTGCTTCGCGGCGCTCGTCCTGCTGAGCCTGCTCGGGATCCTGGTTTCCCTCGTCATCCAGGCCTGGCCGGCCCTGCGCGAATTCGGCCCGGCATTCCTGTGGGGAACGACCTGGAGCCCGGCCGACGACGTCTACGGCGCCGTCATCGCGGTCTACGGCACGCTCGCCAGCTCGGCGATCGCGCTGCTGATCGCCGTGCCGATCAGCTTCGGCATCGCGGTCTTCCTGACCGAAAGCTGCCCGATGTGGGCGCGCCGTCCGCTGGGCACGGCGATCGAACTGCTGGCCGGGATTCCTTCGATCATCTACGGGATCTGGGGCTTGTTCATCCTCGCTCCGCTGTTCCAGGACTACGTGCAGCCCTGGCTCGGCGCAACCGGCCTGCCCTTGTTCTCCGGCCCGCCGCTGGGCGTCGGGATGCTGACCGCGGGGCTCGTGCTGGCGTTGATGATCATCCCGTTCATCGCCTCGGTGATGCGCGACGTGTTCGAGACCGTGCCGAGCGTGCTCAAGGAGTCGGCCTACGGTATCGGCTGCACGACCTGGGAGGTCGTGCGCAGCATCGTGCTGCCCTATACGCGCGTCGGGGTCATCGGCGGCATCATGCTCGGACTGGGCCGCGCGCTCGGCGAGACGATGGCGGTCACCTTCGTGATCGGCAATGCGAACCGCCTCGCGACGAGCCTGTTCGCGCCCGGCAACTCGATCGCGTCGACGCTGGCCAACGAGTTCGCCGAGGCCGACCCGGAGCTGCACATCCCGGCGCTGTTCGCGCTGGGCCTGCTGCTGTTCGTCATCACCTTCATCGTGCTGGGCATCGCGAAGTGGCTCACGCAACGCAGCGCGGCACGGGCCGGCAACTGAGACCGATCCGATCATGAACCGTTCGATCTACATCCGGCGAAAGATCGTCAATCGCGTCGGCATGGCGCTCTCGGGCGCGGCGATGGCCACCGGCCTGGCCGCGCTGGCCTGGATCCTCTGGACGCTGTTCTTCAACGGGCTGGCGGCCTTCGGCGCCGACTTCTTCCTGCGCTCGACGCCGGCGCCCGGCAGCGAGGGCGGCGGCCTCGCCAACGCGATCGTCGGCAGCCTGATGATGGTCGGCTTCGCGACGCTGGTTTCGACACCGATCGGCATCCTGGCCGGCATCTACCTGGCCGAGTTCGGAACCCACTCGAAGTTCGCTTCGTTGACGCGCTTCCTGACCGACATCATGCTGTCGGCGCCGTCGATCGTCATCGGCCTGTTCGTCTATGCGATCGCCGTGGCGACGGTCAACCAGTTCTCGGGCTGGGCGGGTTCGCTGGCGCTGAGCCTGATCGCGGTGCCGATCGTCGTCCGCACCACCGAGAACATGCTGAAGCTGGTGCCCGGCAGCCTGCGCGAAGCCGCGTTCGCGCTCGGCGCGCCGCGCTGGAAAGTGAGCCTGGCGGTCACGCTGCGTGCGGTCAGGGGCGGCATCATCACTGGCGTGCTGCTCGCGGTTGCCCGCATCTTCGGCGAAACCGCGCCCTTGCTCTTCACGTCGCTGAACAACCAGTTCTTCAGCACCGACATGAGCAAGCCGATCGCGAACCTGCCTGTCGTCATCTACAACTTCGCGCTGAGTCCCTACGAGGACTGGCAGCGACTGGCCTGGGGCGGTGCGGCGCTGATCGCGCTGATCGTGCTCGGCATCAACATTTCGGCCCGGGTGCTGTTCCGCAGCAAGCTGCCGACCTGATCCACGGAGTCCTTTCCGATGTCTGTTCCACCCCAGGCGATCCGGCCCGCCTTCACTTCCCCGCGCAGCGGGGCGATGGCTGTCGTGCAGGCCGCCGGGTTCCAGTCCGATCCGGCCCCCGCCGCGCCGGCCGCGATGCAGATCCGCGACCTGTCGTTCTATTACGGCAAGTTCCAGGGCCTGAAGAACGTCTCGCTCGACATCGCCCGCAACAAGGTCACCGCGTTCATCGGTCCCTCCGGT
This sequence comes from Limnobacter sp., assembly GCA_012513825.1. GTDB lineage: Bacteria > Pseudomonadota > Gammaproteobacteria > Burkholderiales > Burkholderiaceae_E > Zeimonas. The sequence goes on along the minus strand of JAAZBL010000289.1, from coordinate 10,351 downwards.
TGCGGCAAGTCGACGCTGCTGCGCACCTTCAACCGGATGTTCGACCTTTATCCGGGCCAGCGCGCCGAAGGCCAGATCCTGTTCAACGGCCGCAACATCCTCGCGCCGGACGTCGACGTGAACCTGCTGCGCGCGAAGGTCGGCATGGTGTTCCAGAAGCCGACTCCGTTCCCGATGACGATCTTCGAGAACATCGCGTTCGGCGTGCGCCTCTACGAGAAACTGTCGAAGACGCAGATGGAAGAACGCGTCGAGTGGGCGCTGCGCAAGGCGGCGCTGTGGGAAGAGGTCAAGAACAAGCTCGACCAGAGCGGCCTGAGCTTGTCGGGCGGGCAGCAGCAGCGCCTTTGCATCGCGCGGATGGTGGCGGTCAGGCCCGAAGTGCTGTTGCTCGACGAACCGACCAGCGCACTCGACCCGATCTCCACGGCCAAGGTCGAGGAGCTGATCAACGAGCTCAAGCACGAATACACGATCGCGATCGTCACGCACAACATGCAGCAGGCGGCGCGAATCTCGGACTACACGGCGTACATGTACCTCGGCGAGCTGATCGAGTTCGGCCAGACCGACCAGCTCTTCATCAAGCCGAAAAAGAAGGCCACCGAGGACTACATCACGGGCCGCTTCGGCTGACCCGCGCAGACTGGCGAGCGAACGGAGAACTTCGATGTTGCAGGACCATACGACCAGGCAGTTCGATACCGACATCGATCGGCTGCGCAGCGTCGTGACGATGATGGGCGGGCTGGTCGAACGCCAGTTCGTCAGGGCGATCGACGCGGTGCGGCTGCGCGACCTGGGCCTCGTCGCGCAGGTGCTGGCCGACGAGCAGCGGGTCAACCAGCTCCATCTCGAGTCGGACCTTCGCTGCAACCAGACGATCGCGCGCCGCCAGCCGATCGCGATCGACCTGCGCGAGATCATCGCGATCATCCACACGAACAACGACCTCGAACGGATCGGCGACGAAGCGAAGAAGATCGCGCTGAAGAGCCGCGAACTGCAGAATGCCGATCCGCTTCCGATCACCTTCGAGCGGATCGAGCGCATGGCGCAGACCGTCGCCGACATGCTGCGCACGGCGATCGACGCCTTCGTCCGTCACGACACGGCGGCCGCCACGGCGCTCAACGAGCGCGACGACGAGGTCGATGCGCTGCGCGACGACCTGATCGCCGAGATGATGGACCTGATGACGAAGCGGTCCGAAATCGTGTCGCCGGCGATGGCGCTGATCTTCATCGTCCAGTCGATCGAACGCGTGGGCGACCACGCCAAGAACATCGCCGAGTACGTCGTCAACGTCGTCGAGGGCGTCGACATGCGCCATGCCGACGAGAGCATCGCGTCGCGCGAGGCGCTCGAGGAGACGCGGCGCGGCTGAGTGCGACCGCTCGGCGGCGGCGCTAGGCGAGGCGGGCGCTCGACGGCGCCCGGCGAGGCGGTCGTTCGCCGACGTTCAGCGAGGCGTGCCTTCGGCGGTCGCCTCGCTCGGGCCGTCGTCGGATGTTGCCGGGGCAGGCGCTGCGTCGCCGAGCAGCCGCGCCGCGGGCAGGCGCAGCGAGAACGCGCTGCCCTTGTCGGGTTCGCTGGCGATGTGCAGCGATCCCTGGTGCCGCAGCATGATCCGCTTGACGATGGCGAGCCCGAGTCCGGTGCCGCCGGTGGCGCGCGAGCGTCCGCGGTCGACGCGGAAGAAGCGTTCGGCGATGCGTGGCAGGTACACGGGCGGGATCCCGATGCCGGTGTCGCGCACGGTGATCCAGCCCTCGTCGTCGCGCCGCGCCCAGCGCACGTCGATCGATCCGCCGTCGGGCGTGTAGCGGATCGCGTTGGTCAGCAGGTTGCGCACCGCGCTCTCCAGTTCGGCGGGGATGCCGCGCACGAACCGCGGTCCGTCGATCCGCAGTTCGATCGTGTGCCGCCCCGCCGACAACGCGCGTGCATCGTCGACCTGCGTTTCGAGCAGTCCGTGCAGGTCGACCGGCTGCTCGTTCCGTTCGTCGACGCCGCGTTCGAGCGACGAGAGCATCAGAAGGTCGTCGACCAGCCGCTGCATCGTCTGGCTTTGGCGCAGGATCGATTCGAGGTGCTGCCGCCGTTCGCTTTCGGTGAGCTCGAGGTCGAGCAGCGTCTCGGCGAAACCGCCGATCACCGTGACCGGCGTCCGGATCTCGTGCGAGACGTTGGCGACGAAGTCGCTGCGCATTGCGTCGAGCTTGGCCTGGTCGGTCACGTCGCGGGTCAGCACGATCTTCTGGTCGTTGTCGGTCCGGTGCACGCGGATCTCGAAGCTGCGCCCGGGCCGCGTGGCCAATGGCAGGCGGATCGGCCGCGAATTTTCCTCGCGGCTGGCCAGCAGCTCGAGGAACTCCGGCTGGCGGATGAAATGGTGGATCGGGCGGCGCGCGCCGAAGATCCCGTGAAGTTCCTGCGCCGCGTCGTTGCTCCAGATCACGTGATCGTATCGGTCGAGCACGGTCAGCCCGTCGGGCAGCTTGTCGACCGCCGCGTGCAGGTGCTCGAGCTCGCCGAGCAGGTCGGTGCGGGTTTCGCTTTCCTGGCGCAGGAAGCGGCCCAGCCGTTCGAAGACGGGGCGCCATGGACCGATGCCCGAGGGGATGTCGCGCTGGCGCGGCAGCGAGGCCCAGTGATGCAGCCGCGCCAGGTGGATCGCGCTGAACACCGAATAGAGGCCGCCGATGCAGACGAGCCACCAGAAGGCGACCCTGATCGACAGGTAGCGATCGAGCAGGAATGCAATCGCGATGACGAGCGCGATGGCGAGCAGGTGTCGAAGGAAGAAGTTCAAGTGGGCCCGGGCGCTGTCAACCTGGCAGGAATCGATATCCGCCGCCGCGCACCGTCTCGATCAGCCGTGCCAGGCCCGCGGGTTCGAGCGCCAGGCGCAGGCGCCTGATGTGCACGTCGACGGTGCGTTCCTCGATATATACGCGATCGCCCCAGACGTTGTCGAGCAGCCTCGATCGCGACATCACGCGGTCGGGCTGCTGCATGAAGCAATGCAGCAGGCGGAACTCGGTCGGGCTCAGCGACAGCAGCTCGCCGTTCGCGTAGACGCGGAACGTTTCCGGTTCGAGCCGCAGCCCGGCGATCTCGATCGGGGCGTCGCCGGTTTCGGGGGCGGCGCGCCTCAGCAGCGCGCGCACGCGCGCCAGCAGCTCGCGCGGCGAGAAGGGCTTCGTCACGTAGTCGTCGGCGCCGACGTCGAAGCCCTGCAGCTTGTCGCCCTCCTGCGCACGCGCGGTCAGCATCATGATCGGCAGCTCGCGCGTGCGCGCTTCGGCGCGCAGCGACCTGGCGAAGTCGACGCCCGACTGGCCGGGCAGCATCCAGTCGAGGATCAGCAGGTCGGGGACGGCGGTCTCGAGCTGCACGCGCGCCGCCTCGGCAGAATCGGCCGACGTGGCTACGTAGCCGGCATGGCGCAGGTTCAGCTCGAGCAGCTCGCGGATCGCAGGTTCGTCTTCGACGACGAGAATGCTGGCGGGCACGTTTCAAGGCTCGCGAAAGGTTCGACAAGCCCCCAGATTATGACGCGCGGATGAAGGATCGATGACGATGGCCCGTCATCCCCGAACACCCAGTCGACGCGATGCCAGCGGAACTCCGCGAGCAGGCGGTCGACCGCGGCGGTCATCCCGTCTCTCCCGGCGGTCATTGCGGCTCGCCGGTTGCGGCGGCCATCGGCGCCCACCAACGGTAGCGGCACGCCGGTGTCGCCGCTTCGTGCGTGCCGCCGAGCAGGAGCCGCCAGCCCGCGACCTCGATCGTCGGCACCGCACCGATTGCGGCATGGGCGGCCGCACGATCGCGAGCGTTGCGCACCAGCGTCACGTGCGGGCGCAGCGCACGGCGATCCCAGGTTTCGCCGGCCACGTCGAGCCGTTGCCGCAAACCCTGGTCGACTTCGGCCAGCCAGTCGGGCGTGCCGTTCGGACCGATCCACAGCAACGCCGGGCCGAAGCGGCCGATCGTCTCGAGGCGCAGCGCCGGCAGTTCCCGCGGCAGTCCGTCGAGCAGCGCCAAGAGCCCGGCAGCGGCCGGGCGCGGGCGCTCGCCGATGAAGGCCAGCGTCAGGTGCAGGTCGCAGGCGGCCAGCGCCTTGCCGCGGCAGCGCCGTGCCAGCCCGGCGGCCAGTTCGCCCAGCTCGGCTGCGGTGTCCGGGTCGGGGCGCAGGGCGACGAAGAAGCGGGACATCGGCGGCGCGCGCGAAGCTTCGGTCGACATCGGCGATTTCGGAGATACGAGCGGTTCGGAGCACCAGACTACCCGGCCACCCCAAAGTTACGAAATTGGTCCGGTTCGCAAAGCGAGTGCGGACCTGGCAATCCTGCCATCGCTGCCCCGGGCGCAGAACGACGATCGTGCGACACTTGCGCGTTCCGTGGGCCACGGCGCAAGCCGGCCTGCACCACGGTCTCGTGATCGAAGGAGCAAAGGATGCCGGAAGGCGCGGCGAACAGGATCCTGGTAACCGGCGGGGCCGGCTACATCGGGTCGCACACGGTGCTGGAACTGCTGCAGGCCGGTTACGAGCCGACGGTGCTCGACGACCTGTCGAATGCCAGCGCCGAATCGCTGAAGCGCGTCGAACGGATCGCCGGACGCGCGGCGCCGCTGGTGGTCGGCGACGTGCGCGACGAGGCGCTGCTGCGCCGCCTGCTCGCCGATCGGCCGTTCGACGCCGTCGTGCACTTCGCCGGTCTGAAGGCGGTCGGAGAGTCGGTCGAGCAGCCGTTGCGCTACTACGACGTCAACGTCGGCGGCACGACGACGCTGCTGCGCTGCCTGGCCGACGCCGGCGTGCGCCGCTTCGTGTTCAGCTCGTCGGCCACCGTCTACGGCGACCCCGAGCGCGTGCCGCTCGACGAATCGGCGCGCACCGGCCCGACGAACCCGTACGGCCGCAGCAAGTGGATGGTCGAGCAACTGTTGACGGACCTCGCCGCTTCGGACCCGCGCTGGTCGATCGGCATCCTGCGGTATTTCAACCCGGTCGGCGCGCACGAGAGCGGACTGATCGGAGAGGACCCGCGCGGGATCCCGAACAACCTGCTGCCCTTCGTCAGCCAGGTCGCGGTCGGCCGGCTGCCGCGGCTGTCGGTGTTCGGCGGCGACTGGCCGACGCCCGACGGCACCGGCGTGCGCGACTACATCCATGTCGTCGACCTGGCGCGCGGGCATCTGGCCGCGCTCGCGCACGCCGCGCGTGCGCAGGGTGCGTTCACCGTCAACCTCGGCACCGGCACCGGCTACTCGGTGCTCGAGATGGTCCGCGCCTTCGAGAAGGCGAGCGGGCGTCCGGTGCCCTACGCGATCGTCGACCGGCGTCCCGGCGACATCGCTGCCTGCTGGGCCGATCCTTCGCATGCCGAGCGCCTGCTCGGCTGGCGCGCCGAACTCGGGCTCGAGCGGATGTGCGCCGATGCGTGGCGGTGGCAGAGCGGAAATCCGGACGGGTATCGAGCGGGCTGATCTCGCGCCTTCAAGGAAGTCGACACGATGGACATCCCACGAATATTCAACATCTCGGAGAGCGCGCATCGAATCCACAACCCGCTCTCACCCGGGAAACTCGCCACGCTGGGCGCCGCCTTGCGTCTCGAGCAAGGGGCGCGTGTGCTCGATCTCGGCAGCGGGTCGGGGGAGATGCTGTGCACCTGGGCTCGCGATCACGGCATCGTCGGCACCGGCATCGACATGAGTCGCTTGTTCACCGAGCAGGCGCGACTTCGTGCCAGCGAACTCGGCGTCGAGCGACAAGTGAAGTTCGTTCACGATGACGCTGCCGGATACGTTTCCGAAGAGAAGGTCGATGTCGCCGCCTGTCTCGGCGCGACCTGGATCGCCGGAGGATTCGCCGGCACGATCGAGCTTCTCGCGCAGAGCCTGAAGCCCGGAGGAATGATCCTGATCGGCGAGCCGTGGTGGCGGCACTTGCCGCCGAGCGAAGAGGTCGCCAGAGGATGCCTTGCCGGATCGATCTCCGACTTTCTCGTGCTTCCGGAACTGATCGCGTCCTTCGGCCGCCTGGGCTATGACCTTGTCGAAATGGTCCTCACCAACCAGGACGACTGGGACAGGTACGAGGCGGCCAAATGGCTGACCATGCGCCGATGGCTCGAAGCGAATCCCGACGACGAGTTGGCCGAGGAAGTGCGCTCCAAGCTGAGTTCGGAGCCAGCGCGCCATGTCGCGTGCACTCGCGAGTACCTGGGCTGGGGGGTGTTCGCTCTGATGCCGCGGATCGCCTGATGAGGCACCGGGCGATGGGCGGCCCGGAAAAGAAAAAGCGGCGCGTCGGTTCGTGGACGTCGCGCCGCTACGCCATGGGGCAGGCCCCGCTCAGCTTTCGGACCGGCGCTGCTGCATGAACTGGTCGAACTCCGCCTTGTCCCGCGCTTCGCGCAGCTTCTGGAGGAACTCCAGGAACTCGCGATGCTCCTCCTCGAGTCGCTTGAGCGTTTCCGCGCGATAGGCATCGAACGCTGCATTTCCGGTGGGGGCGAATGCGTGCGGGTCGTAACCGTTGCCTCGATGATTGCGGTGGCGGCAGCCGAACATGCGTTTGCTCCAGATCATGTAAGCGAGGATGGCCAGGCCGACGGGCCAGGCGAAAATGAATCCGAGGATCATGGCGAACAGCCACGCCGCCTTGCCGCGCTCGTCGAGCCAGTCTCGTACGGACGCGACGGCTGCCGTGACCCGATCCCAGACCGTGGATTGAACCAGTTGAGTACCCATTCCGTTCCTCCACCAGATGTGAATGTTATTCACATTAACATCGTAGCGCAGGCTGCGCGGACGATGCAAGCGGGGTTCGTGTCGTGCAACGGGTCGCCTGGACCCGTCCGGCGTCAGTGCGGCAGCACGCCGAGCCCGCGCAGGTAGATCAGCGCCCCGCTTTCCAGCATCTCGGCCGCGGAGTAGGGTGCGCGGCCGCCGGGAGTGCCACGGCCGAACAATTCCACCACGCCGTGGCTCAGGGCCCAGATGTGGTTGGCGACCATCGTCGGCGGCGGCCGCTCGCCTTCGGAAAGATGCGCCGACAGCGCGGCCGCGGCCGCGACGATCACGCCGTTGGCCGAGGTCGCGGCGCGCATCAGTTCGCTGTTGCCGGCGATGGACAGTCCCGACTCGAACATCGCGATGTAGTGGCCGGGGTGTTCGCGCGCGAAGTCGAGGTAGGCCTGTCCGGTGCGCAGGAACGCGGTCAACGGCGTGGGCCTTCCTTCGTCGAAAGCGGCCTTCAGGCGGGCAGCGAAGGCATCGAATCCTTCCATCGCAACCGCTTCCAGCAGATCTTCGCGGTCGCGAAAATGCCGGTACGGTGCCGCCGGCGATACCCCGGCCCGCCGGGCCGCTTCCGCAAGCGTGAAGGCGTGGGGTCCGGACTCGGCGATCAGCGCAGCCGTCGCGCCGATCAGGGCCTCACGCAGGTTGCCGTGGTGATAACTGCTCCGTTTGGTCGACATCTCGCTCGTGAGACCTGCCCTGCGAAGGGCTCCTTGGGCTGCAGGCGCCGCGAGTGTATCGCGCCCGACGTCATTGCCCGAACCCGGGCGGGTCACGATAATGCGGAGTATCTTCCTCATCGATCGTGTCGACGCTCCGGCTTACGAGGCCTCGGACCCGAACGACGGTCGAGGTCGTCTCTCCAACTCGCAAGGAGTGCCGATGACCCGCGAGATCGCAGCGACGCAGGAGGCCAGGCGCGGCGCCTTCTCATCGCGACTGGTCTTCATCTTCGCCGCGATCGGATCGGCGGTCGGGCTCGGCAACATCTGGCGCTTTCCGTACGTCGCCTACGACAATGGCGGCGGCGCGTTCATCCTGCCTTATCTCGTCGCGCTGCTCACGGCCGGCATCCCGTTCCTGTATCTCGACTACGCGGTGGGTCACCGCAACCGGGGTTCGGCCCCGCTGTCGTTCGCGCGGATGCACGCGAGGGCGGAGTTCATCGGCTGGTGGCAGACGGGGATCTGCGCCGTCATCGCCGTCTACTACGCGGCGATCATCGGCTGGTCGCTGCGCTACATGTTCCTTTCGGTCGACAAGGGCTGGGGAGCGGACCCGGCTCAGTTCTTCACCGGCCAGTTCCTGCAGATGGCCGACCCGGCCCTGGGTGTGACGCTCGATTTCGTTCCCGGCATCGTCGTGCCTCTCATCGTGATCTGGGTCGCCGTGATCGCGATCATGGCCCTGGGCGTCCAGAAGGGGGTGGGTGCCACGTCGGTCATCTTCATTCCGGTGCTCGTCGTCGCGTTCGTCATCCTCGTGGTCCAGGCCCTGCTGCTGCCGGGCGCGATCGACGGCCTCGATGCGCTGTTCACCCCGAACTGGTCGGCACTCGGCGACACGGCCGTGTGGGCCGCCGCCTTCGGGCAGATCTTCTTCTCGCTGTCGATCGGCTTCGGGATCATGATCACTTACGCGTCGTACGCGGGTCGCAGGACGGACATGACCGGATCCGGCCTCGTCGTCGGCTTCGCGAATTCGGGCTTCGAACTGCTGTGCGGCATCGGCGTCTTCGCGGCGCTCGGGTTCATGGCACAGGCCGCGGGGGTCGAAGTGAGCGAGGTCGTCGCCAGCGGGATCGGACTCGCCTTCGTGGCGTTCCCGACGATCATCAGCGAGGCGCCCGCGGGAGCGTTCCTCGGCGTGCTTTTCTTCGCTTCGCTGATCCTGGCCGGAATCACTTCGCTGGTCAGCATTCTGGAGGTCGTGATCTCCGCGATCCGGGACAAGTTCGAGATGACCCGGATCGGGGCCACGATGGTGGTGTCCCTGCCCCTCGCCGTCGTCAGCATCACCTTGTTCGGCACGACGAGCACGCTGACCGTGCTGGACATCATGGACAACTTCATCAACAAGTTCGGCATCCTGCTGGTTGCCGTCGTGAGCATGCTCGTCGTCGCCTGGGTGCTGCGTGGATTGCCGACGCTGGCCAGTCACCTCAACGCATACGGCTCGATACCGGTCAAGGGATGGTGGACGCTGCTGATCGCGTTCTTCGTTCCGATCGTCCTCGGCTTCGTCCTCGCGCAGGAGCTGCGCGACACCCTGGCGAAGACCTATGGCGGCTACCCCGAGTGGATGGTGGCCGTGTTCGGCTGGGGAATCGCCGCGGCAGTGATCGTCGTCGGTGCGCTCGTCACGATGGTCCGGTGGCGCCCGGACACGCCGATGGAGATTCCGGCGGCAAGCCTGGAGGCGCAACCATGAGCGGCCCTGCGATCGCGATGATGCTGCTGGCGATGGCGGTCCTATGGGGAGGGCTGTGTCTCGCGATCATCAACCTCAGCCGCTCCGGCGAGGGCGATGCGCGAGACGTGCATCGCGACCTGTGATGCGACGCCGCTCGCATGCACCGACAGCTCAGGCTTCGATGAAGCGAAGGCCTGCGATGCCGGCAAGCACCAGGCCGATGCAGAGCAGCCGGGCGGGCGTGGCCGCGTCGCCGTTCGCGACGATCCCATAGAGCGCTACGCCGATCGCGCCGATTCCGGTCCAGACCGCGTAGGCCGTGCCGGTCGGCAGATGCCTGATCGCATGGGTGAGCAGGAAGATCGATGCCAGCGCCGCGGCGATGCCGAGCGCGCTCGGCCCCGGCCTGGTCCAGCCGTCGGCCGACTTGAGCGCGGCCGCCATGACGATTTCGACGATGCCGGCTGCCACGAGCAGTAACCAGGCCATTGCGTCTCTCCGAAACGGGTTGAGGTGCTGCCCATTCTGGGTATACGCTTTCCGATCGACAAGTACGCACCTTTTGGTTCCTGTGGCTGCCATGACGAGATCGAAGAGGTCGCGCGGCAACGTCTACAGCGCTTCCTGTCCATCGAGAAGCGTGCTGGAGACGATCGCGAGCAAGTGGGCGCTGATGGTCATTCCGCTGCTGGCCGAGCGCCCGATCCGCAACAACGAGATGCTGCGCTCGATCGAAGGGATTTCGCAGAAGATGCTCACGCAGACGCTTCGGCAACTGGAGCGCGATGGCCTGGTCGAGCGGATCGACCACCAGACGGTTCCTCCGCACGTCGAATACCGGCTCACGTCGACGGGGCGCTCGCTGAACCAGGTGCTTGCTCCGGTCGACGACTGGGCCGAAACGCATTTCCCGAAGCTGTTGTCGTCGCGGGACAGCTTCGACCGGCGGCACCGCTGAAGGACAGGCGCGCGCGTCAGCGCTCGGCCGTTTCGTCTCGCACGAGAAAAGGCAGGTTCGCGGTCGCTGCCTTGCCGTTGCGGTCGCGGATCGTCATGAACAGCCGGTAGGCGCCCGGCTGCGCGGGACCGACGAAGCGCACGCTGGCGGCGTCGGCGT
>JAAZBL010000288.1 GCA_012513825.1 Limnobacter sp. | reverse complement strand
CGCCAGTCGCAGCGGATCGATGCGCCAGGCCGGACGGCTCGCGCACCAGTGCGCGACCTGCCCGAGCGTGGCCTGCGAGCAGCTTCCCGACAGCACGACCGCCGGGCCGGGCACCTCGGGCAGTTGCGGCTCGGGCGCCTGGGCCGGCAGCAGCCCGGTTCGGCGGAAGTTCTGCGGCAGGCCGATCGCCAGGCCCGAGCCTGCCGTGACCAGCGGCAGCTCGGCGAAGGCCTCGCCCATCGTCATCAAATCGGCGTCGCTGGTCGCATCGGCGATCGCGATGCCGACGCCGTCGGCGCGCAGGCGCGCGATCGCGTCGCGCGTGGCGGCCACGCCGGCCGCCAGCGTGTCGTAGCGGAGCAAGCCGACCTTGCGCCGGCTTTGCGCCTGCAGCACACGAACCAGGTTCGCGTCGGTCATCGGCGTCAGCGGGTGGTGCTGCATGCCCGACTCGGACAGAAGCTGGTCGCCGACGAACAGGTGACCGCGGAAGATCGTTCGCGCGGCCGCCGGAAACGCCGGGCAGGCGATGCTGAAGTCGGTGCCCAGCGCATCCATCAGCGCATCGGTGACCGGGCCGATGTTGCCGCGCGGCGTCGAATCGAAAGTCGAGCAGTACTTGAAGTAGAACTGCCGGCAGCCGGCAGCTCGCAGCCGTTCCAGCGAGACCAGCGATTGTGCGACCGCTTCGCCCGGCTCGATCGTGCGCGACTTCAGCGCGACGACGACGGCGTCGGCGTCGAAGGTCGGCACCCGGTCCGGGACGCCGATCGTCTGCACGGTGCGCATGCCGCCGCGCACCAGGTTGTTGGCGAGGTCGGTGGCGCCGGTGAAGTCGTCGGCGATGCAGCCCAGCAGCATGTTCAGCTCTCGTTGCGGCGTTCGCCGGGCAGTTCGATGCCGGTCAGCCGCTCGAACATCTTGATCACGGCCGAGTCGTCGTCGCCGCCGAAGCCGGCGGCGCTCGTCGCGATGAACATCTGCAGCGCCGACGAGGTCAGTGGCAGCGGGAAGGTCAGCTTGCGCGCCGAATCGACGACGATGCCGAGATCCTTGACGAAGATGTTCACGGCCGACAACGGCGTGTAGTCGCCTGCCAGGATGTGCGGGACGCGGTTGCCGAACATCCAGCTGTTGCCGGCACTGTTCGAGATCACGTCGTACAGCGTCTGCGGGTCGATGCCGGCGCGAATCCCCAGCGCCATCGCTTCGGTCGCGGCGGCGATGTGCACGCCGGCCAGCAACTGATTGATCATCTTGAGCTTCGAGCCCATGCCCGGCGCGTCTCCCAGCCGGTAGACCTTGCCTGCGATCGCTTCGAGCACACCGCCCATCGCGTCGAAGAGTTCGGGGCGGCCGGACGCCATCACCGTCATCTCGCCGCTGGCTGCGCGCGCGGCGCCGCCCGACACCGGCGCATCGAGCATGCCGAAGCCGGCCGCGGCCAGCCGCTCGCCCAGTGCCTCGGCGTAGTGCGGCGCGACGGTGCTCGACGCCATGACGATGCCGCCGGGGCGCAGCGTGGCCGTGGCCCCCTGCTCGCCGAACAGCACCGCATCGGTCTGCTCGGCGTTGACCACCAGCACGATCAGAGCCTCGACCTGCGCCGCCAGCGCGGCCGGCGTCGCGTGCGCGCGGGCGCCGTCGGCGGCGATCGCGTCGCGCAGTTCGGCCCGCAGGTCGCAGGCGTGGACTTCGAAGCCGGCCCGCAGCAGCGAGCGTGCGACGCCCATGCCCATCGCGCCCAAACCGATGACGCCGATCCTCGAAACCTTCATCTGCAGCCTCCCGATCGTGATTGTCGTTGGCTCCCGTCGCACGACGCGACCCGCAGCGGATGCGTGCCGAGCGCGTGTTGCGAGCCGCTATCATCGCATCGTGCATCGAAGCCCGGGCCCCATCGGCGCCCCGAACGAAATCATGGCCGTCCTGCTTCTGACGAAACCGACGCCGCCCGCGGCGCTGGCGAAGGAAATTCGTGCGATCGACCCGTCGATCGTCTGCTTCGAGCGCCTCGACGATGCCGATCGGGGGCAGGTCGAGGCGATTCTCGCCTGGCGCCTGCGCGAAGGCCTGGCGCCCACGCTGCCGAAGCTGCGGCTGGTCTGCGCGAGCGCGGCCGGCGTCGAGAAGCTGCTGGCTCCCGACCTGCCCGAGCATGTGGCGATCGTTCGCACCGTCGATCCGCGCGTCAACGTCGGGCTGGCGCAATACGTCGCGCTGATGGCGCTGCGCCACGCGCGGGACCTGCCGCTGTACGAACGCCAGGCGCGCGAACGCGACTGGACGCGTCGACCCGTCGATGCGGCCGCACACCGGGTCGGCATTCTCGGAGTGGGCGAGACCGGCACGACGATCGCCGCGACGTTGACGGCGCTGGGCTTTTCGGTCCACGGCTGGAGCACGCGGCCTCGGCCGGAACTGCCGTTTCCGACGCGAAGCGCCGACGAGTTGCAGGCCTTCGTCGCCGACTCCGACATCCTGGTCTGCGCGTTGCCGCTGACGCCGGCGACCGAGGGGATCGTCGACGCGAAGCTGCTGTCGTGGCTTCCGCGCGGCGCCTACCTGATCAACGTCGCGCGCGGCGAGCATGTCGTCGAGCCGGACCTGATCGACGCGGTCCGCAGCGGTCGGCTCGCCGGCGCGGCGCTCGACGTGCAGCGCCGGGAGCCGCTGCCGCCCGACGATCCGCTGTGGGACGAGGAGCGGATCACGATCACGCCGCACATCGCCGGCCAGGCGAGCCTGGCCGTCGTGGCGAGCCAGTTCGTCGAGGCGTGGCGGGCGATGCGCAATGGCGATCCGATCCCGAGGCAGGTCGATCGGTCCAAGGGCTACTGAGCGAACGAGAGCGGCGATCGAAATGGCTGCGCTTCCCAGGATCCTGATCGTCTCCCTCGGCGGGACGATCACGATGACCGGCGCCGGCGCGGCCGGCATCGTGCCGACGCTGAATGCGGCCGATCTGGTCGCCTCGGTGCCGGGTATCGGAGCCATTGCCCGCCTCGAAGCGGTCTCGCCGATGCGCATGGCGAGCGCGTCGCTGGCGATCGACGACCTGGTCGGGCTCGCGCGGATGCTCGAACGACGCCTGGCGACGGACATCGACGGTGCGGTCGTGATCCAGGGCACCGACACGATCGAAGAGACGGCCTGGCTGCTCGACCTGCTCGTCGGCGGCGACGGGCCGGTGGTCGTCACCGGCGCGATGCGCGGCGCCGAAGCGCCCGGCGCCGACGGCCCGGCGAACCTGCTGGCTTCGGCGATCGTCGCCGGCTCCGAACGGGCACGCGGGCTGGGCACGCTGGTCGTGCTGAACGACCAGGTGCATGCGGCGCGCTTCGTGCAGAAGTCGCATACGGCGCTGCCGTCGGCTTTCGCTTCGCCGCTGTCCGGGCCGCTCGGGCTGGTCGCCGAAGGACGAGTGCGCTTCCACGCGCGGCTGGCCCGAACCGCCAAGCTCGCGCTGCCGGATCCGCAGTCGCCGGCGGATCCTCGATCGACGGTGGATCCCCGGCCGCCGGCGAGTCCCGTGTCGACCGGCGCGCCGTCCGCGGCCGGTTCGAAATCGGTCACGCCAGCCGTCGCGCTGCTGCGCATCGCGCTGGGCGACGATGGCCGGGCGATCGGCGCCTTGCCCGGCCTCGGCTACCGGGGTGCGGTGGTCGAAGGCGCGGGCGCCGGCCACGTGCCCGAAGGTCTTGCGCCATTGCTCGGCGAACTGGCGGCCGCGATGCCCGTCGTGCTCGGCTCGCGGGTCGCGGCGGGGCCGGCATTCACGCGAACCTACGGATACCCGGGCTCCGAAATCGACCTGCTGGGCAGGGGCCTGCTCCCCGGTGGATCGCTGGGCGGACTCAAGTCGCGCATCCTGCTGATGCTGCTGCTGCGTGCCGGGCTCGAAGGGCAGGCGCTGGCGAAGCGTTTCGCCGAATGGGTCGATGCGGTCGAGTCGGCGGGCGCATGAGTCCGCCGGGATGCGTCAGTCCCCGTCGCCGTCGTCGGCCGTCGCGTAGCGCAGCAGTCGAGAGGGCATCGCCAGGCTGACGCCGAGCGCGAGGACCGCGACGACGATGCCGACGACGAAGGCGAGCTCGAAGCCCGAGCTCAGCGTTTCGGCGGCGACCTCGTGCAAGGGGCCGATCGGCTCACCGGGCACGATGCCCATCGTCGAACGCACGCGCGCGAACAGCATCGAGGTCAGGAT
>JAAZBL010000031.1 GCA_012513825.1 Limnobacter sp. | reverse complement strand
TGGCGGAGCTGGCCGCCGCCTGGGAGCAGCGCTCGGGCATGGCCGTCGCGATCGAATCGGTCGGCGGCGTCGACGCGGCCAGGCGGGTGCAGGGCGGCGAGGTCTTCGACCTCGTCGTGCTGGCCTCCGACGCGATCGACCGGTTCGTCGCCTCCGGCCATGTTGCGGCCGGCAGCCGGATCGACCTGGTCCGCTCGGACGTTGCCGCAGCCGTGCGAGCCGGCGCCGCGCCTCCGGACATCGGCTCGGAAGACGCGCTGCGTCGCGCGCTGCTCGCGGCGCGCAGCATCGCGTATTCGACCGGCCCCAGCGGCGTCGCGCTGGCGCGCCTGTTCGAGCGCTGGGGCCTCGCCGACGAGCTGCGAACGCGGATCGTCCAGCCGCCGCCCGGCGTGCCGGTCGGCACGCTGGTCGCGCGCGGCGAGGTCGATCTCGGCTTCCAGCAGCTCAGCGAACTGATCCACGTGCAGGGAATCGAGCTGCTCGGCCCGCTGCCCGAAGCGGTGCGGATCACGACGATCTTCTCGGGCGGCGTGTGCACGGCGGCCACGCAGCCCGAGGCCGCGCGCGCGCTTCTGGAGTTCATGGCCTCGCCCGAGGCGAGCGAAGCCAAGCGGCGGCAGGGCATGGCGCCGGCATGAACCGTCGACCGGAACCGGCGCCTTGCCTCGTGGCTCTCTGACCCGAACGCGACCCCTTCCCGTACTCCGACAGCCTCCTGGGAGAAGCCCGGAATGATCATCGACGTGCACGGCCACTACACGACGGCACCGAAGGCGCTCGAAGACTGGCGCAACCGGCAGATCGCCGCGATCAACGAGCGCTCGGCGATGCCGAAGGCCGCCGAGCTGAAGATCGGCGACGACGAGCTGCGCGAGTCGATCGAGAAGAACCAGCTCGCGAAGATGAAGGAGCGCGGCAGCGACCTGACGATCTTCAGTCCGCGCGCGAGCTTCATGGCGCACCACATCGGCGACTTCCAGGTCAGCAGCACCTGGGCGGCGATCTGCAACGAACTCTGCTATCGCGTCTCGCAGCTCTTTCCCGACCACTTCGTGCCGGCCGCGATGCTGCCGCAGAGCCCGGGCGTCGACCCGAAGACCTGCATCGCCGAGCTCGAGAAGTGCGTGAACGAGTACGGCAACGTCGGCATCAACCTGAACCCGGATCCGTCGGGCGGCCACTGGACCAGCCCGCCGCTGACCGACCATCACTGGTACCCGATCTACGAGAAGATGGTCGAGTACGACATCCCGGCCATGATCCACGTGAGCACGAGCTGCAACGCGTGCTTCCACACGACCGGCGCGCACTACCTGAACGCCGACACCACGGCCTTCATGCAGTGCCTGCAGGGCGACCTGTTCAAGGACTTTCCGACGCTTCGTTTCCTGATCCCGCACGGCGGCGGCGCGGTGCCGTACCACTGGGGCCGCTTCCGCGGGCTCGCGCAGGAAATGAAGAAGCCGCTGCTGCAGGACCACCTGCTGGGCAACGTCTTCTTCGACACCTGCGTCTATCACCAGCCGGGCATCGACCTGCTGACGAGGGTGATCCCGGTCGACAACATCCTGTTCGCCAGCGAGATGATCGGCGCCGTGCGCGGGATCGACCCGGAGACCGGGCACTACTACGACGACACGAAGCGCTACATCGAGGCGACGCCGAACCTGAACGACGAGCAGCGCCGCAAGATCTACGAAGGCAACGCGAGGCGCGTGTTTCCGCGCCTCGACGCGCGACTGAAGGCCAGTGGCCGCTGAGGGGAGGACCCATGCACGAACTCGGAGTCGTCTACCGCAACATCGAGCGCGCCGACGCGGCCGCCGCCGACGCGCTGGCCGCGTTCGGCTCGGCCACGGTCCACGAAGCGATGGGCCGCGTCGGCCTGATGAAGCCGTACATGCGGCCGATCTATTCCGGAGCCCAGGTCTCGGGCACGGCGGTGACCGTGCTGCTGCAGCCCGGCGACAACTGGATGATGCACGTCGCGGCCGAGCAGATCCGGCCCGGCGACGTCGTCGTCGCCGCGGTCACCTCCGAATGCAGCGACGGCTACTTCGGCGACCTGCTGGCCACGAGTTTCAAGGCGCGCGGCGCCCGCGCGCTGGTCATCGACGCCGGCGTGCGCGACGTCAAGACGCTGACCGAGATGCGGTTCCCGGTCTGGAGCAAGGCGATCTCGGCCAGGGGCACGATCAAGGCGACGCTCGGTTCGGTGAACATCCCGGTCGTCTGCGCCGGCATGATCGTGCACCCCGGCGACGTCATCGTGGCCGACGACGACGGCGTGGTCTGCGTGCCGGCCGCCCTGGCCGCCCGCACGCTCGATGCGGCGCGCGCGCGCGAAGCCAACGAGGGCGGCAAGCGCGAGAAGTTCGCCTCCGGCGTGCTCGGGCTCGACCTGTACGACATGCGCGGGCCGCTGGCGAAGGCCGGCCTGCGCTACGTGGACTGAGCGCATGAACGAATCGCATGCTCCGAGGCCTCCGATGGGCAGACCAGTCAGCGGGCCTTTCGAGAAGACGCCGGGCTGGCTCGACTGGTACGAAGGGCCGAGCAAGCCTCGCTTCGTGCCGCCGCCCGGCAGCGTCGACGCGCACTGTCACGTGTTCGGCCCGGGCGCCGAGTTTCCGTATGCGCCCGAGCGCAAGTACACGCCCTGCGATGCGTCGAAGCAGCAGCTGTTCGCGCTGCGCGACCATCTCGGCTTCGCGCGCAACGTGATCGTGCAGGCGACCTGCCACGGTGCCGACAACCGCGCGCTCGTCGACGCGCTGCGCGCTTCGCAGGGCCGCGCGCGCGGCGTCGCCACGGTCCGGCGCAGCATCGGCGACGACGAACTGCAGCAACTGCACGAGGCCGGCGTGCGCGGCGTGCGCTTCAACTTCGTCAAGCGGCTCGTCGACTTCACGCCGAAGGAAGAACTGGTGGAGATCGCCGAGCGCGTCGCGAAGCTCGGCTGGCACGTCGTCGTCTACTTCGAGGCGGCCGACCTGCCCGAGCTGCGGGACTTCTTCACCGCGCTGCCGACCACCGTCGTCGTCGATCACATGGGCCGGCCCGACGTGAGCAAGCCGGTCGACGGCCCGGAATTCTCGCTGTTCCTGGAGTTCATGCGCGAGCACCCGAACGTCTGGAGCAAGGTGAGCTGCCCCGAGCGCCTGTCGGTCTCGGGGCCTCCGGCTCTGGACGGCGAGCGCGACGCCTATCGCGACGTGCAGCCGTTCGCGCGCCGCGTCGTCGAGGCGTTTCCCGACCGCGTGCTCTGGGGCACCGACTGGCCGCACCCGAACCTGAAGGACCACATGCCCGACGACGGGCTGCTCGTGGACTTCGTCCCCCGGATCGCCTCGACGGCCGAGCTGCAACGCAAGCTGCTGGTCGACAACCCGATGCGCCTGTACTGGCCGGAGCTCGCCGGATAGCCGGCGACGCAAGCAACGAGGAGAGCCGACGATGCCGCTCGACAAACCGTATCTCGACGTGCCCGGCACGACGATCTTCGACGCCGACCAGAGCCGCAAGGGCTACTGGCTGAACCAGTTCTGCATGTCGCTGATGAAGGCCGAGAACCGCGAGCGCTTCAAGGCCGACGAACGCGCGTATCTCGACGAATGGCCGATGAGCGAGGAGCAGAAGCAGGCGGTGCTCGCGCGCGACCTGAACCGCTGCATCGCGCTCGGCGGCAACATCTATTTCCTGGCCAAGATCGGCGCCACCGACGGCAAGAGCTTCCAGCAGATGGCCGGCTCGATGACCGGCATGACCGAGGACGAGTACCGCGACATGATGATCCGCGGCGGCCGTTCGATCGAAGGCAACCGCCATCTCGGCGAGGATGGCGACGCGCAGCCGCACCGGCAGCCGCAGGGGCGCGCCAGCCGCGGCGAACGGAGGAACTGACCGACATGGCCCGCATCACCGCATCGCTGTACACCTCGCACGTGCCGGCGATCGGCGCCGCCTTCGACCTCGGCAAGACCGGGGAGCCTTACTGGCAGAAGGTGTTCGCCGGTTACGAATTCACGAAGGACTGGCTGCGGGACAACCGGCCCGACGTGATCTTCCTCGTCTACAACGACCACGCGACGGCGTTCAGTCTCGAGATCATCCCGACCTTCGCGATCGGCACGGCGGCCGAATACCAGCCGGCCGACGAAGGCTGGGGGCCGCGGCCGGTGCCGACGGTGGCCGGCCATCCGGAGCTGGCCTCGCACATCGCGCAATCGGTGATCCAGCAGGATTTCGACCTGACGATCGTCAACCGGATGGACGTCGACCACGGACTGACGGTGCCGCTGTCGCTGGCCTTCGGCCAGGTCGACGCCTGGCCGTGCCCGGTGATCCCGTTCGCGGTCAACGTCGTCCAGTATCCGGTGCCCTCGGGGCAGCGCTGCTTCAACCTGGGCCGCGCGATCCGGCGCGCCGTCGAGAGCTACGACGA
>JAAZBL010000287.1 GCA_012513825.1 Limnobacter sp. | reverse complement strand
GCGCCGAGGCCTGGCGCGCCCATTCGATCGCGTCGTCGCGCGGCAGCGCCCCGGCAAGCTCGAGCAGGCCGCAGCCGATCAGGAAGCCGGCCTGCGAGCAGTAACCGAGCGGCGCAAGCCCGGCCCGGCTCGCCGCCGCGTCGACGGCCGAGAAGTCGACGTGCGCGCTGATGTCCTGCACGCCCGGCAGCCACAGCGGATCGTGGTGCGCACGATGCCGATAGTGGCAGATCAGCGTGCCCTGGTCGCGCTGCGGATGATAGAACTCGGCACTCGGGAAGCCGTAGTCGATCAGCAGCAGCGCCCCGCGCACGAGCCGTCGACCGACCGACTCGACCCAGGCGGCGGCCTGTTCGCCGAGTTCGGAGCAGTAGCCGTCGGGCCATCCGCCCTGTTCGGCCCAGCCGGCGGCGTCGAGCGCTGCGCGTACGGCGGCAGCGAACGACGGATCGGCGGGCCGGTCGGCGAAGACGAAGCCGCCGGCCTCCAGCGCCACGCCCCGTTCGAACACCTGCCCGTCGGCGAGCCGGAACAAGCGCACCGGCATCGCATCGAGCAGCTCGTTGCCGAGCACCACGCCTTCGATCCGTTCCGGCAGCGAATCGAGCCAGTCGACACGCGCCAGCGCCCCGGGAACGCGCTCGGCAAGCGTCGCACGCTGGCGCTCGCGCAGTTCGCCGGACAGCTCGACGATCCGGTAGCGCAGCTCGCCGAAGCCCTGCCCGTCCAGCGCCTGCAGCACGCTCGCGGCGAGCGCGCCGGTGCCGGCGCCGAACTCGTAGACGGTGGCGGCAGCGCCCTGGCCGAACCACTGCGCCAGCTGCGCGGCCACGCAACGACCGAACAGCGGCGACAGCTCGGGGGCCGTCACGAAGTCGCCGGCCGCGCCGAACTTGCGGCTGCCGCCGGCGTAGTAGCCCAGGCCCGGTTCGTAGAGCGCACGCGCCATCCAGTCGTCGAAGCCGATCCAGCCATCGCCCGCCTCGATCGCCGCAGCGATCCGGACGGACAGGCGCCGGGACGCTTCGATCTGGTCGGGATCGGGAGACGGGAGCTGCGACATGTGTCCCAGTCTAGACGATCCGGTGCCCGCACCCCGTCCGTGCCCGGGCGCACGCCCGCCCGACCGCAGCGGTACACTGCCGACCTCGATGCCAGACGCAACCCCCCGATCTTCCGCACCGGCGCGACCGGTCGCCGTCGTGACCGGCGCCGCCAGGCGCATCGGCGCGTCGATCGCCGGCCACCTGCATGCGGCCGGCTACGACGTCGTCGTCCACTATCGCCAGTCGGCCGACGAAGCCCGGGCGCTCGTCGCCAGGCTCGAACGAACCCGGCCCGCGTCGGCGATCGCCGTGGCCGCCGACCTCGCCAGCACCGCCGCGTGTGCGGACCTGGTGTCCACGGCCGCCGAATGGCGCGGCCGGATCGACGCGCTGGTCAACAACGCATCGAGCTTTCGTCGCACGCCGCTCGGCGAGATCGACGAATCCGACTGGCACGAACTGGTCGACGGCAACCTGAAGGCGGCGCTGTTCGTCGCGCAGGCGGCGGCGCCCTGGCTGCGTACCAGCGGCGGGAGCATCGTCAACATCTGCGACGTCCACACCGAACGCCCGCTGCCGCAGTTCTCCGTCTATTCGGCGGCCAAGGCCGGCATCGTCGCGCTGACGCGAGCGCTGGCGCTCGAACTGGCGCCCGACGTTCGCGTGAACGCGGTGTCGCCCGGTTCGCTCGACTGGCCCGAGGACGGCGTCTTCACCGAACAGGAGCGCGAGGCGATCGAGAACGCGATTCCGCTGGGCCGGCTCGGCAACGGCGAGGACATCGCCCGCGCAGTCGAGTTCCTGCTGCTCGGCAACCGGTACGTGACCGGACACGTGCTCGCCGTCGACGGCGGCGCCAGCCTGGTCAGCCATTGAGGGCGAGTGGATGCGAGAATCCCTGCAATACTGTTACCGCCTGCAGATCCAGGACATCGAGATCGATTGCTTCCTCGGTGTCTACGAGCACGAGCAGGCGCGCGCGCGGCCGATCGTCATCGAAGTCGAGATGTACGTGCCCGAAACCGGCAACCGGCCGCGGCGCGACATGCTCAGCGAAACGGTCAACTACGAGAAGGTCGTCGAGACGATCGAGCGCGTCGTCGGCGTGCGGCGCTTCCGTCTCGTCGAGACGCTTTGCGGCGAGCTGGCCGACGAACTCGCGAAGCTCGAAGGCCTGCGCGCGTTGAAGGTCGCGGTCACGAAACCGCAGCCGCTGCCGCGCGCGAAGGCCGTGCGCGTCGAATTGTGGAGGCACCCGTGAACACGATCCTGATGCCGGCCGCGCCGACGGCGCGCCAGGCCGGCAAGCTCGACTACGAACGGAACAAGCTGCACAAGCGCCTGCTTCGGCTGACCGGCCAGGCGATCGTCGACTTCGACATGATCGTCGACGGCGATCGCGTGATGGTCTGCCTGTCGGGCGGCAAGGACAGCTACGGCCTGCTCGACCTGCTGCTCACGCTGCGCAGCCGCGCGCCGATCGCCTTCGACATCGTGGCCGTGAACCTCGACCAGAAGCAGCCGGGCTTTCCCGAGCACGTGCTGCCCGACTACCTGCGCAGCCTCGGCGTGCCCTTCCATATCGAGAACCAGGACACCTACTCGATCGTCACGCGCGTGATTCCCGAAGGCCGCACGATGTGCTCGCTGTGCTCGCGGCTGCGCCGCGGCATCCTGTACCGCGTGGCCGACGAACTCGGTGCGACGAAGATCGCCCTGGGCCACCACCGCGACGACATCCTCGAGACCTTCTTCCTGAACATGTTCTTCGGCGGCAAGCTCAAGGCGATGCCCCCGAAGCTCGTCTCCGACGACGGCCGCCACATCGTGATCCGTCCGCTTGCGTACGTGCAGGAACAGGACCTGGAGGCCTATGCGCAATGGCGCGGGTTCCCGATCATTCCGTGCAATCTGTGCGGCTCGCAGGAGAACCTGAAGCGCAAGGAGATCAAGCAGTTGATGCGCGAGTGGGAAAAGCGCTTTCCGGGCCGGGTCGAGAACATCTTCGCGTCGCTGGGCCGCGTCACGCCGTCGCATCTGATGGATCGCGAGCGCTTCGATTTCGCCGGCTTGCGCGCGACCGGCGCGCCGGTGCCGGACGGGGACATCGCGTTCGACGCGAACCCGGAGTTCGAAGGGCCTCCGGCGCGGTCGATGCGGCGCTGACTTCCAGCCGGCTCGCGCTTTGCCCGGTCGGTGCTACCGCCGAACCCTCGCCTCGAGCGCCAGCCAGCCGACGACCGCCAGCGCCAGCGGGCCGACGTAGTAGATCGCCCGATAGGCAAGCAGCGCAGCCAGCAGGGGCCCATGGCCGAGTTCGGCGCCCAGCACGCCCAGGAACACGGCCTCGAGCACGCCGAGGCCGGCGGGAATGTGCGTCAACGCGCCGGCGATCGCGCCCAGCAGCGCGATGGCGAGCACGGTCGGATAGTCGACCTGGCTGCGCAGCAGCAGGTAGATGACCGCCGCGATCGCCAGCCAGTTGAGGCTCGACACCGCCAGTTGCAGCAGCGCGAGCCGCGCCGACGGCAATTCGATCCGATGGCCGAAGAAAGAAGCCTCGCGGCGCTTCGACCACAGGCACATCCCGAGCCAGGCGAGTGCCAGCAATCCCGCCAGCGCGCCGATCAGCGACAGGCTGCTGCCGGCCAGCCGCCAGTCGTCGGGAAGCGGAAGGCTGGCGAGCGTGAATGCGAATGCCGCCACGCCCAGGTAGCCGAGCCAATTGGTCGTGACGCTGAACGCGATGACCCGGAGCACGGTTGCCTGCGCCAGCCCGACCTTCGAGTACAGCCGCAGCCGGAACGCAGCCCCACCGACCAGCGCGCCGAGGTTCAGGTTGAACGCATAGCTGATCAGCGCAACCGCGAGCGTTCGAAGGCGCGAGATGCGATGGCCGGTATAACGGCGCGCAAGCAGGTCGTAGCTGCCATAGAGCAAATAGCTGACGGTGGCCAGCGCGATTGCCGGGGCAAGCGTTTGCAGCCGGTAGCCCTTCAGCGTCTCGACCACCGACGACCAGTCGACGGTGCGCGCGAAGCGAAAGAGCAGGACCGCCACGACCCCGAAGAAGGCCA
Source organism: Limnobacter sp. (assembly GCA_012513825.1). GTDB lineage: Bacteria > Pseudomonadota > Gammaproteobacteria > Burkholderiales > Burkholderiaceae_E > Zeimonas. The sequence continues at coordinate 2,391 of JAAZBL010000287.1, read as the reverse complement.
ATACCAGCAGCCTTCGCAGCTTCGGCCAATGCCGGCGCAGCATGCCGCCGCTTCGCGGCGATCCGCCGCCGGCCTCGGCGCCGGTCGCGCCGCCGGCCGTCGCGGCCGCGGAATCGCGCATCAGGCCGCCTCCTGCCGTTGGATCGACGACTCGTCGGACGCCGGCTCGCTGCCGGCCTGCTGTGCCGTCCAGCGATCGATCCGCGGCCGGTGCTCGGGCAGCCAGCTCACCCACGATGGCAGCCGCCTGAGCGTGGGAAGCAGCAGCGATCGCACGAGGAAGCGCAGCAGACGCGGATACTGGAACAGGTCCTCGCGAACCTCGACGCAATGCCTGTCGCGCAAACGGTCAAGGCTCGCCCGCAGTTCGCGGTTGAATTGCCTGCACCGGATCACGAGGTTCGCCTCGAGGTTCAGCGTCAGGCTCAACGGATCGAGATTGCTCGAGCCGATCGTCGCCCATTCGTCGTCGACGACGGCCACCTTGCCGTGCAGCGGCCGCTCGCAATACTCGTGGATTTGCACGCCGGCGCCCATCAGGTACTGGTACAGCGTGCGCGCGGCGAGCTTGGCGATCGGCATGTCCGGCTCGCCCTGCATGATCAGCGAGACCTTCACGCCCCGACGCGCAGCCCGGCGAAGGTCGCGCAGCAGCCCATAGCCCGGAAAGAAATAGGCGTTCGCGATGACGATGTCCTTTCGTGCCGACCGGATCGCGCGCCGGTACTCGCGTTCGATGTCGTTGGGATGGCTGTCGTTATCGCGCAGCACGAACATCGCCTGCGACGGGCCGACCGCCTGCTCCGGTTCGGGCGCGGCGGCCGACTGGCCGCGCTTGCGACCGAAACGCGCGCGCAGCGGCAGCCAGCGGCCGCGCGGCGCACCCGACTGTCCGCGCGCGAACGCGTGCATCATCGCGACGATCGGCCCTTCGACCTCTGCCGAGTAGTCCTGCTTGGCGCCGGGGCCGAAGTCGGCAAGATGGTCGGCCGAATAGTTGATGCCGCCGATGAACGCCAGGTGTCCGTCGATGACGACGAGCTTGCGATGCAGGCGGCGCAGCAGGTTGCGCCGCATCCCGAACAGCATCGGTTTCGGATCGAAGACCTGCATGACGACGCCGGCCTCGAGCAGGCCGTCGGCGAACTCGCCGGCCAGGCCCGGCGAACCGTAGCCGTCGACCGTCAACCTGACCCGAACCCCGCGGGAAGCCACATCGATCAGCACATCGCGCAACTGGCGTCCGACCTTGTCGTCGAACAGGATGAAGGTTTCGATCAGCACCTCTTCGCGCGCCGCACGGATGGCCTCGAACACGCGCGGATAGAACGCCTCGCCGTTTTCGAGCAGCCGGATGCGGTTGCCTGGCAGCCAGTCGTTGTTCATAGACCGACCTCCGCGGCGAGCGGCGAATGATCGGACAAGCGCGACCACGGCCGCCTGCGCAGCGGCAGCGGCCGGTGTACCCGCACTCCGCGCACGTAGATCCGGTCGAGCCGCAGCAGCGGCCAGCGCGCCGGAAAGGTGCGCGCGGCCGCACCGTAGGCCTCGACGTAGACCTCGCGAAGCCCGGCGCAGCGAAGCAGCGTCGAATGGGCCCGCACGCGCCAGTCGTTGAAATCGCCGGCGACCATCAAGGCCTCGTCGGCCGGCACCTCGGCCTCGATCAGTTCGCACAGCCGGGCGAGCTGGCGGCGGCGATGGTGCTCGCGCAGACCCAGGTGGACGCAGATCGCATGCACTTTCTGGCCGATGGTCGGCACCGTCAACACGCAGTGCAGCAGACCGCGGCGCTCGTGGTTGCGGCCGGTGCTGACATCGACGTTCGTGTAACGGAGGATCGGGAACTTGGACAGCACGGCGTTGCCGTGCTCGCCATGCGGATACACGGCGTTGCGGCCGTAGGCGAACTCGCTCCAGATCGTGTCGGCCAGGAACTCGTAGTGCGGGACCGTCGGCCAGTTCGGATGGCGCAACGCATGCCGCGCATGCGCGCCGAGCACCTCCTGCAGGAAGACGACGTCGGCGGATACTGCCCGGACCGCCTCGCGCAGCTCGTGCAGCACGAAGCGGCGGTTCAGTGCGGTGAATCCCTTGTGGGTATTCACGGTGAGCAATCTCAGGGTCAGCGCAGTGGACATCGCCTGCCAAAGGCAAGGGACATGCCCGGCCTCGCGCGCTACCAGGCGTCGACGAAGCGTCCGGATGCGCCGGGCGCCGGCGCCGGCGCCGCTTCCAGGCCGCGCGCGAGCCAGTGCCGCGTGCGGGCGGGGTCGATGACCGCGTCGATCTCGAGCATCGCCGCCATGTTCATCGCCTGGCCCTTCTCGTACTGCTGCTCGACCAGCCTGCGGTACAGCGCGTCGCGCTCCGGGCCTTCGGCTGCCGCCT
>JAAZBL010000286.1 GCA_012513825.1 Limnobacter sp. | reverse complement strand
TCCTCGCTCGCGACCATGACCATCCAGTCGACGCCGAAGCGATCGGTCAGCATGCCGAAGCGCGGCGACCAGAAGGTCTTGCCGAGCGGCATGCGGACCTCGCCACCGTCGGCCAGCGCCTCGAACGCGCGATCGGCCTCGGGCTCGTTCGGCACGGCAAGCGCCAGCGAAAAGCCACCGAATCGGGCGCTTTCGTCGACGCCGTCGGAGGCCATCACACGATGGTCGCCGACCTTGAAGCTCGCGTGCATGACCTTGTTCTCGAAGCCCGGCGCGAGCATGTCGGGCGGTGGCGGCTCGGGGCTGTCCTTGAATAGCATCACCATCTCGATCTCGGCGCCGATCGCCGTCCGGTAGAACTCGAGCGCCTCTTCGCAACGGCCGCTGAAGAACAGATAAGGCTCGATGGTCCTGTCCTGCATGATGAGCTCCTTCGCCAGCCGGATCCAAACGCATCGATGCTCGGCCCCGTTCGTTTCAGCAGGATTTCATCGATCGAGCCTGCGTGACAGTTGAAACCCGAGATCTCCGCCTTGCAACGCGGCTTGTCTGCCCGATCGGTCGCGGCTGCCTCACAATACGGAGTTGGCATCGACGAGCACCACGGGGAAGCCCCGCATGAACGGATCGACATCCACGAGCACGGGCCGGGCCGCAGCGGCGGCGTCCGCGTTCCGAACCTTGATGTGCGCGCTCTGCGGTTTCGTCTACGACGAAAGCGAGGGGCTGCCCGACGAAGGCATCGCGCCGGGAACGCGCTGGGCAGACGTTCCCGACGACTGGGCATGTCCCGACTGCGGCGCCGGCAAGGCCGAGTTCGACGTCGTCGACCTCTGAAGCGATGTACCTGCCCGCCCACTTCGAGGAGTCTCGTACCGAGCTGCTGCACGATCTGATCGTTCGGCATCCGCTGGGCGTGCTCGTCACGCATGGCAACGGCGGCCTCGATGCGAATCATCTGCCGTTTGCGCTGGATTCCGCTGCAGGCGCGCACGGCGTGCTCCATGCGCATGTCGCCAGGAACAATCCGGTCTGGCAGGAGATCGTCGACGGGGACGAGGTGCTCGTCGTCTTTCGCGGCGGGGATGCCTACGTCTCGCCCCAGTGGTATCCGAGCAAGCACGAAACGCACAGGCAGGTGCCGACCTGGAACTATCGGGTCGTCCACGCTCATGGCCGTGCAAGGATTCGCGACGACGAGCGCTATGTACGAGGCCTCGTCGCTCGCTTGACCCGAGCCCACGAGGCGTCGCAGCCGGTGCCGTGGAAGATGGGCGATGCGCCTCGCGACTTCATCGACTCGATGCTGAAGGCCATCGTCGGAATCGAGATCGAAGTCACCCGGCTGGTCGGCAAGTTCAAGCTCAGCCAGAACAAGGAGCTTCGCGACATCGAAGGCGCCGGCAACGCGCTGAAAGCGAAGGGCGAGGATCCGATCGGCGACGCGATGCTCGCGGCTGCCGCCGCGAAGGCCGGACGCTGAAGGCGCCGGGCGATCCTCATCCAGGCCCGGGCGCGCGACTTGCCTCGTGGGCGGCACTTGCCGACTACCCCGAAGGAGATCGCGGATGCCGCCTGCCACCGCCGCCCGTTCATTGCCGCTGCTGCTGGCCCTGCTGGCGACCGGGCTGATCAGCCTGCTGGCAGGCTGCGCGACGAGCCCGCCGGCCGGCGTGACGCCCGTCGCTCCGTTCGACCTCGAACGCTATCGGGGGCGCTGGTACGAGATCGCGCGGCTCGACCATCGGTTCGAACGGGGACTGACCGACGTCTCGGCGCTGTACGAGCCCCAGGCCGACGGCAGCGTGCGCGTCGTCAACCGTGGCTACGATCCGGCGAAGGGCGAATGGCGCGAAGCCGTCGGCAAGGGCCGCTTCGTCGAATCGCCCGATACCGGGTCATTGAAGGTCTCGTTCTTCGGGCCGTTCTATGGCGGCTACCACGTCGTGGCGCTGGACCCCGACTATCGGTGGGCGCTGGTGCTCGGCGCCGACCGCAGCTACTGCTGGATCCTGGCTCGCGAGAAGACGCTCGATGTATCGCAGCGCGACGCGATCGTCGCGCGCGCGCAGGCGCTGGGAATCGACACTTCGGCGCTGATCTGGGTATCGCAGGAACGCGAGGACCCCGCCGTGGCCGGGAGCCTGCCCCCGTTGCGCTCAGAACGATGAGAGGGTAGCCGGCCGATTCGATTCCGGCGACACGGCCGCAGCGTTCATCCGACCGGGGTCGCCCGGATCGTCCGCCCATGCTCGTCGTCACCCCGGCATTCGAGCGCGACGGAATTTCCGAGTTCCCGGCAAACACGCCCGATCGTCGCGAAGAGCCAGTCGACGTCGCGGTGATCGGCGTTCTCGAGCCGCATCCTCGATTGTCGGAAGGGCAGGATCTCGAGCTTCCGGCATGCGCCTTCGCCGTCGAACTCCAGCAGGTAGATCAGCCGGAGGTCCGGGCGGAAGCTCTCGTGTCCGCCGATGCCTTCGTAGTCGTTGATCAGATCGCCGCAGCCGTAGAGGATCGGCCGCCCCCGATGGAACTCGAATCCCTTTAAATGGTGGCTCGAATGGCCGTGGACGACGTCGACGCCGGCCTCGTCGATCAGGCGGCGAGCGAAACGGCTTTCCTCGGCTTCGATGGCGTAACCCCAGTTCGCACCCCAGTGGACCGAAGCCACGACGAGGTCTCCCGGAAACCGGTCGCGCCCGACGGCGGCAACGAGTGCCTGCGCCGCCGCGTCGAAGCTGGAAAAAAGGCTCACCCCCGGGCGCGCCGGGCCGGCGCCCCAGTGCGCAGGCACCCCGCTGCTCGCGAAGGCCAGGCCATAGACGAGCACGCGACGACCCGATCCGTCCAGCACCGCGGCCCGGCCGGCCTCGGCGCGGTTGCGGCCGGCCCCGCAGATCGCGATGCCTGCCTGCGCCAGCGCATCGAGCGTGTCGCGCAGGCCGGCTTCGCCCCAGTCGAGCACATGGTTGTTGGCGAGCACGCAGCAATCGATCGGCGCCGACTTGAGCGATGACAGGTTGCGGGGGTGCATCCGGTACTGGATTCCCTTGGCGACCTCCGGCGAGCCCGCGCAGGTGACGGCGGTTTCGAGGTTGACGATCCCGAGATCGACCGCCCGCCGGGCCAGCCGCGCCAGCGCGTCCCCCCAGACGTAGGCAGCGCCCACCGGACGCGGGATCGGACCGTTGCGTTCCTCCGCTAGCGCGACGTAGCCGAGCGCCGAAGTCATGTACGGCTCGTAGATGTCCGGCGGTGCCGAATCGGGAAAGATCTGGTCCACGCCGCGGCCAAGCATGAGATCTCCCGCCAGCATGACCCTCAGGCTCCGACTCGTCGTGCGATCGGACAGGCGATCCGATCGCCGCGCGGAATCGACCGGATCGACGCCGTCGCCCAAGGCGCTTCCACCTCCCTGCTTCCCATGCGACTCAACACAGCCCGACCGGCAGCATAGGCCAATTCCGACGGCGACGGCGCCGGTCGGACGTTCCCCGAAGCGGCATCGGTCCGAGGCCGGACGCTCGGATTCCGTGTGCGTAGCCCGCAATGCGGTGCGCTATGATCTTCCGCAGGGTGCCGAAGGAGCCGCGATGCCGTTCAGCTCGTCTGCGACCGATCTTCGGGTCGCTGCCAACGCGAAACCCGGCTGCCGCCCCGAACCTGCGGGCGTCGCGCTGCTGCGCTGCACGCCCTGCGGAGTTCACGCATGATTCGCGCGGGCAGCGAGTCGGGCCTGCTTGCCACCGACCTGTACCAGCTGACGATGCTCGACGCCTACCGGCAGTCGGGCATGACCGGTCGGGCGACGTTCGAATTCTTCTTCCGGCGCCTGCCGCCGACCCGCGGTTTCCTGATGGCGGCCGGGCTCGCGGATCTGTTGGAACGCCTCGAGGGAGCGCGCTTTTCAGGACAGGAGCTGGACTGGCTGCGAAGAAGCGGCCGCTTCCCGGACGATACGATCGACTGGCTCGCCGACTGGCGTTTCACCGGCGACGTCGACGCGGTGCCGGAGGGCACGCTGGTCTTCGCCGAACAGCCCGTGGTCCGGGTCGACGCACCGATCGTCCAGGCCCAGCTGATCGAGACGCTGGTGATCAGCCAGCTCCATTTCCAGACCCTGATCGCCTCCAAGGCCGCGCGCATGGTGCTCGCCGCACCGGACAAGCTGCTGATCGACTTCGGGCTTCGTCGCGCCCATTCGCTCGAGTCCGGGCTCTACGCCGCGCGTGCCGCGTGGCTCGCCGGCTTCGCCGGCACCGCGACTGCGCTCGCCGGCATGCGATACGGCATCCCCGTGCACGGGACGATGGCCCACTCCTTCGTCCAGGCGCACGACAGCGAGGAACAGGCTTTCCGTCATTTCGCGCAGGCGCGACCTTCGGACACGACGCTGCTCATCGACACCTACGATACCGAGGTGGCCGCGCGGATCGTCGTCGGCATGACCGGCTGGCTTCGAGAGCGCGGCATTCGCGTCCGCGGCGTGCGGATCGACAGCGGCGACCTCGAGGCCCACGCGCGGCAGGTTCGGCGCATTCTCGACGACGGTGGCTTGTCCGAAGTGCGGATCGTCGCCAGCGGGGGCCTCGACGAGTGGAAGCTCGGCGCGCTGGTCGCGGCCGGCGCACCGATCGACAGCTTCGGCGTCGGCACCAGCCTCACCACGTCGGAGGACGACCCTGCGCTCGACTGCGGCTACAAGCTGGTCTCCTATGCGGGCAAGCCGCGGCGCAAGCGATCGGAGGGCAAGACGCTGTGGCCTGGCGCCAAGCAGGTGTTCCGTCGCTTCGGCGGCAACGGGCGCCTTGTCGGCGATGTGCTCGGGCTCGCCGACGAGGACATCGACGGCGAAGCCTTGCTGCGCCCGGTCATGCGAAACGGATTGCGGCTCCCGCAACCCGACCTCGCTGCGAGCAGGGAACGGGCAGCGCAGTCCCTCGCGCAGTTGCCCGACGCGCTGCGTGCGCTCGACGGCCCCTATGCCTACAGCGTCGAGGTCTCGCAGGGTTTGCAGCGCCTCGCTGCCGAGCTTGCAGCGCAAGGGCATTGAGATGGTGGACGGGGCCGACGTCGTCGCCTTTCTGTCCGATCCTGCGTCGTACCCGCATCGTCCGCCCGAGGTCGAAGTCGTCGAGACGCACATGTCCTGGGTCTTCCTGGCAGGCGATCGGGTCTTCAAGATGAAGAAGGCGCTGCGCTTTCCGTTCCTCGACTTCACGACGCTGGAGTCGCGTCGCCTGAACTGCGAGCGGGAAGTCGCACTGAACCAGCGCCTTGCGCCCGGCATCTACGAGCGGGTCGTTGCGGTGACGCGCGAGCCTTCAGGTGCGTTCGCGTTCGACGGGACCGGCGAGCGGGTCGAATGGCTGGTGCTGATGCGACGCCTCGACCGCAACCGTCTCCTCGACCGCGCCATCCTTCGCCGGGAGGTCGCCGCCGCCGACATCGACCAGCTATGCGAGTTGCTCGGCACTTTTTATGCCGAAACGCCGCGCGTCGAACTCAGCGTCGAAACCTGGCTGCAGTGGTGGCGCGATTCGATCGACCGGGTCGAGACGACGCTGACCGATTCGTTCTTCCCGCTGCCGCGGCGCGAGGTCGATTCGGCGCTCGGCCTGCTGAACGGTTTTCTTGCCGCGCGCGCCGACCTGCTCCGCGCACGCGCCGAGCAGCGACGCATCGTCGACGGCCATGGCGACCTGCGGGCCGAGCACGTCCATCTCGGTCCGCCCTTGCGCGTCGTCGACCGGCTCGAGTTCGATGCCCGGCTGCGCTGGGCCGACCCGTTCGACGAGGCGGCGTTCCTGGCGCTCGAGTGCGACAGGCTCGGCGTCGTCTGGATCGGCCCTCGCCTGCTGCGCGGACTCGCCGACCGCCTGGGGGAACGGCCCCCGGCCGCCCTGCTGCACTTCTACCGCTGCTATCGCGCGTGCCTGCGCGCCGCGCTGTCGATCGAGCATCTGCGCGATCCGGAACCGCGCACGCCGGAGCGGTGGCCGCGACAGGCACGCGAGTACCTCGACCTGGCGACTGCCGGCGTCGAGTCGGTAGATCCAGCGTAGAGTCCGACGATCAATCGTAGGGTCCGACGATCAATCGTAGGCAATCAGCTCGCTGACCGCCTCGCCACGGTGCAGGCGGCCGATGACGTCGCCCAGCAAGTCGCCGATGCCGACCTGCGAAATCCGGTCGCCGGCCTCGGGCGGCAGCGCAGCCGGCAGCGGAACGGTGTCGGTGACCACGATCCGGTCGGGGCCGTCGGCTCCGAACAAGGCGGGCGCGCCGCCGGTGAACAGCCCATGGGCGGCGGCTGCGACGACGGAGGCGGCACCCGCCGCCCGGCACGCCTGCGCGGCTCGGACGAGCGTCGTTCCGCTGCTGACGAGATCGTCGACGACGATGGCGAGCCGTCCCCGAACCTCGCCGGCGAAGACCGACCCGGAGACGACGCCGGCGCTGCGGTGCTTGTCCATGATCGCCTTGCCCACCTCGCGGCCGAGCCGACCCTCCAGCTCGCGGCGGAACAGCTCCGCCCGTTTGTTGCCGCCGGCGTCGGGCGAAACGACCGCGACCGGGCGGTCTCCCAACTGCGCGGCGAAATGATCGGCCAACACGCCAGCGACCGGGATGTGCTCGGGCCGGCACAGGCGGAAAGAGTTTTCGAACGCACTGACGTTGTGCGCTTCGACCGTGAGGATGCGGTCGGTGCCGAGCGCCTCGAACAGCTGGGCGAGATAGCGCGTAGTCACCGGATCGCGCGGCTTGGTCCGGCGATCCTTGCGCGCATAGGCGAGGTACGGAACGACCGCCGTCACCCGGTCCGCACCCGCATCCTTGAGCGCGCCGACGAAGAACAGCAGCCGCACCAGCTTGTCGTTGGCGGACTGGCCCCGATCTCCGTGGAGCGAGTGGATGACGTAGACGTCGCGCCCTCCGACCTCTGCAAGGGGGCGGGCCTTGTGCTCGCCGGCATCGAAATCCCGCTCCTCGTGCGGGGCCAGCGCGAGCCCGATCCGCGCGGCCACCCGCTCGCCGATGTCGCGGCTACCCTGGAGCGCGAAAAGGACGGGATCTCCGGACATTGTCGACATGGATCGCCGCTGCGGATGGAACCGGGAGCCGGAAGCGAGGGGAATTGGGGTGGCTGATGGGACTCGAACCCACGACAACCGGAATCACAATCCGGGGCTCTACCAACTGAGCTACAGCCACCACTTGAGACTGGCCTGCCCGACAGGATTCGAACCTGTGACCCTCGGCTTAGAAGGCCGATGCTCTATCCGACTGAGCTACGGGCAGCGGGGTCGGACCTGTCGGACCGGTTCCGGGGGCCGGCCGCTGGTCTCGGCTGGCTTCGGGAATCCGATGGTCGGGGCGAGAGGATTCGAACCTCCGACATCTTGCTCCCAAAGCAAGCACTCTACCAGGCTGAGCTACGCCCCGGAGGACGCGAATTGTAGCGCATTTCCACGCACGGCGTTTGCTGGGGACGACGCAACGAAGGCGACGCGCTCGCAGGAGAAACGAAATGGACCTTGCCTTCGACGCGATGATGTTCGCGCGACAGGTGCACAGCCGGCAGGTTCGGAAGTACAGCGGCAACCCCTACGTCGACCACCTGGCCGAAGTGGCCGGCATCGTCGCGACGGTCGGCGG
>JAAZBL010000285.1 GCA_012513825.1 Limnobacter sp. | reverse complement strand
CGCGCGCCGTCGGCACCCGCATCCCCGGCAGGCGCATCTGCTGCGGTTTCCGCAGCGACGCGTTCGCCGCCCAGCGCGTCGATCAGCTCGGGCACCAGCCGGCCGAGCTCGGCCGTCATGATCGCCACGTCGGCGTCGAAACCGTCGTCCTCGCCCTGGCCGGCCTGCGCGTCGACGGCCTCGAGGACGACGTCGAGCAGCTCGATCCGCTTCAGGCACAGCGACGAATCGAGAACGAAGGAAACGCGGTCGCGCCAGGTCATCGCGAGCTTCGTCGCCACCTTGCCCTGCGCGATGTGCGCGACGATCTCGTCGATGTCCAGGTCGTGGCGAGAGTAGCGCACGGTCGCCTTGCTCTCGGCCGCCTGCTGCGCGGCGGTCGGGCCTTCGTCGCCCTGGGCGGTGGTGCCGGCCGCGCCTGCCGCCTGCGCCTGGCGCAGTTCGCACTCGCGGTCGATCGAGAAACCGGCCGGCGCTTCGCGTTCGGAAAGCCAGATCGACATCCCGGTCGAAGGCGCAGTGGCGGTGTTCACCAACGTCGCGGCGAACGGATTGTCGATCGCGCGCAGACACTGCATCAGCATCCCGACCGCCTCGTCGGCGCGCGCGATGCTGCCGGCCCCGACGACCATCAGCCGTGCCGACGGGTCGATCCAGATCCGCGTCGTCGAGAACTTGCTGAACGCGCGCGGCAGCAGGTCGACGACGACCTCTTCCTTCAGTTCCTTGCGGCGCTTGCCGCGCGGACGCGCGCCGGTTTCGTCCTCGACGCGCTGCAGCCGTTCTTCGAGCGCGTCCTTGATCGCCGACGCGGGAACCGCGCGCGTTTCGGTGCGCAGGCTCGCCACGAGCTGCCCGTCGATCGATTCGACGAGTGCTCCGTGCTCGCGCCCGCGCGGCTCGACCCAGCCGGCCGAGCGCGATTCCGTCGCGCGGCAGGGTTCGAAGCGTTCGCGCGCCAATGCGTCTTCGAAGGCATCGAGCGAGGGCGGCGTCCATTCGGGAGCGAGGCGATAGAGGATGGCGGACTTGAACATGCGATCGGATTCTGTCGTTGCTCGAAGGGTCGGCAGCTTACCCGAACGCGCGGAGCGGCTTCCGGGCTGCGTCCGGACTGCTTCCACCGACCGGCGTGCGAGTATCCTTTGACTCGTTCCCATTCCGCCCGTTCCGAGGATCCCGATGACCCAGAATTCCCTCCCGTTGGCCGGCGTGCGCGTGCTCGACCTGTCGCGAATCCTCGCCGGCCCGTGGTGCGCGATGGTGCTGGCCGACCTCGGCGCCGAGGTGATCAAGGTCGAACATCCGAAGCGCGGCGACGACACGCGCGACTGGAGCATGCGGATCGGCAAGACCGAAACCGCTTATTTCAACTGCGTCAACCGCAACAAGCGCTCGGTCACGCTCGACCTGCAGACGCCCGAAGGCCAGCAGATCGCGCGCGAACTGGCGGACAAGAGCGACGTCGTCATCCACAACTTCAAGTTCGGCGGCATCGAACGGCTCGGCCTGGGCTACGACAAGCTCAGCGAGAACCGCGAAGACCTGATCTTCTGCGCGATCACCGGCTACGACCCGACCGGTCCGGAGGCCACGCGCCCGGGCTACGACCTCGTGATCCAGGGCGAGGCCGGACTGATGGCGATGAACGGCGAGGCCGGCCGCCCGCCGCTGAAGTTCGGCGTGGCCGCGGTCGACCTGTTCACCGGCATGTATGCAGCGCAGGCGGTCCTGGCCGCGCTGTTCGAGCGGCAGAAGACCGGCAAGGGCCGGCGCATCGAGATGGCCCTGTTCGACTGCGGGCTGATGATCACTTCGTACTACGGCCTCGAAGCGCTGCTGCTGGGCGAGGATCCGCCGCGCTACGGCAACGCGCATCCGTCGATCGTCCCCTATGGGGTCTTCGATGCCGAGGACGGCCCGCTCGTCATCGCCGTGGGCAACAACAGCCAGTTCGAGCGCTTCTGCACGACGGTGATCGAGCGCCCGGACATCACGGCCGACGAACGCTTCAAGACCGGGCTGCTGCGCGCGACGAACCGCGAGGCGCTGCTGCCGGAACTGCTGCGCGAGATCGGCCGGCGCAAGCGCAAGGACCTGCTCGATCGCCTGAACGCGGCCGGCATCCCGTGCGGCGAGGTGCTCGGGCTCTACGAGACGCTGACCTCGGAGCGCGCGATCGCCGGCGGCCTGGTGACGCGCCAGCCGCATCCGGTTGCCGGTACCGTCGACGTGCTCGCGCCGCCCTGGCGTTTCGATGGGGAGCGGCTGCCGGTGCGCAGCGCCCCGCCCCAACTCGGCGAAGGCACGCAGGACGTGCTGCATTCGCTGATCGGACTCTCCGACGAACGACTGTCGGAACTGAAGGCGCGCGGCGTCGTCTGACGCCGGCGCGCGATTCTTCCAACTCCTCCAGGGAAACGAAAATAATGACCCGAACGACTTCCTCGCTTCGCAGCGGCGCACGCCGCGCGCTCCTGTCGCTCGCTGTGCCGCTGCTCGCGCTGCCGCTGGTGCCCGGGGCGGCGCTGGCCCAGGACTACCCGAGCAAGCCGATCACGCTGATCGTGCCCTTCCCGCCGGGCGGCCCGACCGACGTGGCGAGCCGGATCATCGGCCAGAAGCTCGAGGAAGGGCTCGGGCAACCGATCGTCGTCGACAACCGCGCCGGCGCGTCCGGCACGATCGGTGCCGGGCTGGCTGCCCGCGCCAAGCCCGACGGCTACACGCTGCTGATGCTGGCCACGCCGACGCTGCTGGCCGATCACCTGTACGCCCGGGTCAACTACAAGCTCTTCGAGGACTTCGACCCGGTCGGCAACGTCTACGACCTGCCGATCGTCCTCGTCGTCAATCCGAAGTCGCTGCCCGAGGTGAAGACGCTGCAGGACCTGGTCGAGAAAGCGAAGGCCGAGAAAGGGAAACTGAACTACACGACCGCCGGCGTCGGCAGCTTCGGTCACCTGACCACCGAGATGCTGAAGAAGCTCGCCGGCTTCGACATGCTGCACGTGGCCTATCGCGGCAGCGCGCCGGCCGTGACCGACCTGCTCGGCGGCCAGGTGCCGATCATGTTTTCCGACCTGATCGCGGTGCT
>JAAZBL010000284.1 GCA_012513825.1 Limnobacter sp. | reverse complement strand
GGCGTATCGATCTCCTCGAACCAGTTGGCGACCGCGTGCATGTTTTCGAGCGCGGGCGGATTGAAGCGCTTGTGCTCGAAGCCCAGCATGACCTTGATCGGGCTGGCCATCGGCAATTGCAGCTTGGCGGCGGCGGCCTGCTCGAAGAACGAATCCTGCGCTGCGCCGACGTTCAGCATCATCAGCCAGTCGGGCCGGGCCTTCTGGATATTCTGGATCGTCTGGCTGAACTGCGAGACGCCGAGCGGTATGAACTCCTGGCCGATGACCTCGCCGCCCGGCTCCTTCAACAGGTCGCGAGTCCATTCCGAGGTCAGCTGGCCGAAGTTGTAGTCGGCCGCGACCGTGTAGACCTTCTTGCCGTGCTGCTCGACCATCCACGGAATCAACGTGGACAGCTGCTGCTCGGGCACCGCCCCGACGCTGATCATGTTGCCGTCGCAGACGCCGCCTTCGTACTGGTTCGTGTAGAAATAGAGCTTGTCGGCGCGATTCACGATCGGACGAAGCGCTTCGCGCGAAGCGCTCGTGATGCCGCCGATCAGCACGTCGACCTTCTCGCGCTGGATCAGCCGTCGCGCGAACTCCTGGTAGCGCGCGTTGTCGCCCTGCGGGTCGAGATGGATCAACTCGACCTGGCGTCCCATGATTCCGCCCTTGGCGTTGATCTCCTCGACGGCGAGCTGCGAGCCATGAAGCTTCGGCAGGCCCATCGAGGCCAGGTCGCCCGAAATGTCCTCGAGCAGGCCGATCCTGATCTTTTCCTGGGCCTGCGCCTGCGGCAGCATCGCCGTGGACAGCGTCAGCGCGGCAAAGCCCGCGAGCAGGGCCATCGTCATCCTGGTCTTGCGCATCTTCGGTACTCCTCGCTTCCAGAAAGGGCGCCGGCGGCGCCATCGGTCAAAGATCCGGTTGCTGCAGGTGATGCTCGTTCGACGTCCGGCACGCAGCGCCGGCGCGGAACAGCGAAGCCTTGCCGAGCGGCTCGCCGACCCGTCGAATGCCGGCAGGCAAGCGATCGGGATCGCGACCGCCGACGAAGCTCGACGCGGCTCCGACCGACTCGGACGGCCGGTCGGCGTCCGCTTCGAGATGCAGGCCCTTCGCAACCGGCGGCACGCGCGCTTCGCACGCTCGTGCCGAGTCGCGCGGCCGGCGCCGGCTTTCAGGTGGCCGGCGCCAGGTACTTCTTGTCGATACCGGCGCCGACCGTGTACTTCGGGTCGACCACGTTGCCCAGTCGAACGATTCCGCACTGGCTCAACATCATGTAGGCGTCCCAGCGGTCGAAGCCGTAGTCGGCTTCCATCCACTTGACGAGTTCCGCATACGCGATTCGAGTGGCGTCCTCCAGCGGCCGGGTGCTCCCGATCGCCATGATCGACCGCTCGGTTTCCAGCCGCGGCCAGTCGAGCGTCCAACCCTTGATCACGTCGACCCGGATCGTCGTGATGCTCGCGTACTCGACGGCCGTGCCGCAGATCTCGCCATCGCCCTGGCAGGCGTGCGCGTCGCCGATGAACAGCCGCGCGCCTTGCGTGCGCACCGGCAGGTAGGTGATGCTGCCCGGCCCCATGTCGGGCAGGTCCATGTTGCCGCCGTGATTGTCCGGCGTCAGCGAGTTGATCGAATCGATCTCCGGCGAGGTCGACAGCGTGCCGATGTGCGGGCGGTACGGCAGCGTCACCCGCTTGCTCCAGTACACGCCCTTTTCATCGATGTCGATCTTGCGCACCCGTTCGGGCAACGGCTCGTTAAGCGTCGCCGTCAATGCGGTGCTCGTCAGCCCGCCAAACAGCGGAATCATCGCGCAAGTGCCGCGCGGATTCGTTCCACGCGGCTTCATCGATTCGATGTACACCGCCAGCGCGTCGCCCGGCTCGGCACCCTCGACCATGATCGGGCCGTTCTGCGGATTCGCGAAGGGCATGCGCAGCACCTTCGACGGCAGGTCCTGCTCGGTCTTGACGGCACCGCCGAAGGCGTCGCGCGTCTCGACGACGACCCGGTCGCCGGGTCGGATCGTCAGCACCGGCTCCGAGTACGGGCCCATCGTGAAGTGAAAGGTGCCCTGCCTGGCTTCAGTGAGCTCGTGCGTGTCGCCGACATTGCCGCCGGCGACGCCGCGCGCGTTCATGATCGATTGTCCGAGCCACTGTTGCACTGTCTTTCTCCCTTCAGAGCGTCGGATGGCGACGATGCCAATCGGTGGCCCCCTGGTAGGCGTGCGCGGCCCGCACCAGCAGCGCCTCGTCCAGGTGTCGACCGACGAGCTGGAAGCCGACCGGCAGGTTGTCGGGCGTGAATCCGCCTGGAATCGTGATCGTCGGGCTGCCCGACATGTCGAACGGCGCCGTGAAGCGCAGCACGTCGTCGATGCCGTTCGGCGTCTTGAAGATCCGGTCGAGGTCGTCGGCCGACGGGTTCCCGAACGGATGGACCGGCACGAGCAGCAGATCGATCTCCTTGAACAGCTTGCGCAGTTCGCCGATGAAGACCAGGCGATCGTGGAAGACGTGCATCAGCTCGAGCGGGCCCAGGCCCCGGCCCAACTCGATCAGGTCGGCGAGCACCGGCCCGTATTCGGCCTTGCGCGCCGGGTAGTACTGCTCGTGAGCCACGGCCGTTTCGACTGCGCAGAACTTGGCCCAGTCCTTGTACATCGCGGTCGTCTTCGACGGCATCGAGATTTCGGCGAGCTTCGCGCCGAGATCGGACAATACCCGGCGAGCATCGTCGAGCACCTGCGTCGTGTGCTCGTTCGACGCGTCGTAGACGTAGCGAGGATCGAAGCCGATGCGCAGGCCGCGAACACCCTGGTCGATGTCGGCCAGGCAATCGGGCACCGGCTCGTCGAGCGTCGTCGGATCGTTCGGGTCGCTTCCCGCCATCGCCGAGAACATCGCGCCGGCGTCGGCGGCCGATCGGGTCATCGGGCCGAGATGGTCGAGGCTGGCGGCCAGCGCCTGCACGCGATACCGGCTGATCCGCCCCCAGGTCGGCTTCAGGCCCGTGAGGCCGTTAGCGCCCGACGGGAACCGGATCGAGCCGCCGGTATCGGTGCCTATCGCGCCGTAGGCCAGGCCCGCTGCGACCGACACGCCCGAGCCGCTCGACGAGACGCCGGGCCAGTGATCGGCATGGAACGGGTTGACCGGCGGAACGACTTCCGGGTGGTGCACCGAAAACGCTCCTTCGGTCATCTGCAGCTTGCCGAGCATGACTGCGCCGGCTTCCTGCAGCTTTCGGACGGCCGTGCTGTCACCGTCGGGTACGTAATCCTTCAGGATCTTCGTGCCCCAGGTCGTCCTGACGCCTTTGGTTTCGCACAGGTCCTTGATGGCGACCGGGATGCCATGCATCGGGCCGCGGTCCTTGCCGGCGGCGAGATCGGCTTCGGCCTGCTTCGCCTGCTCCAACGCGATCTCCGGAGTCACCGTGACGTAGCTGTGCAGCTTCGAATCGAGCTTCTCGATGCGTTCGAGCATGGCTTTCGTGACTTCGACCGGCGACAACTCCTTGCTGCGATAAGCCTCGGCGAGCTCGCTCATCGTGGCAAAGGGAAGATTGGTCACGGGCATCTCGAGTCTCCTTCGATCAGGTCATGAACAGGCTCGCGGCCGGCCAGGTATGCCGCGATCGCATCGCGTTTGTTTCTTGGGAAACTAACTCGGGATGCTAGGACGCCGGCCCGATGCCGTCAAGCAAGGCATCGTCGAAGCGGTTTCGGTCCGGGAGACCGGCGCAGTCGACTCGATCGGCACGAGGCCGGGTCCGCCGCTTGCATACGCCGGCGGCTGCCGCACCGCTCGCCCGGCTCCGCGCCGGCGGACGGCGGCGCGCCCTGCAGGACAGGAGTCCGCGGGAAACCCAGCCGGTCGAACAATTCATGGCAACTCGCAAACCTCCGACGAACGGAGCGGGCAAGACCGCCCGCGCCGACTCCCGATCCGGCTCCGGCCGCAAGAGCAAGGCTGCTTCCGGCGGCGCCCCCGAGACCGGTCCCTCGGCGGTCCGGCCCGTCGAGCACGCGCCGCCGCCCCCGGATCGCGCACGGCCCGAGCCGCCGGCCGCGGCCCCGGACCAGCCAGCGGCGCCGATGCTCGAGCGATTGGGCACGGTGCTGTCGACGATCTCGGGTCCGTCGAGCACCCGGCCCGACGCCGCGCAGGCGAACGAACTGCCGGAAACCGAGCCTCGGCTGCTGGCCAGCAAGCAGGCAGGCACCGAGCGGTTGGCCGAGTCGTTCCCGTTCAACCCGACGAAGGCCGCCGAGCATGGCCGCGAAGCCGGGCTCGAGCCGCAACAGGGAGAGACGGTCGAGCCGGACGACCAGCTCGATACTTCGAGCACCGTCAGCGAAGACGCCCGATCGGCCAAGATCGGCCAGGGCATGCCGCGCGCCGGCTACAACCCGACCAACGAGTCGCTGGACCGCGTGCGCGTCGATTCGGGCGGCCAGGCGCTGACGACGAACCAGGGCGTGCGGATCGCCG
>JAAZBL010000283.1 GCA_012513825.1 Limnobacter sp. | reverse complement strand
GGCGAACCGATCCCCTTCACGGATGTCGATCCGAGCGAGGCTTTGAACCTCGACAGCCTGTTCACGGACGCGCTGTCCGGTCTCGGCGCCCCATCGAGCCTCGCTGATCTGGCCACGGCCATCGACGGCAAGGACGATCCCGACCTGGGCGGCACAGGCATCGCCGTGCAGTTCAATAACGTGGTTGGGAACGGCACGAACGACACCCTGTCGTTTGACTTCAGCGCCACCCGCACGGTGAACGTCCCCCTGAAGTTCACGTCGGGCGACGTAAACCTGGACGGGTCAGAAATCGCCCTCACTTTCACGCTTACAGCGCCGTTCGCCCTCGGTTACGACGGTGGCGCATCAAATCCCAGCGAGAAGGTCTTTCTGACCAATGAACCGGTGGTCGCGGTCACGACCTCGGCCAACGTGCCGGCCATCACCGCGTTCGAGAGCCTGCTCGGCTTCACCAGCGTGAACGTCGGCGGCAGCGTGGTGCTCAACGCGGCCATCCAGGCCACGTTCGCGGACCCCGATGCGAACGGCCGCCTGACGGTGGACGAGTGGTCTTCGACCGCGTTGGGCGACCTGGTCACGGTCGCGTTCGTCGATGCACCAGGCAACGACGTCGACGCCAGCCTGACGCTCGACGCGGCCATCGTTCCCGGTGCGCCCGACGCCACCGTATTCTGGCAGGACGCCAGCCTGGCGGACGGTCCCGGAACGCCGACCGTGACGCTGAATGCGCTGGACGATTTCACCAACGTGAACGCGAGCAACATCTTCAGCGGCCTGGCGAGCGCCACGACCGCGTTGCTCGCCGCGCAACAGAGCGGCGACCTGCAGCTGCCCTTCCTGAAGGACAGCCTGGGCGATCTCTTCCAGTTCGCCGATCCGCTCGTCGACTTCGTTCACGAGCTCGGCGACGCAGCCATCGTCTGCGGGCCGAACGACACGGTCCCGCCCAGCGGTCCCATCTTCGGGCTCAAATCCGGCGACACGGTGTTCTGCCGCGCCTACACGATCAACCCGGTCGACCTGGTCGATTGGAAGATCGATGGCGTCAGCAGCAACACCTCGTTGACGACCGTCGGTCCCAGCCCGTCCACCTCCGCGCAGCTCGTATTGGGCGCCGGCGGCCTGGACAGCGTCACGCTGGACTTCCACTTCCAGGGCGAGTCCACGGCGCGCCTGGCCCGCCCGCTCTTCCTGACGGCCGACGAACTCACGGAGAAGCTCCTCAGCGTCGCGGGCATCGACACCGTCACGCCGAACTACGATCCTGACAAGAAGATCCTGACCTACCGGCTGCAGGAAGCGCTCCCTGCGGTCAGTAACGCCGTCGAGGCGGACTTCGGCGACCAGCTCAGGGCGCAGACCGGCCTGTTCGGCCTCAGCCAGTCGGGCAGCGACGAGATCACGGTCGAGGCGTCCGCCATCGCGATGGACGTGACCTTCGGCGTCATCCTGGTCGAAGATCCGGCGGACATCAAGGCAGGCGGCACCAACGCCGACCGCTTCTTCCTGCAGGTGGGCACGGGCAACGAGTTCCAGGCGGACGTGGCGATTGCCGCGGGCAGCAACTTCGGGCTCGAGGGCCGGCTGGCCTTCCTGGAGGTCACGACCACAGGCACCCCGACTGGTCCCAATCCGGGCGGTGCCATCTTCAGCATCGGCGACAGCGACGACGCGCCCGGCGCGCCCAGCTTCAGCCTCAACATCACCGCGCCCGGCGTCACGGGCGTGGCGTTGCCGCAGGCGATTCCCGACGCCATCCTCGTCAGCGACCTGATCTCCGGCGGCATCGGCCCCAAGATCGACGCCAAGTGCGAGATCGGCTTCAGCAGCGGCCTCGAGGTCAAGGCGACGGTTGGCGGCGCGACGGAGCTGGCATCCGGCAACGTTGGCGTTTCCTGGCCGGATGTCTTCACCGACGACACCTGTGAGCCAGATCTCGCCGGCATCGCGGTCACGACCGACGGCGACTTCGACACCGACCTGCTCTCCTTCAACATCAACCCCGATAACCCGCTGGAGATGCTGAGCATCATCCTCGACTCCATCTACGGGCTCGCACAGGCGGTTGACAGCCTGCCTGCGATCGGGGATCTCGACGTACAGATCCCGGTCGTCGGCGTCAGTCCGCGCGATCTGCTCGACAAGCTGGAGGAGATCAACGTCGCCATCAACGACGCGCGGTCCGACCCGGCAGGGACGCTCCAGGCATTGGAGACGCAACTCGAGACCGAGCTGGGCATCGACCCGGCCGCGCTCTCGTTCGAGCTGAGTGATGTCGGACCCGGCGCCGAGAAGGACCTCATCCTGCGCCTCGGCTACAGCAAGGCCGACGCGCTCGTTCAGCCGCTCAACTTCGACATCGATGACGGCGGCCTGGGGCTGGTCTCCGCCTCCACCGGCGGCAACATCTCGTTCGGCTACACCGCAGGCGCGCAGTTCGACATCGCGATCCCGCTGAAGCCGGGCAGCGCGCTGGCCGACACCCTGGTTCTCG
>JAAZBL010000282.1 GCA_012513825.1 Limnobacter sp. | reverse complement strand
TCGGTGTTCTCGCGCAGCGTCAGGCACGGGACGCCGAGCGCCGTCGTCTCCTCCTGCAGCCCGCCGCTGTCGGTCATGATCAGGCTCGCGTCCTTCCACAGGTTCAGGAAGTCCATGTACGACAGCGGTTTGGTCAGGATCACGTTCGGCCCGAGGTCCAGTCCGAACTTCTCGAGGTTGCCGCGCGTGCGCGGGTGCACCGGAAAGACCAGCGGCAGGCGGCCGGAAATCTCGCGCAGCGCGCCTGCGATGCCGGCCAGCGCGTCGCGGTCGTCGACGTTCGACGGCCGGTGCAGCGTAACCGCGCCGTAGCGCGGGAGCCGCTGCTTCAGCGCCTCGCTCTCGAAGCCGCTGCGGTCGGCCTGGGCGAGCTTGTCGCGCTGGTAGAACAGGTTGTCGACCATCACGTGGCCGACGAAGAAGACGCTGCCCGGCGGCTTGCCTTCGCGCAGCAGGTTCTCGCGCCCCGCCGGCTCGGTCACGAAGAACCAGTCGCTGATCGAATCGGTGACCAGCCGGTTGATCTCCTCGGGCATCCGCATGTCGCCGCTGCGCAGCCCGGCCTCGACGTGCGCGACCGGAACGTGCAGCTTCTTCGCGACGATCGAGCAGGCCAGCGTCGAGTTCACGTCGCCGACGACCAGCGTGCAGTCGGGCCGTTCGTGCTGGCAGATCTTCTCGTAGGCGACCATGATCTTCGCGGTCTGCTCGGCGTGACTGCCGCCGCCGGCTTCGAGGTGGTGATCCGGCCGGGGGATCCCGAGCTCCTCGAAGAACACGTCGCTCATCTCGCGGTCGTAGTGCTGGCCGGTGTGGACGATCCGGTAGTCGAAGTCTTCGCGACGGGCGTCGAGCGCGCGCACGATCGGCGCGATCTTCATGAAGTTCGGGCGCGCGCCGGCGACCAGGTGCAGGGTTCTTTTCATGGGCGGGATTCTACCGGGCCACCCCGGCTCGGCACCGACAGGATGTCACCAACAGCGGTTTCGCCCGACAAGCGCACGCGGTCACCGGACGCCTTCGCGATCGCTCGCTGCTAGTCTGCCGGATCGCCCCAATTCTTTACCTCAGATGAGTTCCGCTCCTCCCGGTCGCCCCGCCCCCGAAATTCCGCCCGAAGTCTGGGTGATCGGCGACGTCCAGGGTTGCCTGGACTGCCTGCTCGAACTGGTCGACCGCCTGCCGGCCGACGCGAGGCTCTGGCTCGTCGGCGATCTCGTCAATCGCGGCCCGCGCTCGCTGGACACCTTGCGCTGGGCAATGCGCCAGGGCGAGCGTCTGGTCAGCGTGCTGGGCAACCACGACCTGCACCTGCTGGCCGTAGCGGCCGGGATACGCAGCGCCCATGCGAACGACACGCTCGACGAGATCCTGGCCGCGCCCGACCGCGATGCGTTGATCGACTGGGTGCGCAGGCGTCCGCTCGCACACTTCGAGCACGGCTGGTTGATGGTCCACGCCGGCCTGCTGCCGCAGTGGAGCGCCGGACAGGCTGTCGAGCTCGCGAGCGAGGTCCAGCGCGTGCTGGCCGGATCCGAGTGGCTGGCCTTCCTGCGCGAGATGTACGGAAACGAGCCGGCACGCTGGTCGGATTCGCTGCGCGGCGCCGATCGGCTGCGCGTCATCGTCAATTCGCTGACCCGGCTGCGCTTCTGCTCGGACCAGGGCGTGATGGAGTTCCGTACCAAGGGGGAACCGGGCGATGCGCCGCCGGGGTTCATGCCGTGGTTCGAGGTGCCCGGACGCGCGAGCGCGGACACGCCGATCGTCTTCGGCCACTGGTCGGCGCTGGGCCTGCTGCAGCGTCCGAAGCTGCTGGCCCTCGATACCGGCTGCGTCTGGGGCGGTGCGCTGACTGCGGCGCGCCTGTCGGACCGCAAGCTGGTCCAGGTCCGTTGCGGCGGCCGATCCGGAGCCTGACCTCGACCGGGACGCCGCGGCGCTCAGGCTGCAGCTTTCGCAAGCGCCTTGCGCAGCGTTTCGGGTACTTCGTCGTCCATCGGCAGCGCGAGCCGCTCGGCCATCGCGTGCCGGGCCCTTTCGGCGACCTCGTGCCGGGTCGCGCCGGTGACGGCAGGAAGCGGATGCAGCTCGGCGACGATCCCCGGCGCGCCGAGCAGTCGCCATAGCGACGCGCCGAGCGTCATGTCGCCGGTGAACAGCACGGCCTCGGTCGGTCGGCCATGCCGGTCGGTGTAGCGCAGCCCGACCGGGACCACGGGTACGCCGGCGCGCAACGCAGGTTCGATCAGGTTCGCGTGGAACTGCAGCAGGCGGCTCCCGTCGCTGGTCGTGCCTTCGGGAAAGACCGCGACGCGACGCGCGAGGCGCAGCATGTTCTCGATCCGGTCGTTCAGCTGGCTGACGGCGCGCCTGCGGTGTCGTTCGACGAACAGCGTGCCGACGCCGGCGACCAGCGCACCGACGACCGGCCAGCCCGAGATCTCCATCTTGGCCACGAAATGCGCCGGCGTTCGCGACAGGATGAGGAAGATGTCGAGCCAGTTCACGTGGTTGGCCAGCAGCAGCGCACCGCCCTTCAGTTCTGCGAGCGAGCCGGCGCCGGGCGCCGGCAGTTCGACAGCGCGCACGCCGCAGGCCCGCAGCAGCAGCCGGGACCAGCTCGCGACGATCCGGTCGCGCCGCGGGTACCCGAGCCGCGGGAACGCGAAAAGGACGAGCGCGAGCCCGGCGATCAGCAGCACCAGGGCCAGCGGGACGCGGCAAGCGAAGCGAAGCGCCGGCAGCAGGTGCCCCCCTCGGAGCGGCCCCCGGCGAAAGGGCCTGTTCACACTAGAGCAGGCGCTGCCCGATGGCGCCCAGTGGAACCTCAGGGACGCGGTCGGCAGCCCTGGCCTCGGTCGCGACCGCCGGATCGCGTTCATGGACGAGCCGCCCCTCGACGATCGTCGCGCGCACCCGGCCCTGCAGCTCGCGACCGAGGTACGGCGTGTGCGTCCCCTGGCTGAGCAGCGTGGCGGGCGTAACCACCCAGGACTCGCGCGGGTCGAAGATGCACAGGTCGGCAGCGCCGCCCGCTTGCAGCCGGCCGTACTCGTCGCCCAGCCCGAGCACGGCGGCTCCACCGCGCGTGAGCTTGCCCAGCGCCCGTGTCAACGGAACGCCGGCCTCTTCGGCCCATTTCAGGGTCAGCGGCAGCAGCAGTTCGAGCGCGGTCACGCCGGGCTCGGCTTCGCCGAAAGGAAGCTGCTTGGCATCGTCGTCGACCGGCGTGTGGTCCGAACAGATCGCGTCGACCGTACCGTCGAGGAGCGCGGCGCGGATCGCGTCGCGATCGCGTTGCGAGCGGAACGGGGGGTCGACGCGGCTGTTGCTGTCGAAGAAACCGATGTCGAGATCGATCATGTGCAGATGGTGCACCGAGACGTCGCAGCTCACCGGCAGGCCCTCGGCACGCGCGCGCCGCACCAGCTCGAGGCCGGCCGCCGAGGACAGCCGGCACAGGTGGACGCGGCAACCGGTTTCGCGAACCAGGTCGAAGATCGTGTTCAGTGCGACCGTCTCGGCGATGACCGGCACGCCGGGCAGGCCCAGCCGACTCGCATAGTGCCCGGCGTGCGCGACGCCGCCGCGCGCCAGATGCGGATCCTGCGGGTGCAGCCAGACGGTGAAGCCGTAGGTGCGCGCGTACTGCATCGCGCGCATCAGGACCTGCGTGTCGAGCACCGGCGATTGCGCCTGCGAAAAGCCGACGCAGCCGGCTTCGGACAACTGGCCCATCTCGGTGATCTTCTCGCCGCGCAACCCGACGGTCAGCGCACCGAGCGGATACAGCCGCGTGCCGAGGATCCCGCGGGCCCGGTACTTGAGCATCTCGACGAGACCCGGCTCGTCGAGCGGGGGATCGGTATCGGGCGGGCAGGCCAGCCCGACGACGCCGCCGGCCGCGGCCGCCCGCATCTCCGATTCCAGCGTGGCCTTGTATTCGAAGCCCGGCTCGCGCAGGCGTGCGGCCAGGTCGAGCAGCCCCGGCGCGACGACGCATCCGCTGGCGTCGATCAGGCGCTCGGCCTCGAAACCGTCGGGCGCCGCGCCGATCGCGACGATGCGCCCTTCCGCCACGTGCAGCGCGGAGTCCGGCCCGCCCGGTCGGTCGCGTTCGCTTGCCGGATCGACCAAGCGGCCGTTGACGATCGATATTCGTGTCGGCGCCTTCATGTCCTGGCTTTCCGGTTCGTGGTTGTCCGCTTCGCAGACCTGCCGGTGCTCATGCCTCGCCCGTCCCCGCGATCACGATTTGCCGAGGATGCTCATCACGGCCATCCGGACCGCGATGCCGAAGGTGACCTGGTCGAGGATCACTGCCTGCGGCCCGTCGGCCACCGCCGATTCGATCTCGACGCCGCGGTTCATCGGCCCCGGGTGCATGACGATGCAGTCGGGCTTGGCCAGCGCGAGCTTCTCCGAGGTCAGTCCGTAGTGCTTGAAATACTCCTGCGCCGACGGCAGCAGCGCACCGCGCATCCGCTCGTTCTGCAGGCGCAGCATGATGATCACGTCGACGTCGCGCAGCCCCTCGCGCATGTCGTGGAACACGCGCACGCCCATCTGCTCGAGCCCGTCGGGAAGCAAGGTGTACGGACCGATGACCCGCACTTCGGGCACGCCGAGCACGGTCAGGCCCTGGATGTCCGAGCGCGCGACGCGCGAATGCAGCACGTCGCCGACGACCGCCACGCGCAGCTGCGTGAAGTCGTGCTTGAAGTGCCGGATCGTGTACATGTCGAGCAGCCCCTGCGTCGGATGCGCGTGCCGGCCGTCTCCGGCGTTGATCACGTGCACTTCGGGGCCGCGGGTGCGGTTCACGTGCTCGGCGATCAGGAACGGCGCGCCGCTCTGCGAATGACGCACGACGAACATGTCGGCGTGCATCGCGACCAGGTTGTCGATCGTGTCCAGCAGCGACTCGCCCTTCGATGCCGACGAGGTGTTGATGTTCAGGTTGACGACGTCGGCCGACAGCCGCTTGGCGGCGATCTCGA
>JAAZBL010000281.1 GCA_012513825.1 Limnobacter sp. | reverse complement strand
GCAGTGGTACTTCCAGCGCTACGTCGCGCATCTGCCGGCGGCCGGCGAACTGGTGCTGTTCGACCGGAGCTGGTACAACCGCGCCGGCGTCGAGAAGGTCATGGGTTTTTGCACCGACGCCGAATACCGACGCTTCCTCGAGCAGGCGCCGATCTTCGAGAAACTGCTGGTCGACGACGGCATCCTGCTCTACAAGTACTGGCTCGCCGTCGACCAGGTGCACCAGGAAGAGCGTTTCGCCGAGCGCGCCGAGGACCCGCTGAAGCGCTGGAAGCTGTCGCCGATCGACCTGAAGTCGCGCGAACTCTACGAAGAGTACGGCCTCGCGCGCGACGCGATGTTCGAGGCCACGCACACGAAACACGCGCCCTGGTACGTGGTCGAGTTCGACGACCAGCGGCGCGGGCGGCTGAACCTGATCCGGCACCTGCTCGACCTGGTTCCCGATCGCAAGGTGCCGGTCGAAACGCTCGAACTGCCGCCGCTGCCGGGCAAACCGGCGACGGAACGCTACACGGGGCCGGTCAAGCCGTTGAAGGGCCGCTATTGAGCCGACCGCTGCAGCGAACCGGCCGGTGAGGCCGGCGCGGTTCAGTGGCCGGCGAGCGCCCGCTGCGCATCGAAGTGCTCGCGCCCGAGGCTGGCCGCCACCATCGGGTGCGTGATCCGGCCGGCGAGCACGTTCAGTCCGGCGCGCAGCGAAGCATCGGAGCGCAGCGCCTGCAGCCCGTGGTCGGCCAGCATCAGCCCGTAGGGCAGCGTCGCGAAGCTCAGCGCGTGGCTCGACGTGTGCGGGACGGCACCCGGCATGTTCGCCACGCAGTAGTGGACGATGCCGTCGACCTCGTAGATCGGATCGGCGTGCGTCGTGGGGCGCGAGGTCTCGAAGCAGCCGCCCTGGTCGATCGCGATGTCGACGACGATGGCTCGCGGCTTCATCGCGCCGAGCATTTCTCGGCTCACCAGCCGCGGAGCGCTCGCGCCCGGAACGAGCACGGCCCCGATCACCACATCGGCCTGCGCGATCTCTTCCTCGATCGCGCTGCGCGTCGATGGCCGCGTGCGCAGGCGTCCTGGAAGCTGCGCTTCGAGCGCGCGAAGCCGCGGCAGCGAGCGGTTGACGACGCTGACCTCGGCACCGGAGCCGGCCGCCATGCGCGCCGCCTGCGCGCCGGCCACGCCGGCACCGAGCACGAGCACGCGCGCCGCCGGGGCGCCGACGACACCGCCGAGCAGCATGCCGCCGCCGCCCGAGCTGCGCATCAGCAGGTGGCCGGCGACCGTGATCGCGAGCCGGCCGGCGACCTCGCTCATCGGCGCCAGCAGCGGCAGCGAACCGTCGGGCTCCATAACCGTCTCGTAGGCGACCGCCGCGCAGCCCGATGCGAGCAGGCCCGCCGCCTGTGCGGGATCGGGTGCCAGGTGCAGATAGGCGAACAGGATGTGATGCGGCCTGAGCAAGGCCAGTTCGGCCGCTTGTGGCTCCTTGACCTTGACGATCAGTTCGGCGGCCTCGAAGACCGACCTGGCGTCGGGCAGCACCGTGGCGCCCGCGCGCTGGTAGACCGCGTCGCCGGCACCGATCCCGATGCCTGCGCCGGCCTCGACCACGACCTCGTGGCCGCGCGCGACGAACTCGCGCACCGATTCCGGCGTGAGCCCGACGCGGTACTCGTGCGTCTTGGTTTCCTTCGGGACCCCGACTTTCACGACGACTCTCCTGTTGACGGTTTCCTCGGGCGTCGCGGCGCGGGACCCCGGCGGGCCCGAGCCTGCGTGCTGCGGCGCAATAGCGAAGAATACGGCGCGCGAACGCCGGCCGCACGTAGAATCGCGCGAATGTCCTTCAGCATCCACGATCGCGCATCCGAGGCTGGGGAAGGCGACGCCGCCGAAGCCCCGTACGGGCGGCTGACGCCGGACCGGATGCTCGATGCGCTCGAATCGGTGGGGCTGCGCAGCGACGGCCGCTTCCTCGCTTTGAACAGCTACGAGAACCGTGTCTACCAGGTGTTCCTCGAAGACGGCGGCGCGGTGGTCGCGAAGTTCTACCGACCGGCGCGCTGGAGCGACGCGCAGATCCTCGAAGAGCACGCGTTCGCCCGCGAACTGGCCGAGCGCGAGATTCCGGTCGTCGCGCCGCTCGAGCTGACCGCCGGGCCGGCCGGCGGCGGGCGGCCGGACGGCGCGGAAGCGCAGGCGCGGGGCACGCTGCTCGGCGCCACGCTGGCCACCTTCGACGGTTATCGCTTCGCGGTCTACGAGCGGCATGGCGGTCGCGCGCCCGAGCTCGAGGACCCGCGCACGCTCGAACGGATCGGCAGGTTCCTCGGACGCATCCACGCGGTCGGTGCGATCGAGCCGTTCGCGCACCGGCCTGCGCTCGACGCGGCGAGCTTCGGCGACGAACCGCGTGCCTGGCTGCTGGCTCACGACTTCGTGCCGGACGACCTGCGGCCCGCCTGGACCGGAATCGTCGACCAGGCGCTCGATGCCGTGCATTCGGCCTTCGATCGCGCCGGCGACGTCCGCCGGATCCGCCTGCACGGCGACTGCCACGCCGGCAACCTGCTGTGGACCGACGAGGGGCCGCACTTCGTCGACTTCGACGACGCCCGCAGCGGCCCGGCCGTGCAGGACCTGTGGATGCTGCTGTCGGGCGGGCGCGAGGCGATGAGCCGCCAGCTTTCCGACGTACTGGCCGGCTACGAGGCCTTCGCCGATTTCGATCGCCGCGAGCTGCAGCTGATCGAGCCGCTGCGTACGCTGCGCCTGATCCACTACTCGGCATGGATCGCCCGGCGCTGGCACGACCCGGCCTTTCCGGCCGCGTTCCCGTGGTTCGGGACGCAGCGCTACTGGCAGGATCGCGTGCTCGAGCTGCGCGAGCAGGTGGCGGCCATGCAGGAGCCGGCGCTCGAAGGCGTCTGACGAAGCGGCCGGCCCGCAAGCCCGCGCGACGCGCGCAGCCGCGCTGGCCGAAGCAGGAAATCCGCGGCACACTCGGAAGTCTTCGGCAGTGAGGAGAAACGGCATATGTCTTCACGCGACGAGATGCAGGCAACGGTCGAGGCGATCGTGCAGCCCGGCAAGGGAATCCTGGCCGCCGACGAGAGCAGTCCGACCATCGCCAAGCGATTCGCTTCGATCGGGACCGAATCGACCGAGGCCAACCGGCGCGCCTGGCGCGCGCTGCTGCTCGGCACGCCGGGCGTCGGCGAATTCATCAGCGGCGTGATCCTCTACGAGGAAACGCTGGGCCAGGCGACCGACGACGGCGTCCCGCTGCCCAAGCTGGCCGCCGACCAGGGCATCGTCCCGGGCATCAAGGTCGACGCCGGCAAGATCGCGCTGGCGAACGCGCCCGGCGACGAGATCACGCAGGGCCTCGACGGCCTCGGCGCCCGGCTCGAGGGGTACCGGGCACAGGGTGCGCGCTTCGCGAAGTGGCGCGCCGTCTACAACGTTTCGGCGAGCCTGCCCAGCCGGCTCGCCATCGAGGCCAACGCCGATTCGCTGGCGCGCTATGCGGCGATCTGCCAGCAGCAGGGGGTCGTGCCGATCGTCGAGCCCGAGGTGCTGATGGACGGCGAACATTCGATCGATCGCTGCGCCGAAGTCACCGAAGACGTGCTGCACGAGGTCTTTCACGCGTTGCACCGTCATCGGGTGATCCTCGAGCTGATGCTGCTGAAACCGAACATGGTCGTGCCGGGCAAGGATTGCCCGGAGCAGGCCACCAGCGAGCAGGTGGCGGCGCGCACCGTCGAGGTGTTGCGGCGCACGGTGCCGGCGGCCGTTCCCGGGATCTTCTTCCTTTCCGGCGGGCAGTCGGCGGCCGAAGCCACGGTGAACCTCGACGCGATGAACCGGGTCGGCCCGCATCCCTGGGTGCTCAGCTTTTCCTACGGGCGCGCGTTGCAGGATCCTGCGCTGAAAGCCTGGCGGGGCCAGCTCGACAACGCCGCGCGTGCGCAACAGGCGCTGCTGTGGCGCGCCCGGCTCAACGGCGCCGCCCGCGACGGCCGCTACGAACCGTCGATGGAGGACGAGTTCGCCGCGGAGGCTCGATGACGGAGAGCGAGGCGCAGCTCGAACGCGTCCGCGGCTGGATCGCCGATGCACGGCGCATCGTCGCGCTGACCGGAGCCGGCATCTCGACCGATTCGGGCATTCCCGACTTCCGCGGTCCGCAGGGCGTCTGGACGCGGGACCCGGCGGCCGAGAAGCAGTCGACGATCCAGAACTACCTGGCCGACCCCGACGTGCGCAAGGCCGCATGGCAGGCGCGGCTTCGCCACCCGGCCTGGACGGCCCGTCCGAATGCCGGCCACGAGGCGCTGGTCGAGCTCGAACGCCAGGGCCGGCTGCACGGCCTCGTCACGCAGAACATCGACGAGCTGCATCAGCGCGCCGGCAATGCGCCGGAGCGCGTCGTCGAAGTGCACGGCACCGTTCGCCGCGTCATGTGCTGGCAATGCGGCGACCGCGCGCCGATGGAAAGCGCGCTGGCGCGCGTCCGGGCGGGCGAGGAAGACCCGCGCTGCCTGCGCTGCGGCGGGATCCTGAAGAGCGACACGATCTCCTTCGGCCAGGCGCTGGTCCCGGAAGTCATCGAGCGGGCCATGACGCTGGCCGGCGAGGCCGACCTGCTGCTGGCGGTCGGTTCGACGCTGCAGGTCTATCCCGTGGCCGGCATGGTGCCGCTGGCCGCCCGGGCCGGTGCGCGCATCGTCATCGTGAACGCCGAACCGACCCCTTTCGACGAGCTCGCCGACGCCGTGCTGCGCGGCCCGATCGGCGCGCTGCTGCCGGCGATCTGCGCCTGATTCGGTGCGCGCGCCTGCGCGCCGACCGTGCAGGCGTGCGCATGGGCCTGGGCACGGCAATTGCGCGCGTCGCGTGGTCCTGCGCATGCTGCGCGCGTTCGGGAGCACGAATGAAGCCGATCGTACTCGGAGGCGTCCTGGCCGGCGTACTCGCCCTGTCGCCGACAGGCCCCTGGGATGCCGCACAGGCAGCCACCGATCTGCCTGGGACACCGCTCACCCCGACGAGACCGTCGCCACCGGCCGTTCCGTCGACCGTGCCTCCGGTCTTGGCCCCTCCGGCGACGGGGGCCGCACCGCCCGGTCCGACCGCCCCCGTTTCGCCGTCGGCACCCGCCACGCCGTCCGCTCCGGGAACGCCGCCCCCGCCGGCTTCGACTGCTGCGCCCGGCACGGCCGCCGCCGGTGGCGCGCCGGCTGCGCCCGCCGCCCGACCCGGCACCGCCAGCCCGGCCCCAGCGGCCCCACCGGCCCCACCGGCTCGGATCGACCTGCCGCCGTCGGCCGTCGACGATATGCCGAATCCGGTCGAAGACGCGACGATCACGGCCAAGATCAAGGCAGCACTGGTCGGGGACGCGGCCACGCGTACCGGCAACATCGCCGTCGATACCAAGGGCGGCATCGTCGTCCTCGAGGGTACCGTCGTCGACGACGCACAGGCCTTGCGCGCGATCGCACTCGCGCGCGCGGTCGAAGGCGTCCGCTCGGTGACCAACAACCTGCGCCTGCAGTAGGCGCGGCCCAGCGCCTCGCCGGCCGCGCCTCGCCGGCCGCGCCTCGCCGGCCGCGCCTCGCCGGCAGCGCCTACCGATAGACGAGGTCGCGGAAGACCAGCGACAGGACGGGCACGTAGGTGATGACCAGCAGGCAGCCGATGACCACCAGCACGAACGGCGCCAGATGGCCGACGATCCGGTCGAGCGAGATCCGGGCGACGGTGCAGGCAGCGAACAGGTTCACGCCGAAAGGCGGCGTGATCATGCCGAGGGCCAGGTTCACGACCATGATCATTCCGAAGTGCACCGGGTCGACGCCGAAGTGCGCGGCCACCGGCGCCAGGATCGGCGCGAGAACGATGATCGCCGCGCTCGTTTCGATGAACATGCCGATGACGAACAGCGCACCGTTGACGCCGAGAAGGAACAGCGAAGGCGACTGCAGCACCGCTTCGAGCCAGTGGCCGATCGCCTCGGGCACGCTGGCGCGGGTCAGCAGATACGCGAACAGGCCGGCGTTGGCGATGATGAACATGATCACCGCCGACGAGATCACCGACTTGCGCAGCACGTCGAAGAGCTGGGCGATGCCGATCTCGCGATAGATGAGGACCCCGACGACGAGCGCATAGAAAACGGCCACCGCCGAAGCCTCGGTCGGCGTGAACACGCCGCCATAGATGCCGCCGAGGATGATGACCGGCATCAGCAGCGCCCAGCCGGCCTGCCAGGTCGCGCGCAGCACCGGCATGCGGCCGTCGCCGTCCTGGCGGCCCCAGCCCTTGTACTTGCAATACGCCCAGACGAACAGCATCAGCGTGCCACTGATGAAGATGCCCGGTCCGATGCCGGCGATGAACAGTTCGCCGATCGAGATCTCGGCGCTGACGCCGTACAGGATCAACGGGATCGACGGCGGAATGACCACGCCGAGTTCGGCGCTCGTCGCCTGCAGCGCCGCCGCGTACGAAGTCGGATAACCGTGCTTGATCAGGGCCGGGATCAGGATCGCGCCGATCGCGAAGGTCGTCGCGACCGACGAGCCCGACACCGCGGCGAAGATCATGCAGGTCAGCACGCAGGTCATCGGCAGCCCGCCCTGCACGCCTCCGACCAGGCTCTTCGCGAATTCGACGAGACGCCGCGAGATGCCGCCGGCCTCCATCAGGTTGCCGGCCAGGATGAAGAACGGAATCGCCGCGAGCGGGAACTTGTTGATCGCGCCGAACATCTCCTTGACCGCGATCAGCATCGGCGCGTTGGCGGCCTGGATGCCGACGATGGCGGAGAGCCCGATCGAAACCGCCACCGAGATGGTCAGTGCGAAGCACAGGACCATCGTGAAGATCATCGTCGCGGTCACTGCGCGGTCTCCAGCTCATGCCGCTGCGGATCGATCAGTTGCCCGATCAGCCCGAGCACGCAGAAGACCGCACCGACCGGCATCGCCAGGTAGGCCCAGAACATCGACAGGCTTTCGAGCCCGGCCATCGTCTGCACGCCGCCGCGCTTCGCGTAGTCCCAGCCCCACCAGATCAGGATTCCGATCAGCACCAGCGATGCGATGCAGACGAGCCAGTCGAGCGCGCGCCGCATCTTCGGCGGGCTCCAGCGGTACAGCACGTCGACGCTGATCATCGCGCCGCGCCGGAAGGCCGCCGGAATGCCGAGAAAGACCATCCAGATCAGGCTGAATCGGATCAGGACCTCGGTCCATTCGGCCGGCTGCTCGAGCACGAAGCGCGTGATGATCTGGAACATGCCCAGCGTCGCGGCAATCGCGAGCATCAGGCAGGCGCCGACCATCGCGAGCGAAGTCATCCAGCCTTCGAAGCGCAGGAATGCGTTTTTCATCGAAATCCGGGGTACGGAGAGACCGGCAGACCGGGCGTGCCGGAAAAGACACCGCCGCACCCGGGCGGATGCGGCGGCCGGTGCGCGCCGATGCGTCTTCGCGGACGCACCGCCGCGCGATCGCGATCAGTTGCCGAAGTTGCGGATCGCGTCGAGCCTGTCCTTGCCGAACTCCTTCTCGAAGTTGGCGGCAACCGACGACAGCGCAGTGACGAACTGCGACTTGTCGACGTTCTCGACGACCTCCATGCCCTTGGAGCGGAGGTCGGCCACGCCCTTTTCCTCGTCTTCGTCGACGCGGGCGCGGTTCGCCTTCGTGCCTTCCCGGGCGGCTTCG
>JAAZBL010000280.1 GCA_012513825.1 Limnobacter sp. | reverse complement strand
CTCTTCTTCGTCGCGGCCCTGGGCCTGCATCAGCGGAATCAGCTCGCGGGCGACGAAAGGAAAGGTCACGAAGATCGTCGCCAGCACGATGCCGGGCACCGCGAAGACGATCTTCAGATCGTGCGCCTGCAGCCATCCGCCGAACCAGCCTTGCGCACCGAAGACCAGCACGTAGATCAGCCCTGCGATCACCGGCGAGACCGAGAAGGGCAGGTCGATCAGGGTCACCAGGTACTTCTTGCCCCGGAATTCGAATCGTGCGATCGCCCAGGCCGCAGCCACGCCGAACACGAGATTCAGGGGCACGGCGATCGCTGCGGCGATCAGCGTCAACCCTATCGACGCACGCGCATTCGGCTCGACGATTGCCGCCCAGTACAGTTCGAGCCCCTTGCGCAGGGCCTCTTGGAAGACCGTGACCAGAGGCAGCAGCAGGAACAGCGTGAAGAAGCCGATCGCGATGCCGATCAACAGCCGGCGCACCCAGGCCGGTTCGTTGCAAGAGCCGGCCATCGGTGCCTGGCCCGCCGATGCCGAGGGCACCCGCGAAGGCCCGGTCGGCGCCGACGACGCGGCGGCGGGTATCGCGCTCACGCCGGCTTCCCGGTGCGCCGCGCGGTCCAGGCCTGCAGCGAGTTGATGGCCAGCAGGATCGCGAACGAAGCGACCAGCATGACCAGTGCGATCGCCGTGGCGCCGGCATAGTCGTATTGCTCGAGCTTCGTGATGATCATCAGCGGAGCGATCTCGGAGACCATCGGCACGTTGCCGGCGATGAAGATCATCGAGCCGTATTCGCCGACCGCGCGCGCGAAGGCCAGCGCGACGCCGGTCAGCACCGCCGGCGTCAGCACCGGCCAGATCACGCGAACGAAGATCTGCCAGCGCGAAGCGCCGAGGCTCGCGGCGGCTTCCTCGAGCTCGCGATCGAGGTCTTCGAGCACCGGCTGCACCGTGCGCACGACGAAGGGGAGGCCGATGAACACGGCCGCAACCAGCACACCGAGCGGCGTGAACGCGACCTCGACCCCCAGCGGAGCGAGCAGGCGGCCGATCCAGCCGTTTTCGGCGTAGATCGCTGCGAGCGCGATGCCGGCCACCGCGGTCGGCAGCGCGAACGGCAGGTCGACCAGCGCGTCGAGCAGGCGCTTGCCCGGGAAGGTATAGCGCACAAGTACCCAGGCGAACACGAGACCGAATACCGCATTTATCGCCGCTGCGATCAGCGCCACGCCGAAGCTGAGCCGATACGACGCCAGCACACGGGGTGAGGCGACCGCGCTCCAGAACCCGGACCAACCGAGCTCGAGCGTCTTGAACGCGACCGCCGAGAGCGGGATCAGCACGATCAGGCCGAGCCAGAACAGCGTGAAGCCGAGAGAGAGCCGGAAGCCCGGCAGAACGCTGCGCTGGCGCGACGCGGCACGAGGCGCGGGGGGAAAAGCGAGCGAGGTCGGCTGCGACATGGAGAGAAGCGGCGACGAAGAAGCGGGATCGAAACGGAGGCGGCCGACCGAACGGTCAACCGGACGAGCGGGTCGGACCGTCGGTCCGGCTCGCCGATCGCTGCCTCAGCGGCGTGTCGCGAAGATCCGGTCGAACACGCCGCCGTCGGCGAAATGCGTGGATTGCACCTTCAGCCAGCCGCCGAAAACCTCGTCGATCGTGAACAGCTCGACCTGCGAGAACTGCGACTGGTACTTCGCAGCGACCTGCGGGTCGCGCGGCCGATAGAAGTGCTTGCCGGCGATGTCCTGGCCTTCGAGCGTATACATGTATTCGAGGTAGGCGGTTGCCACCTCGCGCGTCTTGCGCTTGTCGACGACCTTGTCGACGACCGCGACCGGTGGCTCGGCCAGGATCGAGACCGAAGGCGTGACGATCTCGAACTTGTCGGGCCCGAGTTCGCGCGTGGCCAGCCAGGCTTCGTTCTCCCACGCGATCAGCACGTCGCCGATGCCGCGTTCGGTGAAGGTCGTCAGCGAGCCGCGCGCGCCGGAGTCGAGCACCTTGACGTTCTGGTACAGCCTGCCGACGAATTCCTCGGCAGCCTGCTCGCTGCCGCCGGGCTGGCGCAGCGCGTAGCCCCAGGCGGCCAGGTAGTTCCAGCGCGCACCGCCCGAGGTTTTCGGATTCG
>JAAZBL010000030.1 GCA_012513825.1 Limnobacter sp. | reverse complement strand
GGCCGGAGCGAGCTCGTCGACGATGGCGTCCCTTTCGTACTCGGGCGCCGCTGTCGGCTGCTCCAGCAGCTCGACACTGGCCTGTCGGTCGGCGGCCAGCAGCATCCTCGCCAGTACCGACCCGGATGCCTGCAATCCAGGTCCGAGCGCCTGCGCTGCCAGCTCGGTCAGCGCACCGGTGATCTGCCAATCGCCGACGATCCTGCCGAACAGCGGATCGCGCCTCGCAAGCAGTTCGGCGACGAAAGCGGTGCTCCACGGCCACTGCAGGCCGCCGTTGCGATCGGCGGCTCGAAGCGCAACGGTCCATCCGGCGTTGTGCATGAGCCCTGCCAGGTAGCCGTCGAAGGGATCGCCGCCGGCGACGGCAATGAGCCGGCTGCAGTGGCCGGCCTTTTGCTCGGAATGCGCCCAGAGCCGCGCCGCCGCGCGTTGCGACAACTCGCCGCCGCAGCCCGGGTCGAACAGCGGCCGAAGGACGACCTTGGCGATCGCCGAGCGCAGGCCGGCCACACCGATCGTCGAGATCGCATGTTCGAGGTCGGGGACTTCGCCCTGGCCGCGATACCAGGCGCTGCGCGCCATGCGCATGACCTCGGCGACGAGCACCAGGTCCTTCGATACGCGTTCGGCCAGTGCCGCCAGCGAGCGATCGTCCTGACGCAGCACGCTCATCAACTGTGGAATCACGGCCGGCGCGCGCGGCAGCAGCTCGGCCGCCGCGCGCTGCATCGAGAGCTGCGCATCGAGCATCGTGAGGACCGTTGCTTCGTTTGCACGCAGGGCCTCGTCGATCGGATCGGGCATGTCGAGCAGCCAGCAGACGAAGGCGCGGTCGCCGATTGCACCAGGCGGAGGGGCCTCGGCGTCGGCCAAAGCCTTCGGGCGCGGACGGGAAGGGGTCCTGTGCGCGATCGAGCGCCGTGCCCCTGCATCGGCGCAGAGCCGCGTGTGGGCCGTCGGTCGCGACCTGTCGGCCAGAAAGATGCCGGAAAGCCAATGCCACATGCGCTTGCTCCCCGAAAGCCAGCGCCTTCGAGTGCTTCTTCGATGGCCAAGTATGGACCGGCGTCGGCGCCCGGTGTCGACCGTTCGATCGACGACCGGCGGCGCCCGTCGGATGGTCTAGTCGTTGCGTGCAATGGCGACGTGCGGTGCGCCTGCCTATAAATCTCCGTAGCCGCCCGTTCGGCGCGGCAGACAACACGGAGGAAACCGCCATGAAACGTCGCCAGTCCGGACAGGGGATGACCGAGTACATCGTCGTCGTCGCGCTGATCGCGGTCGCCGCGATCGGCATCTACACGTTGTTCGGCCAGACCCTGCGCAACCAGACCGCCGGTCTCGCGCTCGAGATGTCCGGCCAGGATGCCGCATCGGCGATCGGCGCGGCACAGACCAACGCGACCACGGCCTCGACCAACGCGAACCAGCGCAAGGGGCTGGACAACTACAACCTCGGCAACCGCTGAGCGGCCTCGCGGGCGGGAGAACGGCGATGACCCCGATGTCGATCCGTCGGAGCCGGCAGCGCGGCCAGGTGCTCGCGCTGGGCCTGCTGCTCCTGTTCGCCGCGGTGCTGGGGCTCTTCTTCCTGTTCAGTACCGGCCAGGTGCTCGCGACGCGACAACGACTCGACAACGCGGCCGATTCGGCTGCCTGGAGCGCCGCCGTCTGGCGAGCGCGAGTGCTGAACTTCCATGCCTACGCCAACCGGGCGATCGTTGCCCAGGAAGTGGCCGTCGCGCAGGCCGTGACGCTGACCTCCTGGGCCCGCTACTTCGAGCAGTTCACCGCCAACGCGAGCGAACTGGCACGTGTCCATCCGCCGGCCGCCACGGTGCTGGCAGCGGCGGCGTCGGTGGCGGCCAACGCGCGGGCGCTGACCGAGCGTGCCGCTGCCGACGAGATCGGCTGGCGAGCCGATCTGGTCCTCGGGCACAAGCGCCTGCTGCTGCGCAGCCAGGCGCTGCTGCATCGTTCCGCGGACACCTTCGGCATGGGAGCCGTGGCCAACGAGATCGCCCGTGCCAACGATCCGCGCTTCTTCGCGTTCGCAATGTCCGACGCCGGCAGCTACGAACGCTTCACGAAGCTGCATGAAAGCGATCCGGAGCGGCGCCGCCTGCAGCAACTCGTGCTCGATTCGCTCGATCCGTTCACCCGTGGACCGAGAAACCTCGACCTGCGCCTGCTGATGCTGCCCTCGAGCTGCGTAGGGCGCACGCTCGATCCCGACAAGATGACGCAGTGGTACCGCAAGCGGGGCTCCACGGCCATGGCACCCGATCTCGAGCGCTGGGAGGCATCGGACACCGGGTCCATCCACGATTGGCGCCGACGCGGCTTCCTGTCCGGCAGTTGCCGGAGCAGGGAATCGATGGTGCTCGGCTGGGGCGCGGTCGAAGCGGTCAACGGCACGCCGCTCGGCGAGCTGGTCGCGGTACCTGCCTGGACGCAGACGAATCTTGCCGCGACGCTGCGGGCGGCGGCCGCGATGGCGGTCGGCGACGACCCCGGCTTCGAGCGCTACGACGGCATCGCGCGGATTCGCGACCTCGACTACAGCGCGCTGGACAACCCGCGCTATCCGGTCACGCGGCTCGCGATACTCGCGCGAATCGAAGGGGGTGCCGTGCGGACTGCCAATGCGTTGAGCGTCGGCACCGGCCGCCTGCGCCTGTTCGAACGCTACGCCGGTGGTCGGCTCTGGTCCTTGTCCGCGGCCGAAGTCCATTTCCGGCTGCCGCCGGGCGCGGCTTCCCGGATCGAATACGCGAGTCTGTACAGCCCGTACTGGCAGCCGCGGCTCGTCGAACCCTCGAGCGCGGAACGCGCAGCGGCGGCGGCCTATGTGCGCTGAAAGAACTCGGGCGCAGGCCGGTCAGGCGCTCGTCGAGACGCTGGTGCTCGGAATCGCGCTGGTGCCGCTCGCGGTGCTCGTCGTGCTGCTCGGCAAGTACCAGTCGATCCAGTCGGCGACCGTTGCGGCTTCGAGATCGCTGGCTTTCGACTGCGCGGTGCGACCGCAGACCTGCAGCGATCCGGCTGCCGCCGGCTGGCTGGCCGAATCGCTGCGAAGCCGCCACTTTTCGCGCCAGGACACACCGCCGCTGAGCGGCGAGCGTGCAGTCGGCGTGCAACCGCTCTGGCATGACCGCACCGGTCGGCCGCTGCTCGATCACCTCACCGACGTCGGTGCTGCAGTATCGGCGCAACGCTTCGACGCCGGT
>JAAZBL010000279.1 GCA_012513825.1 Limnobacter sp. | reverse complement strand
CGCTGCTTCGGACACCTCGGCTTCGGGCGCCGCTGCATCCGGGGCGCCGGTTTCGGGCGGCGGCGGCATGCCGGCGTCGCCCATCTCCTCGAAGGCGATGTCGACCAGGTCGCGGACCCCATCGCCGTGCGCAGCCGAGATCGGCAGCGGCTCGCCGAGCCCGAGTTCGTGGAACTCGGCTGCGACCTGCTGGCGCGGCATGCCTTCGGTCTTGTTGACGGCAACGAGGACGCGCTGCGCGGTGCGCCGCAATTCGCGGGCGATCTCGAGGTCGTGCGCGGTCAGCCCCTCGCGTCCGTCGACGACGAACAGGACGGCGTCGGCTTCGAGCACGGCCTGGCGCGTCTGGCGCGCCATCTCGGCGGCGATGCCGGTCTTCGCGACCGGCTCGAAGCCGCCGCTGTCGACGACGATGAAGCTGCGCTCGCCGCTGCGCCCGCGTCCGTACTGCCGGTCGCGGGTCAGGCCGGGAACGTCGGCGACCAGCGCCGATCGGCTCCGGGTCAGCCGGTTGAACAGCGTCGACTTGCCGACGTTGGGCCGCCCGACGAGGGCGAGCACCGGCAATCGTGACATCTCGGCTTCTTACTCCAGCGCGACGGCCTGCAGCGAACCGCCGGTCGTCTGGACGATCGCCAGCGCGCCCCAGCCGACCGGTGCGCCGACGATCGGCGTGCCGTCGGTGGATTG
Source organism: Limnobacter sp. (assembly GCA_012513825.1). Lineage (GTDB taxonomy): Bacteria > Pseudomonadota > Gammaproteobacteria > Burkholderiales > Burkholderiaceae_E > Zeimonas. The sequence continues at coordinate 3,047 of JAAZBL010000279.1, read as the reverse complement.
GCGAGCGGCCAGCGAGCCGTCGTCGCCGGCCAGCACGTGCAGCAGGCCCTGCGCATCGCCGACGACGACCTCGCCGGCGACCAGCAGCGGGGCCGACGGCTGGCGCCGGCGCAGCGCTTCCTGGCGCCACAGGCTCGCACCGGTGCGCGAGAACGCCTGCACGTCGCCGCTGGCTTCGATGGCGATGACCTGCCGCGGCCCGATGTCGATGCCGGAGGCCGCCTCCAGCTCGCGCCCCCAGATTGCGCGCCCCGTCGCCGAATCGAAGCAGGCGATGCGTCCGCGCCAGGCAGCGGCGCAGACCTCGCCACCGCTGATCAGCGGCGAACCGACGACGTCCGCGATCCGTTCGATCTCGTTGGAGCCGCGCGGGATGCCGACGGCAACTTCCCACTTCAAAGCGCCGCTCTGCAGTGCCAGCGCGACGAGCCGCCCTCCGGGCAGCCCGACGTAGGCGGTCGACGGGTCCATCGCGATCACGGCGGTCTGCCGCAGCACCAGCGCCGGCGGCTGCCGGTCGAAGGTCCAGCGCCGCTTGCCGCTCGCCAGCTCGAACGCGCTGACCCGGTTGTCGCTGCCGCGCACGAGGACCATGCCGAGCCCGACCGAGGGCACGGTGACGACCTCGGCGCCGACCGGCACCGACCACCTCTGGCGGCCGCCGTCCTCGAGCGCGACGAGCTGTCCGTCGCGGGTGGCCACCACGGTGACTTCGCCGTCGCTGCCGGCCCCGGCGATCAACGGCTCGTCGAGCTCGGTGCGCCACAGGACGCGACCGCTGGGCGCGTCGATCGCCGCGACGCTGCCGCGGCGCCCCGCCGCGTAGAGCGTGTCGCCGACGAGGACCGGCTGGAAGCCGGCACCGCCGCCTCCCAGCGAGTGCGTCCATGCGGTTCGCACGCGCACCGAACCACTGACGGCCGGCAGTTCGGGCAGCCGGGTCTTCGACGACGACCAAGGCCAGATGCCGCAGCCGCCCAGGCTCGTGCCCAGCAGGCCCAGCCCGCCGAGCCCCAGCACCCGCCGCCGCGCTGCGTGCAATCCGCCGATCGCGTCACCGGCCACGTTCATGCCAGTCCTCCGAGTGCGTCGAGCTTGACCTGGACGAGCCGGCGCAGCGCGCTTTCCGGCGGCAGCAGTTCGAGCGCTTCGCGATAGGCCGCACGGGCCTCGGCCGACTTGCCCTGCGCGACCAGCACGTCGCCGCGCCGGTCGGCGAAGGCGCCGGCGTAGCTCTTCTCGGTGGGCTGCGCGACCAGCTTCAGCGCCTCGTCGTAGGCCTGTTCGTCGATCAGCACGCCGGCCAGCCGCAGCCGCGCCTCGTCGCGGAAGGCAGGATCGCGTGCGCGCTCGATCGCCCACTGCAGCGGAACGCGCGCGGCCTTCGGGTCGCCGTGCTCGACGTAGGCGTCGGCCGCCGTGAGCGCGGCCATCTGCGCCCAGGCCGTGCCCGGGTAATCGGCGACGATGCGCCCGGCCGCGTCGCGGACCTTGTCGAGATCCTGCGCAGCAACGGCCTCGCGCAACTGGTCGTAGATCTGCGCCGCCTGGGCGGCATTGTGCATCTGGTACCACTGCCAGCCGCGCCAGCCCGCGAAGGCGAGAGCGACGATCAGCAGCACGGTCAGGATGAACCCGCCGTACTTGCGCCAGAACTCCTTCAGGTTTTCGAGCTGTTCCTGTTCTTCGAGATCGTATGCCATGGAGACCTTGTTTCCGGATATCGGGGTGCTGCGACCCGGCTCGTGCCGCCGACCGTGTCAGCCAGCGTCGATGATCGCGTCGTGCAGCGCGTCGGCGACCCGGTCGAGCGCGACGGTGATCTGCCGGCCGCCGCCGGGGGCTTCGTCGCGCAGCCACTTCAGCGAGGCTTCGCCGCGCGCGAGTTCGTCGACTCCGAGGATCAGCGCGAAGCGCGCCCCGCTGCTGTCGGCGCGCCGGAACTGCGACTTGAAGCTGCCGCCACCGCAGTGCATCAGCACGTCGAGGCCCGCATCGCGCAAGCGCTCGGAGGCCTGCAGCGCCGCCTCGAGCGTCGCGTCGCCGTGGTGGATCACGTAGACGTCGCACTGCGCCTGCTGCGGCTGCCGGCCCTGCGTCCGCATCAGGTCGAGGACGCGCTCGACCCCGATGCCGAAGCCGCAGGCCGGCGCCGGCTTGCCGCCGAGCAGCTCGATCAGCGGATCGTAGCGTCCGCCGCCGCAGACGGTGAGCATCGTGCCGCCGACATCGGCGACCCACTCGAAGACGCTCAGGTTGTAGTAGTCGAGGCCGCGGACCAGGCGCGGGTTGATGCGAAACGGCAGGTTCTGCGACCTCAGCAGCGACTGCAGCCGCTCGAAATGCGCGCGCGATTCCTCGCCGAGGTAGTCGACCAGCTTCGGCGCGGATTCGACGATCGGCGCCATCTCGGGGTTCTTCGTGTCGAGGATGCGCAGCGGATTGCTGTAGAGCCGGCGCTGCGCATCGAGATCGAGTTCGTCGCGGTGCGCGACGAAATGCGCGACCAGCGCCTCGCGGTGCGCGCGACGCTCGTCGGACGAGCCCAGCGAGTTGATCTCGAGCGCGATCCCGGTCAGCCCGAGCTGGTCCCAGATCCGCTGGCACAGCAGGATCACCTCGGCGTCGGCGTCGGGGCCGGCCAGGCCGAGCGCCTCGGCGCCGACCTGGTGGAACTGCCGATAGCGCCCCTTCTGCGGACGCTCGTGACGGAACATCGGGCCCATGTACCAGAGCCGCTTCGGGCCGTCGTAGAGCAGGTTGTGCTGGATCACCGCGCGCACGACGCCGGCCGTGTTTTCCGGACGCAGCGTCAGGTCCTCGCCGTTGAGCACGTCGGTGAACGAGTACATCTCCTTCTCGACGATGTCGGTGACCTCGCCGATGCCGCGCTCGAACAGGCGCGTGTGCTCGACGATCGGCGTGCGGATCTGGCCGTAGCCGTAGGCGCGCATCGTGTCGGCGACCGTCTCTTCGAAGACGCGCCACAGCGCCTCGTCGGCCGGCAGCACGTCGTTCATGCCGCGCACGCCGCTCAATCGCTGAGG
>JAAZBL010000278.1 GCA_012513825.1 Limnobacter sp. | reverse complement strand
CCGAGATGCTGAAGAAGCTCGCCGGCTTCGACATGCTGCACGTGGCCTATCGCGGCAGCGCGCCGGCCGTGACCGACCTGCTCGGCGGCCAGGTGCCGATCATGTTTTCCGACCTGATCGCGGTGCTCCCGCACATCCAGTCGGGCGCGCTGCACGCGCTGGCAGTCGGTACAGCCAAAGGCGTCAGCCTGCTGCCCGACGTGAAGTCCGTCGCCGACCAGGGTTTCCCGGGCTTCGACGCGACCTCGTGGGGCGCGATGCTGGCTCCGAAAGGTACGCCCGAGGAGATCGTCGCCCGCCTGAGCGAAGAGCTGAAGAAGGCGCTGGCCGACGCCGAAGTGCAGAAGAAGCTCGAAGGCGTCGGCACCTTCGCGGCCTGGCAGTCGCCCGAGCAGCTCGCCGAGCGCATGCGCGCCGATCACGAGCGCTGGGGCGAGGTGATCCGCGAGAACAACATCACGCGCGACTGATCGCGCCTTCGTAGACCATCGCGGCGGCCGCGAGGTCTTCGAGCGCGTTGCCGACCGACTTGAACACGGTGCGCTCGGCCGCGTCCGCGCGGCCGGCGGCCCGGCCGCTGCACAGCTCCGCCAGCGTGCCGCGGATGTCGGCGCGCGCGAACACGCCGCGCGAGATCGGGCCGAGCAGCTCGCCGCTCTTCTGCGGCGCCTCGTCGGTGTCCACGTAGAGGCTCGCACCGCGGAAACAGGCGTCGTCGGCTTCGCGCATCTGCGGCGTGAAGCTGCCGATCAGGTCGAGGTGGCTGCCGTCGCGCAGCCATTCGCCGTGCACGACAGGCTCGGTGGCAAGCGTCGCGCAACTCACGATGTCGGCGCGCGCAGCCGTCTGCGGCAGATCGGCGGCCGCCGTCGCGTCGATGCCGCGCGCGCGCAGGCTTTCGGCCAGCGCCTCGGCCGCCTCGGGGCGGCGCGCCCAGATCGCGATCTCGTCGATCGGCAGCACCGCACAGTAGGCCTCGGGCAGCAGGCTCGCGACGCGCCCTGCGCCGACGACGAGCAGCCGGCGCGCATCGGGCCTCGCCAGCTTCGACGCCGCCAGCGCCGACGCCGCGGCGGTGCGACGCGACGTGATCTCGTTGCCGTCGATCAGCGCCAGCGGCTCGCCGGTATGCACGTCGTAGAGCACATAGGTCGCGAACAGGCCCGACAGCCCGCGCTGCGCGTTGCCCGGAAAGACGTTGACGGTCTTGATGCCGAGGTAGTCCGCGCTGCGCCATGCCGGCATGATCAACACCGTGCCGGCGCTGCCGTCGTCGGCCTGCACCGCATGCGTATGCCGCAGCGGCACCTCGCAGCCGGTGACGAACATGCGCGCGAGCGCGTCGACCAGCGGCCGGAACGGCAAGGCCCGGCGCGTGGCCTCGGCATCGAAGATCTTCATCGGGTGGAAGCGCCCCCTCGTCGCGCAGCCTCGGCGCCGCCGCCCGGCCGGGCCGCCGGGTCGCGCGTCCGGATCAGCCCTTCCTGGGCGACCGAGGCCACGAGCCGACCGTCCTGCGTATGGAAGGTGCCGCGGCAGAAGCCGCGGGCGCCGCCGGCCGCCGGCGAATCCATCTCGTAGAGCAGCCATTCGTCGGCCCGGAAATCGTCGTGGAACCACATCGCGTGGTCCAGGCTCGCGACCTGCAGCGAGGGCTGCATGAAGCTGAGTCCGTGCGGAATCATCGCCGACTGCAGCAGCCCGAAGTCCGATGCGTAGGCGAGTGCCGCCCGATGCAGGATCGGATCGTCGGGCATCCGGTCGGCGATCCTCAGCCAGGTGTGCCGCAACGACGGGCCGGGCGTCGGTGCGAGCGGGTCGTAGGGGTCGACGTGCCGGAAGTCGATCGCCCCTTCGGTCTTCGCGGCCGCGCGCCTCGCCTCGGGCAGCCGGCCGAGGATCCGACGCCTGAGCTCGCGGTCGCTGGCCAGCCCTTCGGGGCCGACGACCTGCGCGATCGGCTGCTGGTGCTTCGGCCCCGGTTCCTCGATGTGGAACGAAGCGGCGAAGTTGAAGATCGGCCGTCCGTGCTGGATCGCGACGACACGCCGCGTCGTGAAGCTGCCGCCGTCGCGGATCCGCTCGACGTCGTAGACGATGCGCGCATCCTTGTCGCCCGGCCGCAGGAAGTACGCGTGCAGCGAATGCACGCTGCGCGCGGCGTCCACCGTGATCGCGGCCGACATCAGCGCCTGCCCGAGAACCTGCCCGCCGAATACGTTGGGACTGCCGATCTCGCCGCTGACGCCGCGAAACAGGTTGTACTCGAGCCGCTCGACCTGCAGCAGCGACAGCAATTCCTCGACTTCGGGCTTCATCGCAGTGATTCTCCGTGGCCGGCGGCTGCGCGAGCAGGAAGACTGCGCCACGCCGACCTGCGCTATTTTGCCCTTCGGCGCCCGGCGGCGCCTCGGGTCAGTGCGCGGCCACGGTTTCGCGTCGCCGCCCGCTCCACGCGAGCCCGGCCAGCATCGCGAGGACCAGCGCGAGCAGCGGCAGCATCATCGCGTTGATCGTTTCCCAACCCGAGGTGTCCAGCAGGCGCCCCGAACCGAAGGACGCCACGGCCACGGTGCCGAAGACGAGGAAATCGTTCAGCGCCTGCACCTTCGCCCGCTCCGGGGCGGTGTAGGCATCGGTGACCATCGCGGTCGCCCCGATGAAGCCGAAGTTCCAGCCCACGCCGAGCAGGATCAGCGAACCCCAGAAGTGCAGCAGTTCGAGCCCGGCCAGCGCGAGCAGTCCCGAAGCGCCGATCAACACGAGGCCGACCGCAGTGACCGCGATCTTGCCGAAGCGCGCGATCAGGTGCCCGGTGACGAAGCTCGGAGCGAACATCGCGAGCACGTGCCACTGGATACCGAGCGCCGCCTCGCCGACCGTATGCCCGCAGCCGACCATTGCCATCGGCGCGGCGGTCATGATGAAGGCCATCAGGCCGTAGGAGACGACCCCGGCGGTCACGGCCACGACGAAGCGCGGGCTGCGCGCGATGACGGGCAGCGGCCGCGCCTCGCCTTCGGCCGCAACGGCCTGCGGCGCCGGCGCGCGCAGCATCAGCAGCAGGGGCAAGGCGAGCAGGGCCAGCACTGCCTGGCCGAGAAAGCTGCCGGCGAACGGTGTCGCCGGCCAGGCGTCGCGCGTCCAGATCACGACCTGCGGGCCGATGATCGCGGCCGCCAGCCCGCCGATCATGATCCGCGAGATCGCCCTCGGCCGCTCGGCCGGCGCCACGGCGTCGGACGCCGCGAAGCGGTAGCTCTGGACGCAGGCGCCGTAGAAACCGGCCGTCGCCGTGCCGACGCAGAAGGTCTCGAAGCTGCCGATCAGCACGCCGACCGTGGCGATCAGGCCCGAGACCAGCCCGAGCAGCGCCCCGAGCGCGTAGGCCGCGCGCCGGCCGAGCCGGCGCATCAGCATGGCCGCCGGGATCGTCGACAGCGCCAGGCCCAGGTTGTAAAGGCTCACCGGCAGCGTCGACAGCGACGCGTTGGCGGCCAGCATCTGCCCGACGATGCCGCCGAGCGAGATGATGATCGGCGGCGAGGCCCCGCCCAGCGCCTGCGCCGCAACAAGCAGCCGCACGTTGCGCGCGGCCAGGGCGTGCTCGCGGGCGTGGACCGGGTCGATCGCCGATGTGGCGCCTGGGGATTGCGGCATGCTTCGTGTCCGGAGCGAAGGCGGAAAAGCGGTAGTATATTAGAAATCGTTAATATAAGAACCTGTTGATCGATGACCACGGCAGCACAGCGCGACCGGGACCGGCTGTTCATTGAGGAGGGCGCCGCCCGCGCGGCCGCGATGCTGCGCGTGCTCGGCAACGAGCATCGTCTTCTGGTACTGTGCCTGCTCATCGAGCACCGCGAGCTCAGCGTCGGCGCCCTGCTCGAACGCGTGCCGCTGAGCCAGTCGGCGCTGTCGCAGCACCTGGCGAAGATGCGCGAGGAGGGCCTCGTCGGCTTCCGGCGCGAAGCGCAGACGCTGTACTACCGGATCGAGAACCAGGACGTCGCCAGGCTCGTCGCCGTGCTCAAGGCGATCTTCTGCCCCTGACGCGCTGATCGGGCCCGGGGCGTGTGCGAAGGACACCCGGCCGCCGAACCACGTAACGCCGATGCCCGCTCCCCTGCTGCAACGCTTCGCGAACATCCGGCGAGACGAGGTCGGTCCGGTCGTCGTCGCCGCGCTGTTCTTCTTCTGCGTGCTCAGCGCGCTAATGGTGCTGCGACCGGCACGCGAAGCGCTCGGCATGCAGCGCGGCATGGACGCGATCCGCTGGCTGTTCGTCGGCACCGTCGTCGTCACGCTGCTCGTGAACCCGCTGTTCGGCATGCTGGTCAGCCGGTTTCGGCGCCTGCAGTTCATTGCCGCGACCTATCTGTTCTTCGTTGCCGGCCTGCTGTGCTTCTACTCCCTGCTCGTTCTCGCGCCGACCGCCGTCGGCGAGCGCAGCGGCCAGGTCTTCTACGTCTGGTTCAGCGTCTTCAACCTGTTCGCGACGATGCTGTTCTGGGCGCTGATGGCCGATCGCTTCTCCGAAGAACAGAGCAAGCGCGTGTTCGGTGCGATCGCCGTCGGCGGCACGCTGGGTGCGATCTTCGGTCCGTGGCTCGCCAGTGTGCTGGCCAGGCCGCTGGGAACGGCGGCGCTGATGCTGGTGGCGGCGGGTTTCCTGTCGCT
>JAAZBL010000277.1 GCA_012513825.1 Limnobacter sp. | reverse complement strand
GCGCTGGACCTGGCCGTAGATGTAGTAGGCCGGCGCGCGATTCACGTAGATCGCATCGCCGGCTTGCAGGATCTCGTCCTTGCCGACGTCGCCGTCGACGAAGATGTCGGACAGGTCGACGTGCAGCATGACCGGCTGACCGTTGCGGTGCGTGAGCAGCGTCACCGTCTCGCTACCGACGCCGGACACGATCCCGCCTGCCTCGGCGAGCACCTCGCTGAGCCGCGTGCCCGACAGTTCGAGCGGATACCGGCCCGGCTTGTTCACCGCTCCGAGCACCGAAACCTGCTGGCTGCGATATTCGAGCACGTTGACCGAAACCTGCGGGTTCTGCAGGAAGCGACCGCTGGCAAGGCGCGCCGCGATCTGCTCTTCTGCCTGCATGCTGGTCAGCCCACCCAGCTTGACGTTGCCGATCAGCGGATAGGAAACCATCCCGCTCTCCGAAATCCTCGCTTCCAGCGAAAGATCGGGTTGCTGGAATACCGAGACCCTGATCAGGTCCCCGGCTCCGAGCACGTAGTCGGTGCCCGGCGACGCGGCCGCGCCGTGCTGCGCCCACGCGCCCGTCGAAGCGAAAAGGACGAGAAGGCCGTACGCGGCAGCCAGAAACGCGCTCCGCAAGCGCCCGTGCGCGATGACCAGTCGGAACATGACTCCCCCTTTGCCGGCGCTTGGCTGCCGGGTTCAATCGATCCGGAACGTAAGCATCAGCATCACGATGTCGGCGTCGTAGCTGAACGCGCGCTGGTTCGAACGCCGATCGAGCCGGCTGTAGTCGAGGCTCAACGACACCGATCGAAGCAGTTGCCAGGCGATCGATACGCCGTAGCTGTTCTGCCGATCCTCGCGCTCCGGCTGCGCGCCGACCGCCGCCGCCGGATCGCCCGCATAGTCGTTGTCCTCCCAGCCGGCACGCGCGCTCAGCAGCAGCTTGCCGGTGGGGCGCCAGTTTACAAGCACCCCCGCCTGCAAGGCATCGACGAAGTTCGAGCTGGCGAGGTCGTAGGGTCCGAGGCTGCGCCGCAAGAAGAACTCGGCACCAAGCGCATCGAGCGGCTGCCACTGCCAGACGACACCGCCGGTGATACCGCTGAAATCGCGCTGGTCCAGCGAATCGAAGGCGCGCCGCGTCCAGCCGACCTCGCCGATCAATCGACTGGCGGCCGACGGCGCCAGCGCCGCCCGCAGCAGCAGCTCGCGATCGGAATACGCATTGTCGACCGGCGCCGGCAGTGCCTCGCCGACCGAATCGAAACGCTGGCGGTTCGGAAAATCGCCGTCGACGTAGCGAGCGACCAGGGAAATGTCGGTTGCGGACTCGGGAGGCTGGAAACGCAGGCCGAGCTCGTATCCGCTTTCGCGCAGGTCGTTCTGCTCGAGCACCTGCTCGGAGTTGTCGCGCGAAAGATGGTCGACGCCCAGATAGCCGGACCAGCGCGTGTCGAACCGATACCCGGCGCTTGCCCCGACCGTGTTCAGCCTGACGAAGTTCGGCAGCGGAACCGCCTGGTTCTCGAACGCGTTGAGGAAACGCTGCGTCCCCGCGCGCAGCGTGCCGTACCACTGTCTGCCGACCTGCCAGCCCCAGCGACCTCCCAGCGACCAGGCGAAGTGATCGAGCCTGTCGAAGTCGCGGTAATCGTTGTGGCCGAGTTCGGCCCACAAGGAAACGTCCTGTGCGCCGATCAGATTGTCGTAGCCGACGCGCAGGCTGGTCCGGCTGATCAGGTCGCCGCCTTCGAGGTTGCTGGATGCGGGCGGAACCTCGTCCGGCAGCGCGAACAGGTTCGATTGGTATTCGAAGGCCTGCCTGACGGTCAACGACAGCGGGCGCGGCTCGACGGGGGACAGCGACGCACCGGGTGCCGGACCGATCCGGTAGAAAGGGCCGACGGTCTCGGTGTTCGACGGATCGATGCCGGCAGCCGGCAGCGCAGGGCCTTCCTGGTAGAGCAGCTGGCCGCTGACGGGGGCGGCGACCGCGGCCAGCGTCCCAGCGATACCGATCCTGCAAAGGATCCCCGGTACAACCCCCTTGCCTGGCATCCGAAAGACTCCCCCGACGACCTTCGGAGCGATTGCTGGGGCTCCGAGCAAGCAGGCGAGGCACGTGGACCCCCGCCCGACATGCAGGCATTCTAGTGTGCGCGGCCCCGAAGGCATACCGCCGATCGCGCAGCGAGGCCCTGCGTCGCCGCGCTTCGAACGCGACCCCGCGAACCCGCGAGAAAAAGTCGCCGCGCCTGTGGAAATAGCGACGAACTCGGGCAATAATCGGGCGATACGATTCGACACCCAGGCACGCAGCCGCCCGAATGTCGGTTGCGCCCCGGGCTGCCATCGAGGAGCCACTTGCCCGCAGCCGGACAGCCGCCGCCATGCGAATCGACGAATCGATCCTTCCGTCTGTCGACGGGCCGGCGCCGTTCTTTGCCAAGCCCCATTGGACCTTGCTCGGCCTGACGAAGCGCCTCGTCGATCCGCTGGCGATCCTGGCAAGCCTGACCCTCGTCTTCTGGGCGTTCCACCAGCCGCTGGAGGGACCGTTCCTGATTCTCGTGCTGCTGACCTTCCTGCTCGTCTTCCCGGGCCGCCTGCGCTTCAGGAGTTGGGACGTCCGGATGGCCGGCGAGATCCTGACCGGCGCGCTGCGAACGGCTGTCCTGCTGCTGGCCATCGGATACCTGTCGAACGCGCTGGAGCTTTTCGACCCCTACGCCGTGGCGACCTGGCTGGCCGTTGCGCCGCTGGCCCTGATGGGCATCCACGTCGCATCGCCGCGGATCGTGCCGTACGTCCTGGCGCCCGTGCACAAGCAGAACGCTGCCATCGTCGGCATGAATCCGATCGGCGCGCGGCTGGCACGGATGATCAACACGCATTCCGACGACAGCCGGGTGATCGCCTTCTTCGACGACAGGCATACCGGCCGACTCCCCGAGGCCGGCAGCGTTGCCTATGCCGGACATCTGGCCGAGGTCTCCGGCAAGGTGCGTGAACTGGGCATCTCGACGCTCTACATCACCTTGCCGATTGCCCCGCAGCAGCGCCTGCTGACACTGCTCAACGAACTGCGCGACACGACCTGTTCGATCTACTTCGTGCCCAACCTGTTCCTGTTCGACCTGATCCAGGCCAAGGTCGACGCGGTCGGCGACATTCCGGTGCTCGCCGTCTGCGAATCGCCGTTCAACGGCGTTCAGGGCGTGCTCAAGCGCTGGAGCGACATCGTCATCGCATCGGTCGCGCTCGTCGTCAGTGCGCCATTCGCGCTGGTATTCGCAATCATCATCAAACTGACTTCGCCGGGGCCCGTCTTCTTCCGGCAGCGGAGACTCGGCCTGAACGGCCAGGAGATCGTGATCTGGAAGTTCCGCACCATGCGGGTGACCGAAGACGGCAGCGAGATCCGCCAGGCCACCGCGGCCGACGAACGCGTGACGGCGATCGGCCGCTTCCTGCGTCGCACTTCGCTCGACGAACTGCCGCAGTTCATCAACGTGCTCCAGGGCACGATGAGCGTCGTCGGTCCGCGCCCGCACGCGCTTGCGCACGACGCCATGTACCGGCAACTGATCAAGGGATACACGCGCCGGCACAAGGTCAAGCCGGGCATCACCGGCTGGGCGCAGATCAACGGCGCCCGCGGCGAGACCGATACGCTCGAGAAAATGGCGCGCAGGGTCGAACTCGACACCTACTATCTGCGCAACTGGTCGTTGAAGCTGGATCTGGTCATCATCCTGTGCACGATCCGGCACATCTTCAACGATCCACATGCCTATTGAGCGGATACCGGCCGGTGAGCACTACTACTCGCTCGCACGGTTCCGGTCGAACCTGCTGAGCTTCGCCGCCGGGCGCACGATCAGCGCCGTCACCTCGTTCACGATCTTCGTGCTGCTCGCGAGATCGCTGCCGGTCGCCGATTACGGTCGCTACCTGACGCTGCTGGCAACAATCGAACTGATCCTGCTCTACAGTTCGCTCGGGATACCGTGGGTCGCCATCCGCTTCGTTCCCGAGTACCGCGAAAAGGCGAGCTCGCAACAGCTGTACCGGCTGCTGCTCGGACTGGTCCTGGCGAATTCGCTGCCGATGCTCGTGGTGCTGCTGATGCTGTGGCAGTGGTCGGCCTGGTGGACGAACCAGCTCGGGCTCGAAGCCGCGCTGGTCGTCGTGCTGCCGTTCCTGTTGCTGTGCCTGTTCGACGGCCTGAACCGGATCTTCGTAACCCTGGCGCTGGAGCCGCTGCTCGCACAGAAGAGTGCGCAGGCGGTGCAGATTTCGCGCAACCTGAGCTTTCTGGCACCGCTCGGCTATGCGGCCGCGAACGGCATCCCGTTCGACCTCGCGTTCGTGATCCGGATCGAAACGGCCGCCGCGGGCGTCGCCGCCGGAATCGCAGCGGCAACGGCCGTGCGCGCGACGCGGGCTTCGGCAAGGGCCTCGGGCGATCCGCAGTGGACGCGCCCGCCGCTGCGCGCGATGGTCGGAATCGCCGGTTACAACTACTCGGGCAACGCCGTAGCCAATCTCTACTCCGCTCCGGCGCTCCAGCTGATGGCGAACGCCCTGCTCGGTCCGGCGGCGTCCGCACTGTTCGGGTTCGCCCGTGGGCTCGCCGCCCAGGTGCGCCGCTACCTCCCGAGCGAATTGCTGCTGTCGATCATCAGGCCGATGCTGGTTGCCGCCTACTCGAACGACGGCGACCATGACAAGCTCAATCGCAGGATGCTGCTGGCCGCCAAGACGAGCCTGTTCGCCGTCGCGCCACTGGTCGGAATCCTGCTTGGCGCCGGCCCGCAGGCGGTGGCGGCCATCGGGGGTGCGGAGCTGCAGCAAGCTTACTGGCTGCTCGTCGTCCTCCTGCTGCTGTCGTTCGCACACAGTCATCGCAGCCTGCTCGGGCTCTACGTGAACTGCGTGCGCGAAACCGACATCTGGCTGCGGGCGAGCCTGCTGTGCCTGTGCGTGCTGCCGGCCGCCTACCTGATGATCGTCGGCGGCCTGGGCGCAGAATCGTTGGCCATCGCGATGGTCGCCGAGGAAATCCTGTTGACGACCAGCGTATTGCGGATGCTCCGGGCCAGGGGCTATCGATATTCGCTGGCCGTCTCCGGCCTGCCCGGCATCGCCGCCGCCACGGCCCTCTGTGCCCTGACCGTCTTCATCGGACTGCGGCTGCCCGAACTGCCGTTGCCGGCAGCAGCCGCGCTCGGAGGCATCGCATTCGCCGTAGCGCTCGCCTTGCTGCGGCCGCTGGACCAGGCGGAGCGGATGCTGGTCAACCGGCTTGCAGGGCGTCCGATGTTTCGACAGGTATAGGCCGAATACGGCACCGCGGCCCGCCGACCTGCAATAATCGGTCATTCAGCGTGCAGCGGCAGTCGTTGGACCGTATGCCGGGAGCCTCCTGGCGGTCCGCAGCGATGGAGTTGCGATCATGGTTTCCGGGCGCTTGCTTCGAATCCTGCTCAGCCGGATAGGACTCGTTCTCGCCATCCTGCTGGTGACCGTCGGCGCAACCGCGGCAGGCAGCATGTTGACTCCGAAGCGATACGTCGCCTCGACGGTGATGCTGATCGACATCCCGTCGAAGGACCCGGTACTGGGCGGCTCGGTCTACCTGCAGGGCACCATCCGCGGCTACCTTGCCTCCCAGGTCGAGCTGATCGAGAGCCAGCGGGTCGCGAAACGCGTCATCGACGACCTGGGCCTGACGCAGGATCCGCTGCTGATCAGGCAATGGGCGCAGACGACCGAGGGCACCGGCGAACTGGAAGAATGGATCCGGGCACGCCTGGCGAGCGGGCTCACGGTCGAGCCGGAGCGCGAGGCTGCCGTGATCAAGCTGTACTACGAAGACATCGACCCCGAGCTGGCCGCCCGGATCGCCAACGGATTCGCCGCGGCCTATGTCAACGCAACGCTCGACCTGACCACCGAACCGGCCAGGAACTACGCCCAACTGTTCGAGACCCAGGTCGACGACTACCGCGCACGGCTGTCCGCGGCCCGTCAGCGCCTGTGGGAATACCAGCAACGCACGGGCATCGTCACGGGCGAGGAACGCAACGACATCGTAAGCACGCGGCTGCAGGAGCTTTCGTCGCAACTGGTCCGGCTCGAGGCGGAAGCACTGGCCTCGGCATCCCGCCTGGACGCGCTGCGCGATTCGAGCCGGGACACGATGCCCGAAATCGTCGGCAACGCGATGCTGGCGTCGATCAGGACCGAGATCGCGCGCGCGCAGGGTCGCCTCGAAGAACAATCGGCGAGCCTCGGCGATCGCCATCCACAGACGCTCGCGATCCGGTCCGAACTCCAGGCCTTGCGGCAGCGCTACGCAGCCGAGCTCGGCCGGGTGCGCGCGAGCATCGCCGCCGCGGCCGCGCTCGACCAGCAGCGCGTCGAGCTGACGCGCGTCGCACTGGAGCGCCAGAAGGCCGAAGTCCTCGAGATGAAGCAGCAGCGCGATCAACTCGCTGCGCTGCAGCGCGAGGTCGACGAAGCCCAGCAGGGGCTCGAGCTGATGACGCAACGATCGACCCAGACCGACCTCGAGGCGCGTATGCGCCTGTCCAACGTGAGCATTCTGTCGGGAGCCTCGATCCCGTCGAGCCCGTCGCGGCCCAAACCCTTGCTCAATATCGTCGTAGGCTCGGCGCTCGGGCTGATGCTGGGGATGCTTGCGGCGATCACGCTGGAAAAGGTCCAGCGTCCGATCCGGGACGCCGACGACCTGATGCAGGTCAGCGGAGTGCCGATCCTGGCCGTTCTGTCACATGCGGACTCGCGCCGTCCGCAGCGCCTGATCGGCAGGACCGGCCCTCATGTTGCAGCGCTGCCGCCGGTCGGCGCCGACTGAACCGACGAGGGCCGCAAACCGGAGAATGCTTCGTTGACCGTACCGACCGAACTCCGCGCCGTCACGCTGCCGGTATTCGAGCCCGTCGCCGAACAGTCGTCGGACTCGATCGGTGCGCTGCTGATCGCCGACGGCCACATGACCGTGGACCAGGTCGAGCAGGTGCTGCAGGAACAGCAGCGCAACGGCGGCAGGTTCGGCGAGATCGCGTGTCGCCTCGGCTTCGTCGCGCAAAGCACGGTCGACAGCGCACTGGCGCTGCAATTCGGCTATCCGACCGCGTTGAGCAAGTCGCGGCTGCCGGCGCGCCTCGTCACGGCACTGAACCCGGCGCTGCCTTTCGCGGAATCGATCCGCGCGCTACGCAGCCAGCTGATGATGCGCTGGTTCGACGGCACGCCCGGCAGGACCGCGCTGGCGATCACCAGCGTCGATCGCGGCGACGGCAAGAGCTTCATTTCGGCGAACCTGGCCGTCGCGTTCTCGCAGCTTGCCGAGTCGACGCTGCTGATCGACGCGGACATGCGCAACCCGGTCCTGCACGAGACCTTCGGCCTGGAGAACCGGATGGGCCTGTCGGCGCTGCTCAGCGGGCGCGCCGGTCTCGACGAGATCAAGACCGTGGCGGGCCTGCCGAAGCTGTCGCTGCTGCCGTCGGGCGCGCTGCCGCCGAATCCGCAGGAGCTGCTCGGTCGTGGCGTATTCAGGAACCTGCTCAATCACCTGTCCTCGCACTTCAACGTGATCCTGCTCGACACGCCATCGGCGCAAGCCGCCTCCGACGCGCAGGTGGTTGCGCAGCGCGCCGGCGCCGCGCTGCTGGTGGCACGCAAGGACGTGACGCGCGGCCGCGAGATGGCACAGCTGTCGGCGACGCTGAGCAACTCCGGCGTCCAGGTGCTGGGCGCGACCCTCAACGCCTACTGAGGCGGCTGCCGAC
The DNA here is from genome assembly GCA_012513825.1 of Limnobacter sp. GTDB lineage: Bacteria > Pseudomonadota > Gammaproteobacteria > Burkholderiales > Burkholderiaceae_E > Zeimonas. The sequence goes on along the minus strand of JAAZBL010000277.1, from coordinate 25,152 downwards.
CCGCCGGCACCGAGGCGACCGATCCGATGCTGCAGAGACTGCGCTGGCTCGACTCGATCCCGAGCCCGGAGCGCTTCGCGGGCTGGCTCCTGGTCGCCGCCTACGTGGCCCTGGCCGCATTCGTCGGGCTGATCGTCTCGACCGGCAACGTGATGATGGTTGCACTGACGGTCGGCGCCGGCCTGGGCCTGCTGCTGCTCGGCATGCCGGTCCCGACGATCACCGCGGTCGTCATCGGCGTGCTCGTGCTGTCCGGCCCCCTCGTTTACCACGTGCAGGCGCTTGCCCGCCTGCCATGGCTTTTCTCGGTTCTCGGGCTGATCCTGACCGGCTCGGCGATCGTCTACGCCGGGCTCGGACGCCCGGACGATCGACGACCGGTTTCCGGTTTCGTGATGCTGGGCGCCTGCTTCTTCGTTTATGCGGCGGCCAGCGCGCTCTGGGCCGACCAGCCGGTTCCCGACGCGGTCCAGGGCATCAAGCGCTACCTTCAATACTGGGGCCTGTTCTTCGCGCTCGCGGTCGTCGCGATCCGGCCGCGCACGGTCCACCGCTGGGCGCAACTGCTGCTGGCCATCGCGCTGCTCCAGTTCCTGATGGCGCTCTACCAGCGCCTGATCCTGATTCCGAGCCTGTCGTGGACTCCGATCGACGCGGTAGTCGGCACGCTCGAGTTGTCGCAGATCGGTACCGGCGCGAGCGGCATCCTGGCGCTGATGCAGGTTTGCTGCATCGCTGCGCTGCTGTGCATCTATCGCGAGGGGCTCATCGACGGCAAGCGGCTGTGTGCCGGCATCGCGTTGGCGGGGCTCCCGCTCGTGCTGGGCGAAACGAACATCCTTTTCGTCTGGATGCCACTGGCGCTGCTCGCCGTCTACCTGGACCGCGCGCTCGACAAGCCGGTCGCCTTCCTGCTCGCTGCAGCGATCGTCGGTATGGCACTGGTCGCCTTCTCGTCGGCCTACCTGGTCTGGCAGCAGACGGGCGAGGACGCGCTGGCGCCGATGGACCGGGCCCGCATGATCTTCGAGTACAACCTCGGAGAGAGCGGCTATCACTCGAAGACCGACCTGAACCGCAAGACGGCGCTCGAATACTGGTGGCAGCATCACGGCGGCGTCGACCCCGTCGCAACCGTGTTCGGGCATGGCATCGGTGGCGCTTTCAGCTCCTTCGACATGCGCGGCTGGGTCAGCGAGCAGCACAGCGGGCGCCACATCGACCTGGTCGCCGTTTCCAGCATCCTGTGGGACCTGGGCCTGGTCGGGCTGCTGCTTTTCCTCGGCACGTTCGTGCTGGCAGCCGGGCGCGCCTACCGACTCGCGCGGCTGGCGTCCGACCGTGTCGACCGAGCGATGGCCCGGAGCGCCTTCGTCGCGATCGTGCTCATCATGTCCTCGTTCTTCTACAACAATGCCATCGTCCAGATGCCGAGCCAGCAGGTGCTCAGCTTCATGATTCTCGGCTTCGTCGCGTGGCTGGACCGCCGGCAGCCGCGGCGACGCCCTCGAACAATGCGCGATAGGCCGCCAACAGCTTGGGCACCTCGTAGCGCCACTCGAGCTCCCTGGTCACCCGTTCACGACCGAGCTGGCCCATGACGCGACGCCGCTCGGGGTCGTCGAGCAGTTCGAGCAGCTTGTCGGCCATGTCGACCGGGTCGTTCCTCCTCGCATAGAGCGAGGCGCCCTGGGCCGAGTACCGGCCTTCGGTCAGGTCGAACTGCACGATCGGCTTGCCCAGCGCCATGTACTCCATGATCTTGTTCATCGTCGACTTGTCGTTCATGTCGTTCGCCACGTCCGGGTTCACGCAGACGTCGGCGGTATTGAGCATCTCGAGCAGCAGCTCGTCGCCGACCCGCCCGGTGAAGGTCACGTAGTCCGCCAGGCCCAGTTCGCAGGCCAAGCGCCTGAGCCTCTCGAGCGAGGTGCCGCCACCGACCAGGCCCAGGTGCACGTCGTTGCGGCGGCGTTCGAAGACGATGTGCGCCATCGATTGCAGCAGCAGATCGATCCCTTCCTGATCGCCCATCGTGCCGACATAACCGACCAGGTAGCGCCGGCCTTTCCTGAGCGCCGGATTCGGCGCGACGATCCGCAGACGCTCGAGGTTCGGCCCGCTGCGCACGACGAATACGCGCTCGGGCAGCATCCCCCCTCTTTCGATTGCCACACGGCGGTACGACTCGTTGGTCGCGATCGAGACGTCCGCCGTGCGGAAGGTCCAGCGCTCCAGCCTCAGCATCAGCCGGTACATCAAGCCGCGCCGCCCGAACTTCGCTTCGTACAGCTCGGGACAGATGTCGTGGTGGTCGAACAGGAAGCGCTTGCCGGCGAACAGCTTGAAAAAGCCGCCGACGACGAAGATCAGGTCGGGCGGATTGCAGGCGTGGATCGCATCGAAGCCGCGCTCGCGCAGCACGCGCAGCGCAAGCCGGAACTGCCAGAACAGCGCTGCGCCATATTCGAGCAGGTAGCCGCCTGCGCCGTCGGCCTCGACGGGCAGCGGATGGCGATAGATCGCGATCCCTTCGATCTCCTCGTAGCGCGCGTCGTAGCCTGCGACCGCAGGGCAGATGATGCTGACCAGGTAGCCCGCCGAGTGCAGCGCCGTCGCCTCCTGCCAGACGCGTCGGTCGAAGGGAACGGGCAGATTCTCGACGATGATCAGCACGCGCTTGTGCACGCCGGGCTCGTTCATGCCACGCACGCTCCATGATCGGAAAGGTGGCCGCCGGCAGGTAGGGCGGAAAACGCCAGCTCCACGATAGTGACGAATCGCGTCGTTCCTGTCACGCTGCAGTCCCAGACCACCGTCGGACACGGCACCTTCACGTCGAAAGCACGCGAGATCCAGCCCGCCAGCGGTTCCACGCTGCCCCGCAGTATCCGCGGCGGCATTGCGGCGGGGGCCATGGACAGACGCAGTTCGACCTGACCGGCACGGACCACGACGATGCCGTCGGCCTGCTCGAGCTGGCAGGATTCGCAGAAGTGCCAGCAGATCTGCACGGCGTGTCTGCCCGCGCAGTCGAATTCGTCGCCGATCTCGAAGCGGTTGCGGCTCGCGTCGAAACCGATCCGACGCCGGTGAACGACCGGATCGGGCAGCCGCGTGTATCCGTCGTGCTCGCCCTCGAACCATTGCACGTCGCCCTCCGGAACGAAGCGTGTGCAGCGCGCCCTCGCCTTGCGCAGCCACAGGAAGCTGCCGCCGCTTTCCGACTGGTCCAGCCCGTCGACGCAGGCGGTGTTGTGTGCAGAAGTCGAACGGAAGTAGCCGCGCCATTTCGGCTCGGTGTGGTAGGCGAAGGTCCCGGGATCGATCAGCAACAGGCGCCCGCCAGCGGAGAGCGTCAGCGCCAGCGCATCGGCGTGGCCATGCGCGGCAATCACCGGATAACCGGTCGGCCCCGCGTCGATCGTCGCCAGCACTTCGTCGACGCAGCCGAAGCGCGCACCGATGATGTAGCGACCGCCGTCCGGGAATTCGCGCCTGCGACGGTCCGGGCCGGACGCCGCGACCGCGCGGTAAAGCTCGCAGGCACGATCACCGAACAGCCAGCGGTTCCGGTCGTCGAACCCGGAAGCGCGCGCCTTCCAGTCGCCGCGGCCGAACAACAGAACGCCGCTGGCCAGCAGCGAGCGGTACGGCGCAGCGGGCGCGGGCTGCGCCCAGCGCACGAGCACCGAATCGTCGCCGTCGCCGAGCATCGGCACCTCGGCGCCGCGATCCATCAGCGCGGCGAGGTATTCGGTCATGCTTTCCAGCCGCTGCCAGAAGCCCGCGGAAAACTCGATGCCGTTGGCGCGAGCGACCAGAGCAGCGATCAGCATCGTGTCCATCACCGCGTGCTGGTACCAGATCGCCTGCTCGCGATTCACGCCGTCGGGCGCGTTCTGCACCAGGCACTCGCGCTCGAATCCGGCGCGCGCCAGCTCGATCCATCGCTGCGACTCGGGCCACAGCGGCCAGGTCAGCGCGCCGACCAGCAGCCCCGCCTGCTCGCCGAGAAGATGATTGTTGGCCGACGAGAAGCGCGAGAACCAGCCGGCGATGAAATGGCAATGCTCGCGCACGGCGCGCAGCCAAGCCGCCCGGAAGGCTTGCCCGGCGTCGCCGTCGAACAGCGGCGAGTCTTCGGCCCCGAGCAGGTGCCAGGCGAGCGCCCAGTTGACCAGGCGAATGGCGTGCTCGAGCGAGCTGGTCCAGTTCGGCCCGAGCGGATACGGACATTGCTCGAACCAGGAGCCGAGCAATTCGCGGCACGCGTCGGCGTAGCGCCGCCTTCCGGTCAGGTGCCAGGCCTGCGCGAGCGTGACCAGTTCGAGATGCCGGTTGAGTTCCCACAGGTACTTGATGTCGCCGCAGAGCGACGCGTCGCGATAGTCGATCAGCTTGCCGAAGCGCAGCGGCACCTGCGTGCCGGTCTTCGGATCGACGTTCCAGCGCGGCGGGAAACCGAGCGGCGCCCCGCGCATCGCGAACAGGTCGAAGCGTCCGCTGAGGATCCTGTCGGCGGCCGCGGCATACGGCTCGGGGTCGAATCCGCGCGGCAGCGGCGACACCCACGGGCGGGCGCAACGGCCGCTCGGCTGTCGCGGCCGCGCGAGACCGACGCCCGCGCGCTCGAGGTAGGCACGGGAAAGCTGCTTCGACCGCCAGGCAATCTCGGCCGCCCCCATCGCTCGCAACCTGCGGGACAGCCAGCGCAGGTTTCCCATGCGCGTCGCCGGCCGTTCCATCACAGGTACTCGCGATGCCAGATCTCGAGCGTCAGCGTCGCCCACAGCAGCTTCTCGTGGTTGTGCCGACCCTCGACGTGCTCGTCGACGATCCGCTGCAAGGCATGCGGCTCGACGAATTCGCGGATCCGGGCATCGCCCGCGCACAAGTGGTCTCGCAGATACTCCCTCAGCGGACCGCGAAACCAATCGCTCACCGGCACGCGAAAGCCGACCTTGGGTCGTTCGAGGATGGCGCGCGGAATCAGCCGGCGCATCGCCTGCCGCAGGATGTACTTGCGCTTCATCCCGTGGATGCGCCAGCGATCCGGCAAACCGGAAACGAACGCCGCGAGTTCGTGATCCATGAACGGCATCCGCGCTTCGAGCGAGGCGGCCATCGTCATCCGGTCGCCTCGCTCCAGCAGGTTGTCGGGGAGCCAGCTCGTCTGGTCGAAGTACAGGATGCCACGCAGTGCGCTGCCGTCGGCTGCGGCGACGCCTTCGGTTTGCCCGGCGGCCGACGATGCAAGCTCGGGCACCAGCAGGCGATCGAGCTCTTCGCGGGTCAGTGCGCCGAACCAGCGAGCCATCCGAAGCTGCCTGTCCTCCACGCCGAGCGTCGTCATCGCGGTCTTGATACGCCGGTACCTGAACGGCAGTGCATGGGCCATCGATTCGAGGACGCTACGGCGCAGCGCTCGTGGAAGCATCTGGTACCAGGCGGCGAAGCGCTCGGCCGCATGCTTCGGATAGCCGCCGAGGAACTCGTCGGCGCCTTCTCCGGTCAGCACCATCTTGACCGTCCTGCGCGCCTCGCGGGACAGCAGGTAGATCGGGATGTCCGAAGGCTCGGCCACCGGAGCATCCCGAAACCGGACCAGCGCCGGCAGGTGCTCGATCAGGTCGTTCTGGGAGACGACGAACTCATGGTGATCGGTGCCGAAATGTTCGGCGATCGCGCGTGCGTAGGCGAGTTCGCTGTAGCGTGCATCGGAGAAACCGACCGAGAAGCTCCGCACTGGCCGACTCGAGTGGCGCGTCATCAGCGCCACCACTGCCGACGAATCGATGCCGCCGGACAGGAAGGCGCCGAACGGCACGTCCGAAATCATGCGTATCGCGACCGCCTCGTCGAGTCGGGCGAGGAAGTCCTGCACGATGTCGCCCGCAGTCGCGTCGACGCCCGCCGCCGGCGGACGACCGTCGGGCGGCGAGTAGTAGCGCCACTCGTGCAGCCTCCCCCGCTGCCAGACGGCCGCCGAACCGGGCATCAGCTTTCGGATGCCCCGGAACAGCGTCGCAGGGGCCGGCACGTAGCGATAGGCGAAATAGTCGCGTATCGCGGTTGGATCGACTTCGGGCGACACGCCGCCATGCGCGAGGATGGCCTTGATTTCCGAGGCGAACAGGAGTTCGCCGGGCCGCGGACACGCAATGAACAAGGGCTTCTTGCCGAAGCGGTCGCGCACGAGGAACAGGCGCTGCAGGCGCGTATCCCAGATGGCGAAGGCGAACATGCCGCGCAGACGCGACACGCAGTCCAGCCCCCACTGCTCGTACGCATGCACGATGACCTCGGTGTCGGAGCGGGTGCGCATCCGGTGCCCGAGCCCAAGCAACTGCTCGCGCAGCGCTTCGAAGTTGTAGATCTCCCCGTTGAAGACGATCTGCACCGACCCGTCCTCGTTGCCGAGCGGCTGGTGGCCGCTCGCCAGGTCGATGATGGACAGGCGGCGATGGGCAAGGGCGAGCCGATGGCGGCCGTCGGCGCAGACCGCGTCGAACACGCCTTCGTCATCGGGACCGCGGTGCGCGATGGCCCGCGCCATTGCGAGCGCCGCTTCCCGCACCGGGGTGTCGGCGCTGGCGGAAACGATGCCTGCGATGCCGCACATCGCGCGTTCAGCCCGCGCCGTAGACCAGCCGAAGGTCGGCCACCAGCCGCGACACCGAATACGCATGCGCCACGCGGGCCCGCGCCGCGCGTACCATCGCCGAGGCCGCGCAGCGGTTCTGGTCGATCCAGCGGATCGCGCCTGCCAGCGCAGCGGGGTCGCGCGGCGGCACGAGAAAACCGTGTTGCCCGTCGACGATCACGTCCGGAATCGCGCCGACCGGACAGGTGACCGGCAGCGCGCCCGCCGCCATTCCTTCGAGCAGCGCATAAGGCAGGCCTTCGCTGTACGAAGGGTAGAGCAGGACCTGCGCCTGCGACAGGAGCCGCATCTTGGCTTGCCCGAACACCGCCCCGGCAAAGCTGATCCGGTCGCCGAGCCCACGCGCGGCGACCTCCGAACGCAGGCGCTGCTCGTCGACGCCCGAACCCGCGATCACGAAGTCCACTTGCAATCCCTGGTCGCGCAACAGCGCGATCGCTTCGATCGCCTCGAACAGTCCCTTGGCCGCAACCAGCCGACCGATGAAGACGAGCTTCAGGTGGCCGTGCTCGTCGAAACGCTCGCGAGCTTCACGTACGGTGGGCGCCATGTCGATCGCATTGGCCACGACCTGTGCGCGAACTCGCGGAGCGAACGCGCGATACGCTTCGTACTCGCTGCTGCCCAGCAGCAGCAGCTGATCGGGAACGGCGAGCACCCGTCGCAGCAGCCAGGCGAGCGATGCCGACCCGGCCGTGAAATCCTGCGGCAGCGCACCGCCGTGCACCTGCAGCACGATTTTCGTGCCGCAGATCCGCGACACTGCCAGGTAGACGAGATCTCGCCAGAATGCCTTGGCATCCATCGCCGTATTGATGTGAACGACGTCGGGCCGGCGACGCAACAGCACGCCAAGCAACTGCCAAGGCGAGGCGACGGCGCGCCACGCCTTCTGCAGCGCCGATTCCTGTCGCCCTTCGCTGCCGACCCGGAAATGCAGCAGCACGAAGTCGACGCGAAGCGGGGACTCGAGGATCAGCCGCAGGTGCGTGCTGATGCCGCTCACGGCGGTCAGGTCGGGACCAAGCAGCAGAACGGTGGGCATCGGAGCACCCAGGCTTCGGTGGGCGACACGCTCGTCGCCGAGGGCTCTGTCGCGCGGCAACTGCCCGCTACATCGACGATCCCGAGGCCAGAAAGTATAGCGCCGGCGGGATGGCTTTCGACAGCCCTTCAGCGCCCCGACACGGGCATCGCCGCCTGCGGCAGCGGCGCTTCAACGACCGTCCGGCAAGGCCTCGCGCAACGTCGCCGCCACACGGCCGGCCAGTACCTCATAGCCGCGCGAGGCTTGCAGCCATGGTCTCGAAGCGGCGGCGGCGGCGGCGAAGTCCGCATAGTCGGCCCTGATCTGCAGGACTGCCTCGGCGAATCGGTCGGCCTGCATCGGCCGGCACAGGCCGGCTCCTGCGGTGCAATCCAGGATCTGCGCCTGGTCGGGGATGTCGTTGACGAGCACCGGCAGGCCGAGCGCCAGGTACTCGAGCATCTTCGTCGGCGAGGAAACGTCGAAGACCTCGCCCCGCGGAATCGCCGAGATGCCGAGATGGCACCCGCCAGCGAGCCGCCAGGCCTCGTCGCGCGCCAGCGGCCCCGGCATCTCCACGAACCCGGACAGCCCAGACTCCTTCACGCGCTGCACGAGCCAATCGTACTCGTCCGGGGTACTCGCTCCGCCGATCAGCACGAGGCGGTAGCCGCGCTGCGGATCGCGCCGCATGACTTCGCGAAGCACGTCGAGCAGGAAGTCGATGCGCCGGAGGCGGTCCATCGAGCCGAGGTAGACGATACGGAACGGATCGCCGGCAACGCGTGCGTTCGGCACGGCTCCCCCGGCGGCCAGCTCCACCTCGTCGATTCCCATCGGGACGGCGACCAGGCCGCCGTTGCGCCCGCTGCGCGCCGCGACGACCTCGCCCATCCGCCTGCTCTGGACGAACACCCGCGCCGCCCGGGGCACGACGAAGCGGTACAGCAGCACCCCGGTCGCCTGCCCGCGCAGCCATAGCGCGACGCGGCGGAATCGGCGCTCGGCGTGCGATCGCGCGCGCGCCAGGTCGGCCTCGGGCATCGGGAACGACATCCAGTAGAAGACCCTGGACGCGCCGCAGATCACGATGGCCAGCGCGGCCACGACGATCTTGTCGCGCACGACCAGCGCGTCGTAGCCCGATGCCCGCCACAGCATTCGCAGGTCGTGCAGCAGGGTGCCCAACGTCTTCAGGCCGGGCCGCTGCGAGGGGACATGCAGGTGTTCGGCCCCGGCGGGCCAGTACGTGCCGTCGTGGCCCGGGCCGCCACGTGCCGGATCTCCGTGGTCCGTTTCGCGCTGCAGCGTGGCGACGATGTCACTGCCTATGCCGAGCGCGTGCAGTCTCTCGCCGAACAGCGTCAGCACGTCGCGTCGCGTGCACGGGTACGGATCCCTGATGAAGTACAGCAGCCGCATTTGCGCTCGGAACGGCCCGACCGGGCCGATTCTAGCCATGCGCGGCGCGCCTTCGTACTTGCTTCATATGCTCCTGAGCAGCGCGAGCAGCGAACGCGCGTTCAGCCTGGGCGAGCCCGGCTGGTCACGCAAGACGTAAAGGCCTTTCGTATAGACGGTGCGAGTGGTTTCGCCGCTGAAGGGATCCCAGCGGTACAGGCCGAACTTCTGCGGCAGATAGCAGGCCTCGTCGTTGTAGGCGTTGGGCCCCGCGTGGTCGACGATGCGCTTCAGTGGTCCCTTGCCCCTGGCCTTCCAGATCCGCAGGTACGGTCGCTTCCGTTCGTCCCAGTGGAACCGGACCTTGATGACGAAGTAATGCCAGACGTCGGACCCGAGCTTCTCCTCTCGCCAGAGTATCCGTTGGACCGAGTCGCGCGCATCGGTCACCGCATTGGGGTTCGACAGCGACTGGATCCGCAGTGCGCCGTTGTTGATGTACAGGTGAAACGGCGAGGTGAGGTTGCGGTCGTCGGCATCGGGCACGACGTGGAAGTCGAGCAGCGAGGCTTCCCCGCTGTCCGCGGCCAGGATGTCCTTGTCGAACTTGACCGCATAGCCGACCCAGTAGTCGGCTCCACGTACGACGTTGCTGCCGTCGTCGCTCCAGTTCGCGGTGATCTCGCTTCGCCAGGTGCCGTCCAGCCAGCTCGGAAAGGCGGGACTGATCCGGTGCCGGAACGCCATCTTGCGAGGGTCCAGCGGGTCGGCCACCCGGGATAGCGTGTGATCGCCGTCTACTCCGGGGATGCCCGGTGCGTCGACATCGGCCAGCTCCGCGTTCGGACCGGCAGACTGGCGCACCGGCCCCCACCTGCGAAGCTCGGCAAAGGACCGGCGCGGATCGACCCAGTAGACGACGCGAGGATCCGTGGGCTGCAGCCTGGCGGCAGACGACGAAGCAGGCGCCGGATCCGAGCGCTGCGCCGCGATTTTCGCAGCCACGGCCTCGCAATCCTGGTCGCCGGCATGCAAATCGCCGCCTGCACCGAGCCAGATCAGTGCGGCGGCGACAGTGACGATCGTGCGAGGAGCGGCCATCGGTGGACAGGCGAAAGGCGTCCCGGACCGGCCATTATCCAGCCTGCGGCGCTCCTCGAGGCAAAACCGGACGGGCGGCGTCCAGCCGCACCGCCCGGCGGAGCTCAGACTCCCTTCAGCAGCGCCAGCATCGACTGCTCGTTCAGCGTCGGCGTGCCGGACGTGGCCCGCAGGACGTAGAAGCCCTTCGAGTACATCGTGCGCGTCGACGGGCCGCTCCATTTGTCCCAACGATACAGGCCGAACTTCTGCGGCAGATAGGTTGCCTTGTCGTTGTAGGCGTTCGGACCGGCATGGTCGACGATCTTGACCAGCGAGCCGTTGCCGGTCGCTTTCCAGATCCGGATATACGGCTTCTTGCCGTTATCCCAGTGGAAGCGCGCCTTCATGACGAAGTAGTGCCACTTGTCGGCGCCCGGGTTCGACTGCTCCCACAGCTTGCGATCGACCGATTGCCTGGTATTCGTCACGTAGCTCGGGTTGGACTTCGACTGGATGCGCATCGTGCCGTTGCGAACGAACAGATGGAACGGCGAATGCGGATTGCTGTCGTGGGCGTCGGGAACGACGTGGAAATCGAGAATCGACGCCTCGCCGCTGTTCGACTGCAGCATGTCGGAATTGAACTTGACCGCCCATGCCATCCAGTATTCGTTGCCGCGGATGACGTTCGTGCCATCGGTGCTCCAGTTCGCGCTGATCTCGCTGCGCCAGGTGTCGCCCCACTTGGGGAAGTTGCTGGCGATCCGGTGGCGAAACGCGCTCTTGCTGCTGTTCAGCGGATCCTTGACTCGCGAAAGCGCATAGTCTGACCCCCGGCCAACGACGCCGGGCTCCGAGACGGTGTACAGCTCGGTGTTCCGCCCGCTCACCTGCTTGACCGGGCCCCATTTGCGATGGCTGGAGAACGTCAGGCGCGGATCGACCCAGTAGGCAACGCGCGGGTCGCTGCGCGTCGGCGCCACGACGGTCGCCTTTTCGACCTGCGAAGCACCCGCTTCGGCGCCTTCATCGGGCAGGTCGGCGAACAGCAGCGCCGTGGTGTCGGCGTACAACGCGGTGTCGGCCGCGGATTCCCGCTCGACCTCCGAATACATGTCCGGCAGAAGAGCCGTGTCCTCGATCGAGGCGACTTCTGTCGAGCTCTCGGACATCGTTGCGGTGTCGGCGAAGTCGCCATCCGATCCGCCGCAGGCCTGCAGCAGAATCGCTGCCGCCACGACAACCGGAGCCGGTTTGAAAAGAGTCGTCGAGAACCTTAACTGCATGAGTTCCTTCCTTGATACGTTGATGCAAAAAACAACCAGCGGTGACGGATTTAACGATTGGGCCGACTGAGTTCGCAGGCCGGGCCGCCGAAAGGCAGAAATTGCCGCTTCTGCGGTTTTCTGGCTTTCAAATGCGTCAGCAAAATAAGTGCGCGCGCCAACGAACGATGAAAATCACGGACGAGCACGGTCCGTCGACCTCTGCGCTCGACTCGTTGACATATCGATCCAGGAAAATCGGCGAACCGTACGATGACCGATCGATCGGAGCGATCGGCCCGCGGCAGGCCTCGAAACCGGAATTCGACCCGGCGACTCGCTGACGCGAGCACGCTGGTCATCTGCGCTCAGCGCGCGGCTCGAAGAAAACGCTCGACTTTAATTCGCCTTCGACTGATTGGAACCGGGGCGAGTATCGAGGGCAATGATGGCCAAAGAACCGCAAAAATCAGGCTATTGTCTGACAACGACAGTCAAGGCACCGACGTCGTCCTCAAACGGATTTTCTAACCGCGTGCGCAGTGCGGGATCTGCAAGCGGTTTCGGGCGGCCCGAGCCGGCGCCCGCGCCAGGTCAGAGCCGCGTCGGCGCCTACGCGGCACCCGCGATCCGCGCTGGATCGCCGCGCAGCTCAGGCGGATCCGAGCGCGCGGATCATGCGCGCGACCCGGGCCCTGACACGCAGCCCTCGCGATTGCGGGCCGCGCCAGGAATGCGCCCACCGGTGGACCGCGAAGGCCTCGGGAAAACTCTCGCCGGCGCGATGCGGCTCGTCCCATTGATACGGAAAGAACAGTCGCGACGGCAGGAGCTTCACGTCAGCGTCGAAACCCTCGCACAGCAGCGTCCTCGTGAAATACCGGGGACCCGTTTCGACGTTGGCCGGCTCGCGCCCCAATTCGGTCGGCAGCCCCCTCAACAGCCTGAGGATCAGCGGCGACTCGGGCCGGGCGCCGAATATCGAATTGGAAAGATGGGCGCCGTCTTCCGAGCAGAAGAAATGCTCCGCACCGTCCAGGACCGGCTCGATCGGACGCAGCGGCTCGAAATCGGTGTCGATATAGACGCCCCCGTACCGGTACAGGATCTCGAGCCGCAGCACATCGGCCATCTGCGCATAGTTGGCGCAACGACCGATCAATTCCGGGCGCTGCAATTCGAAATCGCAAGTATCGAGATTCCACAGGCGATATTCCCACGCCGGATGCATTGCACGCCATTTGTCCGAATATGCGCGAAACGCTGCCGGCAACGTCGGATCTGCATGGTTGATCCAGACCTGATGGAATATGCGGGGGATCATGTTCTTGTCCGATGCGCACGACCGGGCGCCGCCGCCTGAAAGTCACCCGGGTCTTTGAAACTCCACGACGCGAAATTCGCCGGACTCGTGAACGATCGGGCCGCACGTCGCGGCCAGCCGCTCGGCGGTCTCGGCGCTCGCGATCAGATAGTCGATCCGCAGTTTCGAGTCTGCCGAATCGCAGCCTTTCGCCATGACCCGCTCGCGGAGAAGGTGCCGCTGATACCACTGGCGAATGTCCGCACTGCTGCCCGGCGTGAATCGGTGAAAGAAAAGGCTTGCGCGCCGGGTCCTGCGTTCGAAATCGAAAAAGCGATGTTCGATTTGGGTTTCGATCAGGAAGACGCTGCCGGACGGCGTCTGGGTGCTGACCCAGTCGACGAGTTCGCGCCGTTCGGCGTGCTGGAGCATCTCGCGTCCGATCGGATAAACGCGCAGGTGCAGCACGGCATGCGAGCAGACGAAGACCAGCACCGCGAGCATGCCGACCCTGAGCCACGGGTCGGCCGACGAGGGCAATCGCCGCAATACGCAGACGAGCAGAACCAGCGCAAGCAGCAGGTTCAGGCTCGACGGCCTGAAAAGCAGGTACGGTCCGAATCGCCCATCGTCGAAGACGTAGGTGAGCAACAAGGCGACGATGACCCACGCCGCCGAAAGCGCGACCAGGCATGCGAGCCGCTGCTCGCGGCCGGCGCGCAAGCGCCGCATGGCCAGTGCGGCAGCGACACCGATGACGATCGTGAGCGCCAGGCCGGGCGTCCACTTCAGGAACGACTTGATGTCGACGAACGGCGTCGTATGCCACGGGTACGCGACGTAGGTCAGGATCCAGCCCACCGGCGGCCCGGCACTTTCGACGAAGGTGTCGAACTGTGCGTAGCCCTGGCGCATCAGAAAGATCCCGTAGGGAACGAGCACGACGGCGGCGACGGCCGCGTGCAGCAGGACAGTGCGCCGACGCGGCGTTCCCAGCATCATGAAAGCGGCGAAGAAGACTCCGGCCCAGAGACCGCCGACCAGCGCGTGGATGTGCACGGCGATCACCAGCAAGCCGAAACAGAGCGCGGACCGGCCCCTGAGGAACTCGACGAGAGCCAGCAGCACGAAACCGTAGGCCAGGACCTTGGGCTCGATCCCGCGGAACATCCATTCGTCGCCGACCAGGCCTTCGGCGGCAACGACGAATGCCGTGACGACGATCAGCAGGTCGAGCACCTGCAACTTCAGGAAGGCGAACAGCCGTGTCAGCGCGAACGCATAGAGCGCGACCGCCAGCAACCGCCCGATGAACTGCGCGGCAGCAAAGTCGACCGCGGCAATCAGGTGCCCGAACAGTTCGTTGAATACGAATGCATGAGGGAAGCCGCCCAGCAGATTCGATTGCTTGGGCCAGTCTCCCGGGCGGACGCTCCGATACGCCTCGGCGAGATATTGCTCCTCGTTGCCCGACAACCATCCGGAAGGCAGGATCGCCAGCAACAGCACGCCGACGGCGGCCAGGAAGAGCGCGGAGGCCTGCGTCGCCTGCAGGGCCCGCACTGCGCGGGCACCGATCGAAGGCAGGATTCCGCCGGGATGGGTCGCGGCGCCGGCCGACGACTCGCGCCTGTTCGGCTCGCGAACGCGATCGTTCGAGACCGGAGCCGAGTTCATGGTTTCAATGGCCGGGCCCGCTCGCGACTGCCTGCGCCGGCTGTCCGCCAGCGTCCGCCGTTTCGCCCGGCACGCGCAGCGCAGCGATCGCGCAGCCAGTCGGACAGGTTCCGGCCAGACGCCTGACTTCTTCGAACTCCACGCGGTTGAAGCGATCGCCTGCGAAGCGCTCGTTCAGGAAGGCGGCCAGCGCGGCGACTTCGCGTGCCGCGTCCTGTTCCATCGTTCGGAAGGCCTGCTCGGTCTGCGCGACGAGTTCGTCGGCGGGAGCCTGCCTGCCGCGGCCGATACCCGCGTAAAGCAGCGACCGCCCGGAAAGATCGGCTTCGCGGAACAGGTTCGCGCCGTCGACGATACCGCGCGCTTGCTTCATCGCCGACAGCAGCTGCTCGAGTTCGCGCCGGTAGACCGCATGGCCGGCGCAGAAGAAGACCAGATCGGCGTCGGCCAGCACCGGGCCAGCTTCGTTCGAGAAGTACGAGCCCAGGCCGAAGCGCGCCAGGTTCTGGTCGTGCGCCTTCACGTACGGGTCATGCAGGCGCACCGTGCAGCCTCGTTCGAGCAGTTCCCTGGCGAGGTACAGCGTCGGGGAGTTGCGCGTGTCTTCGGAATCGAAACGGTAGGCCGTCCCCATCAGCGCGATCCGCTTGCCGTCGACCGGACCATGCTGGCGCTCGGCCAGTCGGATCAGGTAGCGCGGCGACTCGTCGTTGATGTGCCGCGCGCGCAGGATCAGGCTCCTGGAGGTATCGACTCCGGCCTCGATCGCGCGCCACCACAACAGGATGCCGTCCTTGGGCAGGCAGTGGCCGCCGACCCCGGTCGTCGGGACCAGCATGCCGCCGCTGGGAACCGCCGTGGCATCGGCCGACGCCGAGTCGGACTGCGACAGCCGCTCGTTGACCGCGTCGCGCAGCGCGAAGAAGTCGACGTCGAGCGCATCGCAGCGGCGCGCCACCTCGGCCGAGAACGCGATCCGCACGTCGCGATAGGCGTTTTCCAGCGTCTTGACGACCTCGGCGGTCATGCTGTTCGTTTCGTGCAGCGTACCGCCGGTGACGATCCGCGAATAGACGCGCGAAATCAGCTTCGGCGTGAGCGGATGCAGGCCTGCGACCAGCTTGTCCGACGCGGCGACGCGCTCGACGAGGCGACCCGGCATCACGCGGTTCGGGCTGTTGCCGAGCAGGATGTCCCGACCTTCGACCAGCCCGTGACGCGCAAAGTGCTCGCGAATGACCGTGGTCATGCTCGACGGCGCCAGCGTGGATTCGAAGACGATCACCGGCACGTTGCCGTCGGGCTTGCGGGCGAGCGCCCGCGCCAGCAGCTCGAGCGCCTCGAACAGTGGGCCATAGTCGGGCGCCAGCCCTTTCTTGTCGGTCTGCACGCTGACGAGCACCAGGTCGGCGTCGGCAACGTCCATGTAGTCGTGCGTCGCGCTCAGCACGCCGGCGGCGACCGATTCGCGGACGATGTCGTCGAGGCCCGGCTCGACGCCGCCGATGACCGAACGCCCGTCGTTGATCGCGCCGACCTTCCATCCCGAGGTCGGCGAGTCGCGCTGCACGACGACGACGCGGGCAGGCTCGGCCGAGCCTTCGCGGATCCGCGCGTGCGCCAGCAGCGCCGCCATCGGCATGCCGACGATGCCCGGACCCACGACCGCGATCTTCCTTACCCTCCAGTCGAACTGGTCGGCATTCTCGAATGCGAGCGGCATGAGGGCTCCGAAAGAAAAAGGTCCGCAGGAGTTCGAGCGGCTGTCGGACTAGGCCGAGGCGCCGCTGTGCACGCCCGCCTCGGCGAGCGCAAGCGGCAGCGGCCTGCCGTTCGAACCGAGCGAACGCTGTGCCGCATCGAGAACGCGCACGACCTGCAGGCCGGAGCGTCCGTCGGTGATCGGTTGCCTGCGGGTCCGCACACAGTCGATGAAATGCAGGCACTCGAGCCGCAGCGGTTCGGCCGCGCGGAAATACGGGATTACGATATCGCCGAAGCGCAGGCCGACGGACTCCGCGAAGGTGTCGTAGTCGGCGCCGATGGTCGCGCCCTTGTCGTAGATGCGCAGCTTTTCCGAACCTTCGCTGTCGTCGAACACCGCCATCTTGCGGCTCCCGACCACGGTGATCCTGCGTATCTTGTGCGGATCGAGCCAGCTGACGTGCACGTGCGCGATCGCCCGGTTCTCGAATCCCATCGTCATGAAGACGACGTCTTCGATCCCCCGGTGCACGAAGCACTGGCCGCGTGCTGCCACGTCGGTCGGCTCCCGGCCGAGCAGGAACAGGATCGACGAGATGTCGTGCGGCGCGAGGCTCCACAGCGCGTTTTCGTCCTCGCGCACCGTGCCCAGGTTCAGGCGCTGGCTGTAGATGTAGAGCACCCGCCCGAGTTCGCCCGAATCGATCAGCTCGCGCAGCTTCAGGATCACCGGGTGATGGATCAGCAGGTGCCCGACCATCAGGATCCGCGAGCGCTCTTCGGCCAGGCGGACCAGTTCGGCAGCGTCTTCGACGTTGAGCGTGAGCGGCTTCTCGACGTAGACGTCCTTGCCGGCGATCAGTGCTTCGCGTGCCAGCGGAAAATGCGCCGGCGCGCTCGACGCGATGACGATCGCATCGACCTCCGGGTCGGCTAGCACTGCGGTGTAGTCGCTGCTGCAGATGGCCGCCGGGTAGTTGGCCGCAGCCTCCTGCAGCCGGACAGGGTCGGTATCGCAGATACGTCGCAAGGCCGCCCCGGGAAGCTGCGCGTAGTTGCGCGCGAGGTTCCTGCCCCAGGCACCGATGCCAGCCAATGCAACGCCGACGGGTAGCTTCGGGTCCGATGCAGAGTCCGTCATGGCGCCCCCCACCTGTCAGTGCCCGGCAACATCGCCCCGGGCAGCGCAGCCACGATCCGTGCCGCAGCTTTTCCGCAACCGTAGCACGCTGCCGCGCGCTCGGCCAGCACCTGTTTAGGGGGGGCGCACGAGGTCAGCTCATCGACGGCCGAGAGCACGGCCGCCGTCCCGATGCCGGCGATCCGGTTGCCGCCGGCATCGACGCTCTCGACCCACTCGGTCTCGTCGCGCAGCGTCACGCACGGGGTGCCGAGCAGGAACGCCTCCTTCTGCAGGCCGCCGGAATCGGTCAGCACCATCGCGGCAGCGTCGAGCAACTGCAGCAGATCGCGATGGCCGAGCGGCTCGCAGATCACGATGCGCGGGTCGGGCCGCCATTCGCCGCGGTACCTCGCGATCGCTGCCCGCGTGCGCGGGTGCAGCGGCACGATCATCGCGTCGAAACGGCGCGCGGCCTGTTCGAGCGCTTCGAGCAACCGCGGCAGCGCGTACGCCGTCGTGCTGGCGGCGCGATGCAGCGTCGCCACTGCGAAACGCCGCCCGCGCAATCCGAAGCGGTCGAGCGTCGCGCCGTGCTCGCGTGCAGCCACGACGCCGTGCAGGACCGCATCGGCCATCACGTCGCCGACCCACTGCGTGCGTGTCGCGAGGCCCTCGCGCTGCAGGTTCGCGACCGCCGCTTCGGTCGGCGCGAACAGCAGATCGCAGACATGGTCGGTGGCGATCCGGTTGATCTCCTCGGGCATCCGTCGATTGCCGCTGCGCAAGCCGGCCTCGACGTGGGCGACCGGCGCACCCAGCTTGACGGCGGCCAGGGCGCCCGCCAGCGTCGAGTTCGTGTCGCCGTAGACGACGACGATGTCGGGCTGCAGGTCGAGCAGCACCTTCTCGATGCCGGCGAGCATCCGGGCGGTCTGCTCGCCATGCGAGCCCGAACCCACGCCGAGATTGACCGCCGGATGCGGGAGTTCCAGCTCGTCGAAGAAGCGTGCCGACATGTCGTCGTCGTAGTGCTGGCCGGTATGCAGCACCCGTTCTTCGAACGGCGTGCCGCCTTCGGCTGCGGCCGCCGCCAGCGCACGCGACACCGGCGCGAGCTTGACGAACTGCGGCCGCGCACCGACGACCTGCAGCACGCGCACGACGGTCAACCGTAGAAGTGCGCGATCGCAGCCACGACCTGCTCGAGCTGATCGGCGCGCAACTCGGGATAGATCGGCAGCGCCAGCGACTCGCGCGCTGCCGCCTCGGCCTCGGGACAATCGCCGTCGGCATGGCCGAGATAAGCGAAGCATGGCTGGCGGTGCAGCGGCACCGGGTAGTAGACCTCGGTGCCGATCGCGCGCTCGGCCAGGAAGCGGCGCAGTTCGTCGCGTCGAGGCACCCGGACGACGAACTGGTTATAGATGTGCCGCCCGGCCACGGGTTCGTCGGGCATGCCGACCTGCTGCGCCACGCCGCTGCGCGCGAAGGCGTCGCGATAGCAGGCCGCGTTTCGCTGGCGCGCGGCGGTCCAGTCGTCGAGGTGCGGGAACTTGACGCGCAGCACGGCCGCCTGCAACTCGTCGAGCCGGAAGTTCGCACCGATGACCCCGTGATGATATTTGGGCTTGCCGCCGTGCACGCGCAGCACGCGCATCCTTTCGGCGAGCTCCGGGTCCTGCGTGACGCACATGCCGGCGTCGCCGAAGGCGCCGAGGTTCTTGCTCGGAAAGAACGACAGGCAGCCGATCGCGCCGATGCTGCCGGCGCGCCGGCCGTCGTCCGCCTCGGCTCCGATCGCCTGCGCCGCATCCTCGATGATCGGCAGCGAATGGCGGGCGGCCAGCGCCTCGATCGGCTTCATGTCGGCGCACTGCCCGAACAGATGGACCGGCAGGATCGCGCGCACGCGCGCGCCGCTCCGACGCTCGATCAGCGCGTCGCCGTCCCGATCGCAGGCGGTCCGGAACCAGGACTCGAGCGCTGCCGGCGACAGGTTGTAGCTGGCCGGATCGATATCGCAGAACACGGGCCGGGCGCCGACGCGGGCGATCGTGCCGGCCGTCGCGAAGAAGCTGTACGGCGTCGTGATCACCGCGTCTCCGGGACCGATGCCGAGCGCCATCAGCGCGAGCAGCAGCGCATCGGTGCCCGAGGACACGCCGATGCCGTGCGCACACTGGCTGTACCGGGAAAGCGCGTCCTCGAGCGCCCGGACCTCGGGCCCGAGGATGAACTGCTGCCGATCGCAGACGCCTTCGATCGCAGCCAGGATCTCGGCACGCAGCGACGCGAACTGCGCTTTCAGGTCGAGCAGCGGGACGGCAGCGCCCGCGCCGTCCGGACGGAGGTCGGTAGTCATGGCTTCGTGGTCCA
This sequence comes from Limnobacter sp., assembly GCA_012513825.1. GTDB lineage: Bacteria > Pseudomonadota > Gammaproteobacteria > Burkholderiales > Burkholderiaceae_E > Zeimonas. The sequence goes on along the minus strand of JAAZBL010000277.1, from coordinate 5,526 downwards.
TGTCGATTCCTGGTTCGTGCTCAATGCCGCGTCGCGGATCCGGTAGGAAGCACCGCAGGCGCCACAGGCGGCACTCGAGTCTTCGGCCGCTTTCGCGGACAGATCGAGGCGCTCGCCGCAGCTGCAGACCCAGCCGCGCTGCCGCGCCGGATTGCCGACGACGAGCGCGTGGTCGGGTACGTCGCGCGTTACCACGGCACCCGCTCCGACGAAGCAGTAGCGCCCGAGCGTGACGCCGCAGACGATGGTCGCGTTGGCGCCGATCGTGGCACCGCGGCGCACCAGCGTCGGCCGGTACTCGTGCTTGCGCTCGACGTGGCTGCGCGGGTTGATCACGTTGGTGAAGACCATCGACGGGCCGCAGAACACGTCGTCCTCGAGCGTGACGCCGGTGTACACGGACACGTTGTTCTGAATCTTCACGCCGTTGCCGATCACGCAGCCGGGCGACACGACGACGTTCTGCCCCAGGTTGCAGGCTTCGCCGATCGAGCAGTCGCGCATGATGTGGCTGAAGTGCCAGATCCGCGTGCCGGCGCCGATCCGGCACGGCGGGTCGATGACGACGCTCTCGTGTGCAAGGAATGTCTCCGCCATCTCGCATCCTCTCCGGGGGCTGTCTCAAACGGTGGCCGGGTCGATCATCGTCTGGTGCCAGAGTTCGAGCTGCAGCGCCCCCCACAAGGCACGCCCGAATTCGGCCTCGTTGTCGATCAGCCGCTCGATGGCGGCCGGATCGAAGATCCCGCGTTCGCGAGCCCGCCTGCACAGCAGCACGTCGCGGACGAAATTGCGCGAGGCGCCGCGCGCCCAGCGCTGCAGCGGCACCGGAAACCCCATCTTGTCGCTGCGATTCAGGATGGAAGACGGCAGCAGCGGCGCGGCCGCGCGCCGCATCAGCGCCTTCAGCTGGCCCCCGGCGAGCAGCACCGAATCGGGCAGGCGGGCCACCGCCTCGACCAGTTCCACGCCGAGCAAGGGCACGCGCGACTCGAGCGACACGGCCATGCTGACGCGGTCCTCGACCTGGAGCAAGGCCGGCAGGCTCGACACGAGATCGGCGTGCAGCATCCGCTTCAGGTGGCTGCAGTCGCCGGCCTGCTCGAACAGCTGTTCGAAGCGCTCGGGCAGCGAAGAATGCGCGAGCCGCTCGCGCATCGACGGCGACAGGATCTGCTCGGCCGCGTCGCTGCGGTCGACGAGGCGCAGGTAACGCAGGTGGGCCGGCGCATCGATGCCCTGCGCCCAGCTCCGGCGCAACAGGGACCGGTAGGGGCCCAGCGTGCCGAGTCCGCGCTCGAGCTCGCCGAGGGTCAGTTCGCCGGGCCCTGGCTCGCGGCCGCCCATCGCGTCGATCAGCGCCTGCTCGAGCGCGCCGATCAGGTAGCGTGCGTAGCCGCCGAAGATTTCGTCGCCGCCCTGCCCGCCCAGGCAGACCTTGACCTTGCCGGCGGCCGCTCTCGAGACCATGAACTGGGGGAACAGGCCCGGCCCCGCCGCCGGCTCGTCCATCTGCCAGGCCAGGCGCGGCATCTCCTCGATCCAGTCGGCCTCGTCGATCCACAGCAGATCGGCTTGCGCGCCGACATGCCGGGCAAGCGTCAGCGCGTGTCCGCTTTCGTCGAACGACGGCCCCTCACGGAACGCGCCGGTGAAGCTGCGAAAAGGCGCGCCCGCATGGTCGACGGCCAGCGCACATACGAGGCTCGAATCGAGGCCGCCGCTCAGGTAGGCGCCAACCGGAACGTCGCTGCGCATCTGCCGCATCACGCTGGCGTCGAGCAGCGCCCTCACCTCTTCGGCAGCGCTTTCCGCATCGCCTGCGCCGGCGTCGGCGTAGTCGGCCTGCCAGTAGCGCACGTTGCGCACCGTCAGCGTGTCGACATCGACGACCTGGTAGTGCGCCGGCTGCAGCTTGCTGATCCCGGCGAACAGGGTGCGCTCGCCGAGCACGTATTGCAGGCCGAGATAGTCTTCGAGCGCGACCGGGTCGAGCTCGCGGGCGACCGCCGGGTCGCGCAGCAGCGCCTTGATCTCGGAAGCGAACGCGATGCGCCCGGCACCTCGCCACCAGTACAGTGGCTTGATCCCGAACGGGTCGCGTGCGGCGATGCAGACGCGCTGCCTTGCGTCGTACAGCACCAGCGCGAACATGCCGTCGAGTTGCGAGAAACACTGCGGACCGTGCTGCAGGTACATGCGCAGCAGCACCTCGGTATCCGACCGGGTCGTGAAGACGTGCCCCTGCGCCTGGAGGTCGCGGCGCAGCTCCAGGTAGTTGTAGAGTTCGCCGTTGAAGACGATGACGACGCCATCGGCCGACATCGGCTGGTGCCCGCCGGCGATGTCGATGATCGACAGGCGCCGGTGATGCATGCCGATGCCTTCGGCCACGAACTGGCCTTCGTCGTCCGGCCCGCGGTGAGCGATCGCTGCGGCCATCCGCGCAAGCAGTGCCCGGTCGGGCACGCGGCCCGGCTGCACCACCGCAACGAGCCCGCACATCGCTCAGGCCTGTGCGCGGGCGGCGCCGGCGGGCGGCACCCGGATCGGCACGCCGGCGCGTGCATGCACTCGGGCGGCGTGGGTGCCCATCGGCGCCAGATCGAAGTGCCGGCCGAGCTCGTGCAGCACCCGCCGAAGCAGTCGGGTTTTCAAGTCGCTCGACATGTCCATCCCCGGAAAGAAGGCCAGTGCCGGCGCCTGGTCACCGCCGATCACGTCGAGCGGGTGCAGCAGGAAGCTCGGCTCGGTACCCGTCAGCCTGCAGGCGGACACCGCGGTGCGCAGGTAGGCGATCATCGCCGGCTCGGAAAAGCGCGCGAGATAGGCCAGGTAGCTGAAGTGGAACGGCGTGCGCAGCAGCGGAATCGTGGTCACCGGGATTTCGAGCAGCCGGCGATCTCCGGCCAGCTGCCAGTAGTACGGCTTGTTCGGCCGGAGGCAGTCGGCGAAGCTGCCGAACAGGCCCTTGCGTCGCTCGCGCTCGGCCTTGTCGAGGCCCGCCGTCCAGAAGTAGAAGCTGCGCGCCAGCGGACCCAGCCAGGTCGGCAGCGTCGATGCGTCGAAGCCGTGCCCCCGCCGCTCCAGGATCTCGAGAAGCTCCGGACTCCAGCTGAATCCCGGGCCGCGGAAGCCGGCCGGCCGAACGCCGCAGGCCGACTCGATCGCCTGGTCGGCGAGCCGGATCTCGCGCTCGAGCGCATCGGCGTCGTACAGATGCAGCCAGGGCTCGTGCTCGAACGAATGGTTGCCGATCTCGTGGCCGGCCTGGGCCAGCGCCCGCAGAGGCGCGTGGTTGCCCGCTTGCGCGGCGTCGGCGCCGACGACGAAGAAGGTGATTCGCAGGCGCTCGCGATCGAGCAGATCGAGCACGTAGGGGACCAGCGTGTCCAGGTACGACGGCCGCGAGCGCCAGCCTTCGTCGCCGCGGATCTTCATGTAGGACCACAGGTTGTCGAGATCCAGCGACACGCTGGCAAGCGGGCGGCTGCCGTCGACGGGTGCGGTGTTCGTGGCGTTCATGACATGCCGAGCGCGCCGGCCAGGCGCGGCAATTGTCTTGCGACGACGCCGAGCGTCTCGTTCACATTGAGCGTTCCGCTGGCGATCTGCGCGGAATTGACGAGGAAGACGTTCGGCAGCGAAGTCTGCAGCGGCGGCATCGCCCGCGCCGTGTAGTCGATCGTGGCGATCGCCAGCACCTGCCTGGCGCGGGACACCTTGAAATCGACGACTCCGGCAGGGTCGAAGTGCGGATACATCCGGCACAGCGCATCGATGCTCTGCCGACGGACCTCGTCGTCGTCGAGGCCCCAGGCCGGGTCGTCCTGCGCCAGGTAGCGCGGCAGGTAGACGAGCGAACGACCGCCGAAGCGCGAGCGATCGACGAGCGCGGTCATCTCGATGATGCCGGTGAACGGGATGCCCGGATCGGTGATGTTGGTCACGTAGTACGGCGACAGCGGCTCGCGCAGCAGCATCGCCCCGCAGACGATTCCCTGGTAGACGACGCCGCGCAGCCGCTCGTGCTCGTCGTCGTCGAGCTGCGGGCAGACGGCGGCGACCGCCCCGGTCGGCAGCGTGAGCACCGCCTTGGCGGTGCGCAGGCGACGCCCGTCTGCGAGCCGGATGTCGACGCCGGCTTCGCCGCGATCCTCGACGCGCTGGACCGCCGCCGAGTTCAGCGTCGTAACGCCGAGTTCGTCGAGGCGCCGGCTCAATGCCCGCAGCACCTCGGCGTAGCCACCGTCGACGTAGCCGAACATCTCCTCCTTGAGCCCCGAACGACGCGCCGCGTACATCCTCGCGATGATCGCCCAGATGAACGCGGCACTGGCGAGCCGGTAGTTTTCGCCGAGCTTGCTGCGCAGCAACGGCAGCCAGATCCGTTCGAGCACGCGCCGCCCCGACCAGCGCTTCAGCCAGTCCACCGCCAGCTCGCGTTCCAGCGGCAGCGAGTCGCGGATCCGCGACGCGGCGAAGATCGTGCCGGCGAGGCGCAGCTTGTCGGCCGGGCCCAGCGGCGGGAAGCGGAGGAACTCGACGCTGTTGGACATCGAATACAGGCGTCCGTCAGTGAAGAAACCGGTCCGGGTTCGCCCCCAGCGCAACCGGTCGCCGAGGCCGAGCTCTTCGATCAAGCCGCGCGTGCCGAGGTCCGAAAGCAGGATCACGTGGTAGAAGCGGTCCCATACATGCCCACCGATCGTCTCCGAGCCGGCCAGCCCGCCGGACGCCGGCGCCGCCTCGAGCAGCGTGACGCGCGCGCCGCGCTGGCGCAGCCGCATCGCGAGCGTCATCCCGAGCACGCCTCCGCCGACAACCGCGATCTCGGGCTGCCCGTCGGCCGGTGCAATCACGATCGCCTGCGCCGTTACCGGCAGTCTTCCGACGGCGAACCGTCGGGAAGCGCACGTTCGAACTCCCGTCGCAGTTCGCTGCCGATCGGCGATGCGCGAGGCATCGCGTGTTCGAGCGCAGCACGCGGCTCGATCGTCGACTGCGAATCGACAGGGCTCAAACGTTCGAGCTGGCGTCGCAGCTCGCTCCCCATGTAGTACGCGTCCTTGAAATAGCGCGCGTTCTGCAGCGACATCGCGCCCATCCCGATCAGCTGCACCGACAGGACCAGCGAAAGCGTTCCGATGAACAGTGTCTGCGGATGGTCGCTGTAGACGGCGAGCGCCGCCAGGTGCATCTGGCCGCCGGCGCCGGGCAGCGCGCGCAGGAACTCGTAGACGACCCAGGCGTTCACGTAGAGCGAGAACAGGAACAGCAGCAGCCCCGGCAGCAACAGCATCACGAAGGGACGGAAGATGAAGCCTGACACCAGCGTGGAACCGATGTGCCGCACCACCCGCATGCTGGACGAGCGCCTCGGACCGGCCTCGAGCTGTCTGCTCCAGTCGAGGTGGGCGGGCACCTCGACGATTCGCCCGTTCAGGATCATCGTCTTCTGGACGAGTTCGGGCATGATGTCCATGCCGGTCGAGCGCAGGAACAGCCGACGGACGAACGGGCCGT